>JAMQPK010000093.1 GCA_023717525.1 Vicinamibacterales bacterium | reverse complement strand
GTCGAGTACATGACGATCGTGTTCTGATCGAGGCCCATCTCCTTGAGCGCGTCGAGCAACTGGCCGACATGCGCATCGTGCTCGACCATGCCGTCCGGGTAGATGCCGAGCCCGGTCTTGCCGCGCGACGCCTCCTTGAGACGCGTCCAGATGTGCATGCGGGTCGAGTTCCACCACAGGAAAAATGGCTTGCCGGCCTTCTTCGCGTCGGCCATGAAGCGGATCGTCTCCTTGGTGACCTCGTCGTCGATCGTTTCCATCCGCTTCTTGTTGAGCGGTCCAGTGCTGGTGATCTTCTGCGTGCCGTCCGGATTGGCGAAGGTGTGAATGACGCCACGAGTTCCGTACTTCTTGCGCAGATCGTCTCGCTTGAAGTAATCCTCGTGCTCGGGCTCGTCTTCGGCGTTCAGGTGATACAGCGATCCCTTGAACTCCTGGAAACCGTGCACGGTCGGCAAGTGCGCGTCGAGATCACCGAGGTGGTTCTTGCCGAACTGCCCGGTCATGTAACCCTGCGCCTGGAGCAGTTCGGCGATCGTGACGTCGCGCGCCTGCAACCCTTCCTTGGCGCCGGGCAGGCCAACTTTCAGCAAGCCTGTGCGGAATGGCGACTGACCCGTTATGAATGCCGCGCGTCCGGCGGTGCAGCTCTGCTGTCCGTACCAGTCGGTGAACAGCGCGCCCTCCTTCGCGATGCGATCGATATTGGGCGTCTTGTAGCCCATCATCCCCTGGTTGTAGGCGCTGAGGTTCCAGTAGCCGATGTCGTCGCCCCAGATGATGAGGACGTTCGGCTTCTGTTGCACCTGGGCCTGTGAGAGTCCCGAAAGAAGCGCGATGCTCAGTAGTGCGAGCACCCCGGTCAACATGCGTTTCATGCCATCCCCTTCTCGTCGATTGAAATCGGGTCCTGCCTGCGTGAGGCTACTCGAACGCAAAAATTTTCTTCCAATCGCTCTTCATGCTGATAACGGTCCAGCCCTGCTTGGTCGCCTCGGCATAAAGCTGTGGACTGAACGTGCCGACCTTCGTATCGGCCAGTCCTTGCGCGGGTCCATACGCGTACTCGCGTTTCGCATCATCGTGCAGCACGAGCATCGACAACCGCGCGCCGTCACCGGCCTTCGTGTATTCGAGCATCTGCCGGTCTCCGGTCGAGTTTCCAACGGACATGTTTGGCCGCCGGCCAATCATCAAGTGGATGGCCTCGGGCTTGCCCGCGTTGTTGTCGTTCAGCAGCAGCTTCGGCTCCTTGGTCAGGAACGGCTTGCCGTCCTTGCCGTATCCGTACGTGGTGCCGCCAGCGCTACCAACTACCTGCTCGGGCGGAATGCCGTACGTCTTCTCGGAGTAGACGCGCACGAAGTCCTGCCCGCCGCCGGTCACGATGTAGGTCTTGTAGCCGTTGTCGCGCAGGTACTTGAGCACCTCCTGCATCGGCAGGTAAGTCAGTTCCGTGTACGGCTTCTTCAAGCGCGGGTGCTTGGCCTCGGCGATCCACTTTCTCGCTTCGGCCTGAAATGTCTCGACCGGCATGCCGGTCGACGTCGCGGCAAGAAGCTTGAAGAGATCGGCCTCGGTCAGCTTTGCCATCGCCGCGCGGTCGCCCTTCAACAGTTCGAGCACCGTCGAATACGGAGCGACTTTGGCCAGTTCGGGCTTGGCCTTCACCAGCGCCGGCACGCTCTCCAGAACGAACATCACCTGCGTGTAGATCGGGTGCTCGACCCACAGCGTGCCGTCCTGATCGAAGGTGGCGACGCGTTCCGCCGGCGAAACGAACTTCGGACTGCCCTGCGTGGTCGTGTCTTTCACGAAGGCGAGGATCGCCGTCTTCGCCACACCGTCGTTCCAGGACGGCAGCGGATCGGCTTGCGGAAAAGCCTGCGCGGCAAACAACAGCGAGGCGGTGAAAGCCAAGACCTTCACGCCGACACCCAAACGACCAAACTTCATCATCGTCTCCCACAAAAAGGGGCGGCCCTTTCGAGCCGCCCGCCTACCAGCATCACAAATGCTTTTGCCTAGCTATCGGACTTGCTACGTCCTAGTCCTTGCTACCCGTCCTCGCCATCTGATCCTTAACCTGCTGGAGAACCTGGGCCAGGCTGTAGGACGCTGGCGACTGCAGCGCGGGGTACGGACCGTAGGACTCGAGTTCCTGCAGCCACAGCGCCTGGCCGATGGGAATGATGTTCCAGTCGTAGATATAAGCGGTAAAGGGTCCGGCCAGTGCGCCGCCTTGGCCCAGGAGAGTTGACGGCTGGAAACCGACAGACCCCTCGAACGGATCGCGCTTGATGTTGTTGACCAAGGGCCAATGGAAGGTATGAACGCCCATCAAGCCGCCGGTCGCGGCCTCGGACGCCATCGCGAAGTAGATCTTCCAGTTCTTGTAGCGCACTGCCGATGGGACAGCGCCGCCGTAGTAGAAGAACGTATCGCGTGCCGACGTCGCGGACTTGCCGGTCAGATAGGCAAGCTGGTTGACCCCCTGAAGCTTGGTCTTGACGATTCCCTTGTACTTGCCCTCCATGATCTGCTGTTTGAGGTCATTGCCCTTGGCCCCGCCAGCGATTTCGACGAAGGTCGGCAGCCAGTCGTAGGACGCGAAGATGTCGTTCAGGACCGTGCCCGGCTTGATCTGCCCGGGCCAGCGGATCAACGCTGGAGCGCGCATGCCGCCTTCCCAGGTGGTCAGCTTGCCGCCTTTGAACGGTGTGTTGCCGCCATCGGGGTAGGTGATGACTTCGGCGCCGTTGTCGGTGGTGAAGACAACGATGGTGTTGTCGAGCTCGCCCATCTCTTCGAGCTTCTTCAGCACATAGCCGATGTTGTCGTCCATCTGCTTCATGCCGGCTTCGTTGGAACCCCAGTCCTTGCCGCCGGGCGTACCCACCATCGCCTTGTACTTGTCCGACAGCATGGTGGTGATGTGCATGCGCGCCGGGTTGTACCAGACGAAGAACGGCTTGTTAGTCTTCTTCGGATCGTTGCGATCGAGGAAGTCGATGACCTTGGCCGAGATTTCCTCATCGACGGTCTCGGAGCGCTTCAGCGTCAGCGGGCCTTCATCGGTACAGCTCTGGTTCTTCTGCGTGCCGTCGGAAGACTTGCAAGCGATCACCGGCCGCGGCGGCATCATGCACAACGTGGTCTTCGCATCCACCGCGCCCGGGGGGTCGCTGAGGCCGGGTACCGGCGTGTTCTTGCACGGCGCGACAATGGCCTGAACCGTCGGCGAACTGTTGATGTCGGGAAAGCTCACGCCCTGCATCGCGTCCAGGTGATAGAGGTAACCCCAGAATTCCTGAAAACCGTGCGCCGTCGGCAGCGCCGCCGAGTGGTCGCCCAGATGGTTCTTGCCGAATTCCCCGGTGTTGTAGCCGAGGTCAAGCAGGAACCTGGCAATCGACGGCGTGCCGGGCTGCAGGAAGGACGGGCTGCCGGGCAATTGGGGCGGAATCATGCCGGCGCGCAGCGGGGTCAAGCCGGTGAAGAAGGCGGTGCGTCCGGCCGTGCAGCTTTGCTCGGCGTAATAGGTCATGAACTTCGCACCCTCTCGCCCGATGCGGTCGATGTTGGGCGTCTCGCCGACCATCAGTCCCTGGTGGTAGATGCTTGGCTGCATCCAGCCGATGTCATCGCCCATGATGAACAGGATGTTGGGCTTCTTGGCCGGCGCCTGGGCGATGGCCGGAGTCGCGGCGATCAGGCCGACCGCGGCGAGTGCTGCGTACAACAAACTTCGGAGACTCATTCTCTGACTCCTGTCGTTGGAAAGATGCTGCTCACTTCTTTGCTGGGATGGGTCGCGCTTGAGCCAACTACCCGAGCGAAGCGCTGCCTGTTCTTTTTGGTCGCAACGGTAAATCCGCAAAAACCAGACCTTGGTTCATACGCGGAGAACCCGCATTAGCGGCCCCCGGAGCTTCCAACACCATCACCCTCACGACTATCCGTGTATACACCTAGACCACGTACGGTGCCCTTGTGACACCGTCATGTCGAGACACTACGGGCACGACCTACCGCACCCAGCAGTTCCTGCGCGCTGACCGGGCGTTCGAGGAAGTCGGTCGAGGCCAGCCGCGCGATGTCGACTGCCGTCCTGAACGCGCTGTGCGGCCCGATCACAATGACCGGCAGTGCTTCGCCCTGGCTCCGGAGTTCGCGGACCAGTTCGAGTGCGGTAGCAGCGTCCGGCTCGGTGCACGCGATGAGGCAGGCGCCCTCGGTGGTCGCCAGACGCGTCAGCAGCGCCGTGCCGTCGTCCACAACGACCACGTCGATCGCCGCCGATGTGAGAACCGATGCAATCCACTTCCGCTCGTCCGGATCCGGATTGACGATAAAGACGGTGGTGCCCATTGCCCTCCAGCGAGCCCAGCGACATCACGGTCGTGCACGCGACGCCGGCAGGCGATGCCGACGCTGCGTTGACGAATACGGGGATAGTGGACGGGCCAAAGCGGAAGGCCTATCCGCGCGCTCACGGATGTCGCGTAGGTA
>JAMQPK010000088.1 GCA_023717525.1 Vicinamibacterales bacterium | reverse complement strand
TCATTCGTCGGCACCTTCTCGGGATTCAGCACGGGACGGCCGTCGGCGCCAATCTCTCGCGCCCACGTCAGAGTGTTCACAAACGGTTTGGCGAGCAGGAGCTTGCCGTCGGCTCGATCGAGCACATAGAAGAACCCGTTCCGGCTGGCCTGAACGAGCAGCTTGCGCCGCTGCCCTTCCCACGTGGTGTCTATCAAGACAGTGGGCTGCTGCGCGTCCCAATCCCAGACGTTGTGCGGAGTGAACTGGTAATACCACTTCAGCTGCCCGGTGCCCGCGTCGAGCGCAACGACAGCGCTGGCATAGAGGTTATCGCCGAGACGATCGTCGCCGTTGTAATCGGGACTCGGGTTTCCTGTCGTCCAATAGACCAGCTTCAACTCAGGGTCGTAAACACCCGTCATCCACGTCACGCCGCCAGGGTGATCGATGCCAGAGCCAATCCAGGTTTCCGAGCCTGGCTCGCCGCGTTTCGGCACCGTCCAGAATCGCCAGATCTCCTTGCCGGTTGATTGATCGTAGGCGGCGAGAAATCCCCGCACTCCCTGCTCGCCTCCAGCGGTGCCAGAAACGACCATGTTGTTCACGACAAGAGGCGCCGACGTGGCGTTGTAATTCTGGCGCCAGTCGGCCATCTCGGTGTCCCACAACAGTTCACCCGTGAACCGGTTCAGCGCGAGTAGATGCGCGTGGTCTGTCACCATGAACACGCGCTCGCCCGCGACAGCGACGCCTCTGTTGATGTTCCCAGCCGCATTGCCGACCAGCCCCCGCGTGCGCGGTCGCTGGAAACGCCAGATCTCACGGCCGTTCCCGGCGTCGAGCGCGTAGCACTCGTTCGAACCGGTCACATACATGATGCCTTCGACGACGACCGGGGTTCCCTCCAGTCGCGTGGCGCTCGGAATGTTGTAGATCCACTTCGGGGCAAGTCGCGAGATGTTGGTCTTGTTGACCTGCGTGAGCGTCGTGTAGCGATTGCCTGTCGGCGAACCGTCGTAACCCGGCCAATCGACCTTCGACGTCACGGTGCGATACCGGCTGCCCGCCTTCCGAAGAAGCTGGACACGGCCGTCGTCGGTCTTCAACTGAATGTCGTCGGCCTCTCTATGGTTGAGAGGAATGCCTTCAATGGTTCGGCCGTCGGTGAGACCGTAGCTGGCCTTCTTCGGGGGCGCAGCGCCCCGGCCGCCGCCACCGCCTCGGCCGCCACCGCCCGGATCGGCCGCAGCGATCGCCGGGGCCGCCGCAGCGTCGCGAGGCCGGAGCGTGCGCAAATACTGCGTGAGCTCTCGAAGCTCCGGTTCAGAGATGGCCGGCGCACCAGGCATGCCTCGCTCGGGAAGGCCGTCGCGGATGAGCGTCGCCAGTTGTGCATCGTTGCGCGTTGAAAGGCGCGCCACCATGCCCGGCGCGTACTCCCCGCCGTTGCCGTCCCCGCCATGACACACGCCGCATCGGCTCTCGAACTGCGCCCGGCCAATCGCGGGTGCCGGCGATTGCCCGGCGGCGATGTCCACGGCGACGCAGACCCAAAGGACGACCGCAGCGTAGACAAGTCTCATGGGTCGATTATCACTCCTACTGCGCAAGCCGCGTGGCCTGCCATGCGACCATCTGCCACGAGCCACTACGGCGCACCTGAGTGTTCGTGTACCGAATCTTGATCTGCGCCGGAACGCCCTTGTTGATCACGTGCATGCCGGCGCCGCCCGTCACGACAGCCGCGTCGCCGAACACCCGCACGCTGACGTCGGTCGGTTCGATGGTGACGTACTGAAAATCGCCGCTCTTCAGTTCCGCGATAAATGTCGCTTTGTCGATCACCCGGCCATCGCCGTGCGTATAGATCAGCTCGGGCGCCAGCAGCTTGTCGATGACTGCAGCATCGCGCTTCACCATCGCGGCGAAGCGATCGCGCTCGACCTGACGCAACTCCTGTTCGGCGGTCTTCTCGGAAGGCGCGCGCGAACCTTGAGCCGCGCATGGCGGGCCGCCGGCCAGCACGATGGCAAGCAGCCCTAATACGAACACAAGGAACCGCCGGCCCATGAATCCTCCTCGCAACAAAGCTCTGATGTTCGGCACACCCTATCACAGTGTTTCGTAATACGAAATATAGTTTCGAATATAAAATGCACGCGTGCTTCGTCTTGTTCAAATCCAACGGGATGACTCCCGTCGCGTGGCGCTGGTCGATGGACCTCGCCTGCGGTTTCTCACGAACACGGCATCAGTCTACGCACTGGCCGGAGCGGCGATTTCTGGTCAACAGCCGATGCGGCAACTGGTACAAATGCGGCTCAGCGACGAGGCAATTGATTACGATCCAGTCTATGCAGGATCGTCACCCTGGCGGCTCCTCGTGCCCATCGACCATCCCGAACCGGCACGATGTCTGGTGTCGGGCACGGGGTTGACGCACCTGGGCAGCGCCGCAAACCGGCAGTCGATGCACGGGCGGACCGATGAGGAACTGACCGATAGCATGCGGATGTTCCGCCTGGGCGTCGCCGGCGGACACCCCACCGAGGGCACGGTTGGCGCCGCGCCAGAGTGGTTTTTCAAAGGCTGCGGCACCGCTCTGCGCGCGACTGGGGAACCGCTTCTCGTTCCAGCGTTTGCGCTGGACGGCGGTGAAGAAGCCGAGGTGGCCGGTGTCTACATCATCGACCCGGAAGGCAAGCCGCGCCGGATCGGGATGGCGGCGGGAAACGAGTTCTCCGATCACAAATTCGAGAAACAGAACTACCTGAACCTTGCGGGGTCAAAGCTCCGCACATGCTCGCTTGGACCCGAGCTCGTGATCGATCCAGACTTTGATCGTGTCACCGGGAAGGTCGCCATCGAGCGGGGCGGCACGAGCATCTGGACGAAGGAGGTCGCCACTGGCCAGGCGGAGATGTGTCACAGTCTGGCGAATATCGAGCACCATCATTTCAAGTTCGACGCGCACCGCAGGCCTGGTGATGTTCACGTCCACTATTTTGGTGCGCACAGCCTGAGTTTTGGCGATAGTGTCTGCCTGCAGGATGGTGACGTCATGGTGATTCAGTTCGAGGGTTTCGGGCGGCCGCTGCGCAATCCCCTGAAGAAGTTGACGATTGCCAGCGCGGCTGACGCACTGACAACCGTGGAGCATTTATGAGTGTATCGAGCATAAGCTGTGAACCTGTTCTCATCGCCGGCGAATGGCGCGCGGCCGACGCGGTCGGCACCTTTCACGCCCTCAATCCGGCCACCGGCGAGCAACTGCCTGGCGAGTACCCGATCAGTTCATGGACGGACTGCGATGCCGCCCTCGACACCGCCGCGCGTGCCGCCGTGGCGCTTGCGGATGTGCCAAGAGACCGAATCGGCGGGTTCCTCGACCGGCTCGCGGATCGTCTTGAATCACGGAAACAGGAGCTCGTCGAACAGGCGCATCGCGAAAGCGGCCTGCCGGCCTCGCCACGGTTGAGCGACGTCGAGCTGCCCCGGACGACAAACCAGCTCAGGCAGGCGGCTCAAGCCGCGCGCGACGGTTCCTGGGCCCTGGCCACGATTGACACGAAGAACAACATCCGCTCGTGCTTCTCGGCGATCGGGCCGGTCGTCGTCATCGGGCCCAACAACTTTCCGTTCGCGTTTGCTGGAATCGCCGGGGGCGATTTTGCGGCCGCGATTGCGTCGGGGAATCCGGTCATCGGCAAAGGGCATCCGCTCCAACCGGGCACATCACGGTTGCTCGCACAGGAGGCGCTCGCAGCCGCCAACGAGGCTGGCCTTCCGAAAGGCACCGTGCAGCTTCTCTATAAAGTGAAACGGGACGTCGGACTTCGGCTCGTCTCCGATCACCGCGTTGGCGCCTCGGCATTTACCGGCAGTCGCTCAGCGGGTCTGGCGCTGAAGGCAGCGGCGGACGGATCGGGCAAACCCATTTACCTCGAGCTCTCGAGCATCAATCCAGTGGTCATCCTCCCGGCGGCGCTGGCGGAGCGCGGCGACAAGATCGCCCAGGAATTTTCTGCCAGCTGCATGCTGGGCAGCGGGCAGTTCTGCACGAACCCCGGCTTCGTCGTCTTGATGGAAGGCGAAGGAGTGAGGCCCTTCATCGATCGGGTGAAGGCCGCTTTCGACAGCTCCACACCAGGGGTCATGCTTTCCGAGGGAGTGGCGCAGTCGCTCGCCGAAAGCGTGCGTATTCTCCGCTCGGCGGGCGCGAAGCTTGTCACCGCCGAAGGCCCGGCGCCGGGCGCCGGACGGCACCCGAGTACTCTTCTCGAGGTGACTGCTGATCAATTCCTGGCGGCTTCGGCACAATTGCAGACGGAGGCATTTGGGGCGGCGGCGCTGGTCGTCGTCGCACGCGACGCGGCCCAGGCCGAACAGGTCCTCGATCGGCTGGAAGGAAATCTCACCGGATGCATCTATTCGCATTCCGGAACCGCGGACGAGACGCTCTACGAGCGTCTGGCACCCAGGCTTCGGCGCCGCGTCGGACGACTCCTGAACGACAAGATGCCGACAGGCGTGGCGGTGAGCCCTGCCATGTGCCATGGCGGTCCATATCCCGCAACCGGTCATCCTGGTTTTACCGCCGTCGGCATTCCGGCATCCCTGCGGCGGTTTGCGGCACTTCATTGCTACGACAACGTCCGGCACGATCGCCTGCCAGCGGCTCTGCGAAACCAGAATCCCAATGGTTCGATGTGGCGTCTGGTCGATGGGACGTGGACACAAGCAGACGTCAGCATGTAGAGTGGCTCAACCCCTATGAGCATCGTCCGTCTCGATCCGGCGCTTGACGCGCTGCTGCCCGTCGATGCGCGAGTCGAAAAGCTCGCCGGCGGGTTCGCTTTCACCGAAGGGCCCATCTGGCGTCCGGAAGGCGTCCTCTGGTTCAGCGATGTCATCGGCAACGTAACGCGCGAGTGGTCGCCCAACGGAACGGTCAAGGAACTCCTGCGGCCTGGCGGCTACGACGGTCATCACCTGCCCGCTGGCGGCTTCGTCGGACCGAACGGTGCGACCGCCAGCACCGATGGGACGGTGGTGATGTGCCAACACGGAAACCGCCGCGTCGTTCGCATCGACCGCAATCTGCGGGTCTCCACGGTCGTCGACCAGTTCGAGGGACGAAAGCTGAACAGTCCAAACGATGTTGTGTACCGTTCGGACGGCTCGCTCTATTTCACCGATCCGCCCTACGGTCTGCCGCTGGCCGACGACGACCCATCTAAAGAGCTGCCGTTCAACGGCGTCTTCCGGCTGCAGGACGGAAAACTGACATTGCTTATCGACGACATGACACGCCCGAACGGCCTCGCCTTTTCACCGGACGAGAAGACACTGTACGTCGCGAACTCCGACGATAAGCATCGAGTCTGGAGGCGCTACGACGTGTCGACTGACGGCTCTGTTCGAAACGGGCGCGTGTTTGCTGACGTGACCGCCGCGCCAGATGAGGGGCTGCCTGACGGCATGAAGATCGATTCACAGGGAAACCTCTGGGCCACGGGCCCGGGCGGCGTCTGGATCTTCACTCCCGAGGGCAAACACCTCGGGACAATCAAGCCTCCGGAACAGCCCGCGAACTGTGCCTGGGGAGATGCCGACTGGAAGACGCTGTACATCACGGCCGTCACCGGTCTGTACCGTGTTCGGACATCGGTCACAGGACAACGACTCGTCTACAGTTGATTTGTTGAGAGGTTGACATGGCGGGCCCTATACAACTGCACCTCGACCTGCTCGTGGATCCGGCGAAGGAAGCGCAGATGCTCCATTACTTCACGACCACCTTTCGCCCGGCGGCCATGAAGTTTCCAGGATTCGTCGATCTCAAGATGCTGAAATTCCGAGTGGCCACCGTCGGCGCAGCACCGCCCGGGATGAACTACCGCTTCTGGCTGGCATACGAGAGCGAGGAGTTGCGGCAGAAATGGGTGACGTCCGACATTCATGCCACCGTGTGGGGCGAATTGGAAAAAACGTTCGTGTCGAAGAACTACGACGTGTTGATCTTTGACCTGTAGTCGTTGGTCGTTGGTCCCAGTCGTTGGTCATCATCGTCTTTACTGGGACCAAGAACCAAGGACCAGGGACCAAGGACCAGAGATCTGACAAGGAGTATGAGATGAAGAAACTGATTTTCGCCGCCGTCGTCCTGCCGTTGGTCGTGCAGGGGGTTCTGGCACAGCGTGGAGGACCGGCGTCGGCTGCCCCGGATCCGATGAAGCTGCCTCTGGCGCAGCGTATCGTGCACACCGACCCCGCTCGCTACCGGCCGTCGCCGAGCGTGCACAAAGGCGCCGGACAACTCGACTACATGGCGCTGTTCAACTTCGATGCTGTCGACACCAATCTCTTCTTCCTCCACCGCGGCATCATCGAGCCGAAGAGCGGAATCGGCGCGCACTTCCACAATCAATGCGAAGAGATGTTCGTCATCCTCGACGGCGAGGCGCAGTTCACCGTCGACGGCCGCACTGCCCTGCTGAAGGGGCCGGCCGGCGCTCCCACGCGTATGGGACACTCCCACGCGATCTACAACCCCACAGACAAGCCAGTACAGTGGATGAACATCAACGTGTCCGCGTTCAAGGCGGTATACGACGCGTTCGACCTGAGCGACTCGCGCGTAGGCGCACAACTCGATCCGGTTCCGGTCTTCATGTCGATGAGCCTGGACAAGGCGCTGCTTCGGCCTGTGAGCGCCCTCAATGGCGGCAAGGGTTCCGTTCAGTATCGGCGTGCCCTCGATCCCACCGTCTTTCTTGGACCGTGGTCCTACGTCGACCATCTCCTGTTGCCGCCTGGAAGCTCAGTAGGAGCGAACGCGGATCCGGACTTCGGCGGGTTCTACTATGTGATGGACGGCGAGGGGAAAGTGACGATCGGCTCGGAGACGGCGACGATTAAGACGGGGGATGCCGTCCCCATCCGGCTGAACGA
>JAMQPK010000041.1 GCA_023717525.1 Vicinamibacterales bacterium | reverse complement strand
AGGGCAACATCTTCGTGTCCGACGGCTACGGCGACTCGCGCGTCGTCAAGTACGACAAGAACGGCCGCTTCGTCAAGGCGGCGGGCACGCGCGGCAACGGGCCGCTGCAGTTCAGCACGCCGCACGCGATCTCGGTGGACGCCAAGGGCATCGTCTACGTCGCCGATCGCGGCAACTCGCGCATCGTCGTGCTCGACAACGATCTGAATCAGAAAGCGGTCTACGACAACGTCGGGGCGCCATGGGCCGTCTGCATCTCTGAAGGGGCTCATCAGTATCTCTACACGTCGAATTCGTTCGGAACGGGGAACAACTTCGACCAGGCGGCGAATACCGGTGAGGTTTACAAGATGGAACTCGACGGAACGGTGCTCGGGCGATTCGGCAAGGCCGGTCACGGACCGAAGGAGTTCAGCAGCATTCATCAGATGGACTGCCGGAACCCGAACGAGATCTACGTGGCCGAGATTACGGAGTGGCGTGCGACGAAAGTGATGCTGCGGCCGCAGCAGAGAACCAACAACTAGCAGCAACTGGGAGGTATCCATGAAACGAGCATTCCTCTTGGTGGCGGCGGCTGCTATAGCTGTCGGCGCCTCGGTTCTTGCGCAGTCGGTTGCGCAGATCAATTACGACGCGAACCCCGACTTCCTGACGCTTCCGACAGGGACGTACCTCGGTGAAGTCGCCGGTGTCGCGACCAACTCGCGAGGACACGTATTCGTTTACACGAGAACGGGCCATGCCGTGGCGACGCTTGGCGACGAGAGGACGTTCTACCACGGCGGCTCGCGTCTGTTTCAGTTCGATCAGTCAGGTAAGTTCGTGAAGGAAATCGGTCAGGGTGTCTACGGAATCAACTTCGCGCAGCAAGCGCGCGTGGATCCTCAGGACAACATCTGGATCGTCGACGCCGGCTCGAACCAGGTCATGAAATTCGACACAGACGGACGGTTTCTGATGGTCCTCGGCAGAAAGCCGGAGAACATTCCCGTAAGGCCCGGACCGGGTGTACCGGCCAGCGGCGGAATGCCAGCCCCCGGTGCGGCGCCCGAGGCCGGACGCGGCGGTGGGCGAGGCGGCGGAGGTGCGCCGGGAGCCGGCATCAACGGCGATGCATTCAGTCGGCCGTCGGACGTTGCCTGGGACCGCGCCGGGAACATCTATGTGGCGGACGGATTCGGCACGAACAACCGAATTGCCAAGTTCACGAAAGAAGGCAATTTTCTGAAGACGTGGGGACAGACCGGCTCCGGCCAGGGGCAGTTCAACGGTATCCGTGGCCTTGTCAGCGACGCCGCCGGGAACCTCTATGTCGCCGACGCTGGCAACAAGCGGATTCAGGTATTCGACGGCGAAGGCATGTTCAAGTCGGAGGTTCGCAATGTCGGGACGCCTCAGGCCATCTGCATCTCGAGCGGCCAGACGCAGTACCTCTACAGTTCGAACTCGAACGACTCCGAGAGCATGGAGAACGGCGAGATCTACAAGGTGCAGCTGAACGGCACCGTCGTCGGCCGTTTCGGCAAGGCCGGGAAGATGCCGAAGGACTTCGGCATGGTGAACTCGATCGACTGCCGGACCGAGAGCGATTTGATCGTAGGCGAAGTGTGGAACTGGCGAGCGCAGAAAGTGACGCTGCGGCGGTGAGCACTGAGAACTGAAAACTGGAAACTGTAAACTGTAAACTAGAAGGTAAGTGGGAAAGTTCGCTTGCCTTCTAGTTGTCGGCTTTGCTTCGGTTGCTTCCGGACAGGCTCGACCCGTCGAATCGCCTGTACCTGCCGCTCTTGAGCCGGCGGTCAAGGCTGCAACCGAACTTCCCAGGCTCCACAGCCTGCTCGTCAGCCAGCGTGGCACCCTCATTCTCGAACGCTACTTCAACGGACGTCGTCCCTCCAGCCTGAGCAACATCAAATCGGCGTCGAAGAGCGTCATCTCCGCCCTTGTCGGTGCCGCGATTCATCGAGGCCTCATCAAGGACGTCCACGACCCCATCGCGGCCTATTTTCCTGAGCAATACAGGTCCGTGACGGAAGCAGCCAAGCGCACCATCACGATTGAGGATTTGCTGACGATGAGATCGGGGCTCGAATCGACGAGCAACCGGAACTACGGTGCCTGGGTACAGAGCGGGAATTGGGTCAAGCACGCGCTCATGCGACCGCTTGTTGCCCAGCCTGGGACGGCGATGGAGTACAGCACAGGGAATTCTCACCTGCTCTCGGCCATCTTGACGAAAGCCTCCGGCAGGAGCACATGGCAGTTTGCACAGGACGTGCTGGGGCAGCCGCTGGGGTTCAGGTTGGAGCCGTGGCCCAGAGATCCACAAGGTATCTATTTCGGTGGCAACGACATGCTGATGTCGCCAAGACAGATGCTGGCATTCGGCGAGATGTACTTGAATGAAGGGCGCGCCGGCGCCGAGCAAGTCGTGCCCGAGAAGTGGGTGAACGACTCATTTGCCGCGAGAGGACGGTCGCGCATCAGCGGGCGCGAGTATGGATACGGCTGGTGGATGCGGGAAATGGCCGGGCGCCAGGCGTACTACGCGTGGGGCTTTGGCGGGCAATTCGTCGTACTGGTACCGGACCTGCAGCTTGTCGTCGTGTCGACGTCGGCGTCAACTGCCGATGACGATCGCCGGGCCCACCGCCGGACCGTAGACGAGATTATCGAACAGCTGATCGTTGCCAGGCTGGGCGGCAACTAGCCTTTGACGGTGAAGCTCTTTTTCTGCAGAAGAGCCCTGACCTTGTCGCGGACATCACCTTGAAGCTCGACCGTGTTCTCGGCGACGGTGCCGCCGGTACCGCACGTTCGCTTCAATTCCTGGCTGAGATCCTTCAGGAACATTGAATTTCTCGGAAGGTCGTAGACGACGGTGACGGTCTTCCCCCCGCGGCCTTTGGTTTCGATCCGCAGCTTGGCGACGACCTTCGCAGGAACGGCTTCCTCCGAGATGTTCGAGCTGCATTTGCAGTCGTTTGCCGGCCAGCCGCACTTCGGACAGATTCGCCCAACGCCGGTCGAGTACACGTTCGCCACAGCATTCACATCTTACTTCGTGCGGGAATCAAGTTCGTCCCACCGTGCATAAACCTCGCTCAGCTGCTTTCGCAAAGTGTCCAGCCGCGCGAGTGTCAGCTTGATCGTGTCGGCCGGTTCTTTGTAGAAGTCTGGCGCGGCCACGGCAAGACTCAGCCGTTGCTGCTCGGCTTCGAGCGCCTCGATCCGGCCTGGGAGATCCGCCAGCTCTTTCTGTTCGCGGTAGGACAGCTTCCTGCGCGGAGCCGATGCGCGCTGCGTCAACACCTTGGACGCGGGTTTTGGAGCGGCCGGCCGTGCCGCCGGCGGGGCGACCGAGCCAGGTTCGGCTCGTTGCCGCAGCCAGTCCTCGTACCCGCCCACAAACTCCTGCACGCGGCCGTCACCCTCGAACACCAGCGTGCTTGTCACGACGTCGTCGATGAAGGCGCGATCGTGGCTCACCAGCAGCAAAGTACCCGGCCAGTCGGTAAGGAACGCCTCGAGTAACTCCAAGGTTTCAATGTCGAGATCGTTGGTCGGCTCGTCGAGTACGAGCACGTTCGCCGGACGAGTGAACAATCGGGCGAGCAGCAATCGATTGCGCTCTCCACCGGAAAGCGCTTTCACCGGCGAGCTGACACGCTCGGGTGGAAAGAGGAAGTCGCGCAGATATCCGTGGACGTGTTGGGTTTTCCCATTCACCGTCACCGTGTCGTTGCCTTCGCCAACTGTGTCGAATACGGTTCGCTCAGGGTCGAGCTGCTCACGCTGCTGATCGTAGTAGGCGATCTGCACGTTTGCGCCGCGGCGAACTTCGCCAGAGTCTGGCTCGATCTCTCCCATCAACATGCGCAGCAGCGTCGTCTTGCCTGCGCCGTTGGGGCCGATGAGCCCGATACGGTCGCCGCGGATGACGCGCGTCGACACGTGGCTGACCACCACTTTGTCGCCAAACGATTTGCTCACCTGCTCGGCTTCGAACACCATCTGGCCGGATCGCTCCGCGGTATCGGACTGCAACCGCACGGATCCGGCGAGTGCGCGGCGGGCCGCTCGCTCTTCGCGCATGGCCAGCAGCCGGCGAACGCGTCCTTCGTCGCGGGTTCGCCGGGCTTTGATGCCCTGGCGAAGCCACGCTTCCTCCTGGGCGAGCCGCTTGTCGAACTTGTCGTTGTGAACGGACTCGTTGGCGAGCCACTCTTCCTTCTTACGAAGGAAAGTGGCGTAGTCGCCCGGCCACGAGGTGAGATGTCCGCGATCGAGCTCGACGATGCGCGTGGCGACCCGTTGAAGAAAAGCACGATCGTGGGTGACGAAGACCACCGAGCCGGGATAGTCGATCAAAAAGGTTTCAAGCCACATCATCGCTTCGATGTCGAGATGATTGGTCGGCTCGTCCAGCAGCAGAAGATCGGGTTGAGCGACGAGCGCGCGCGCGAGCAGCACACGGCGTTTCCAACCGCCGGACAACGTGTCGACGGTCACATCCTCCGGCAGATCGAGCCGCTGCAGCACCAGCTCGACGCGCTGCTCGACCGTCCAGGCGTCGCGTTCGTCCATCTCATGCTGCAGGCGGCCGAGTGTGGCCAGCGACGCCGGGGTGCCATGTTCTGCAACCGCCACCGCCGCGTGATGGTAGGCGATAGCCAGTTCGCCGAGCTCGCCAAGCCCTTCCGAGACGATGTCGAAGACCGGACGGCTATCCGACAACGGAACATCCTGAACGAGCCTGGCGATGCGGATACCCGGCAGTTTCCAGATGCTGCCGCTGTCCGGCGTCACATCACCGCTGATGATCTGCAGCAGAGTCGATTTTCCGGTTCCGTTGCGGCCGATCACGCAGACGCGCTCACGCGCCTCAATCTGCATGCTCGCATCGTCGAGAAGCGGCAGATGGCCGTACGCCATCGCGAGGTGATCGAGTGTAACGAGAGGCATTAATGTTCGCGAATGGCCGCCAGGAACACGTCGCCCAGGTCTTCGGCCTTGCGCGCGCCTACGCCCCTGACCTGCAGCAGTGCGTCGATTGAATCCGGCCGCACTCGGGCCATCTCGCGCAGGGTAGCGTCGTGGAAAATCACGTACGGCGGCACTCCACGTGACCTGGCGATATCGAGACGGACAGACCGCAGGCGATCGAACAAATCGCGATCGACATCCAGCCAGGATTCGGCCTCGACGCGCGATCGCGTGCGCGGAGCATCCTTCCGCGGTGGACGCTGGCGCGCCAACCGCAAGCCGGGAAAGCTCGCGGCGTCCTTCAACAGGTCGAGCCCCCGGTTCGTGAGCTGGAGAACAGGGTATGCGTCGCCGGTTTGAAGAAGCAGGCCCAACGCCGTGAGTTGTTCGACATACCCCCGGATCTCCGCAACCGAGGCCTCGGGCAGCAGGCCGAACGTGCTGAGGCCGGCGTGGCCCCTCGCGACTACTTGATCGCTGGCGTGACCGCGGAGGACGCTGGCAACATGTGTGGCGCCAAAGCGCTGACCAACGCGGGCGACACACGAAAGAATCTTGCGCGCAAGCGGAACCGGATCTTTCGACGGCTCGAGTTCGTTCAAGCAGTAGTCGCAGCCGGCGCATCCTTCTTTCACATAGCGATCACCGAAGTACTCTGACAGGTGACGATGGCGGCATCCAACGCCGGCCGCGTATCGCTCCATCTGACGCAGAAGGGCCTGGGCGGCCTCAGTCAACTCGCCGTTCCGCTCGAGCATGATCCGCCACTTCATGAAGTCGGCAGACGAATAGATGAGCAGGCACTCGGCTTCGAGGCCGTCGCGTCCGGCACGCCCTGATTCCTGCTGGTAGTGCTCGAGCGACCGAGGGGCGCCGGCATGAACGACGAACCTGACATCAGAGCGATCGATGCCCATCCCGAATGCGACCGTTGCAACGATGACGTCGGCGCGCTCGCTGAGGAACGCATCCTGATGCCGGCTGCGTTCTTCGTCCGAGAGGCCGGCATGGTATGGCAGCGCGGTGACGCCTGTTCCCGTGAGCCACGCAGCCAGGGCATCGACCTCACGACGCGAGATGCAGTAGATGATCCCGGCCTCGCCGCGATGACGCTCGAGCACTTCAACCAGTTGCTTTTTCAGCGTGTTGCGGGGAATTGAGCGGTAGAGAAGGTTCGGCCGATCGAATGATCCGACGAACTCGACAGGGTCGCTGAGCCCGAGCTGCGTCGAGATGTCGCGTCGCACACGCGCCGTCGCGGTGGCCGTGTAGGCGTGGAGGGCCACGCCCGGCAGCAGGTCGCGCAGACGACCGAGCTGGCGATATTCGGGCCGGAAATCGTGTCCCCACTGGCTGATGCAGTGGGCCTCATCGATGGCGACGAAACTGACACGGCAGCCGGAGAGCATCGAGATGAACGATTCGCTGCCTTCGCCGACGAGCCGCTCCGGCGAGACGTAGAGGAGACGGTAGCGCCCCTCTTTGAGGCCTGCGCTGACGCCGGCTTTCTCGCTGCTCGACAGCGAACTGTTGTACAGCGCGGCTGGAACGCCGTTGCCGACCAGCGTATCGACCTGGTCTTTCATCAGTGAAATCAGCGGTGAAACGATCAGTGCTACGCCATCCTGCACGACGGCCGGCGCTTGAAAGCAGAGCGACTTGCCGCCTCCGGTGGGGAGCACGACGATGGAGTCGCGCCCGGCGAGCACCGCGTCCATCGCTTCCCGCTGGAGCGGGCGAAATGACGTGTACCCCCAGTACCGCGAGATGACATTCTGAAGAGTTGTAGCGGGCATCCCCGGATATCGTATCCTGAGCAGATGGACTCCGGGCCTGCGCAGCAATTCTTGAAGGACCTTCGCCATGCGCTGCTGCGTCTCCACAAGACGCTGCTCGACTGGCAACGGGCCGGCTACGAGCGTGCGAACGGGCGACTAACGAGCAACCAGCTGCTCGACGCGCTGCTGACGGAGCCACAGTTCGCGTGGCTGCGAGGCCTGTCTCAGATGGTCGTTCGCATCGACGAGATACTGGAGGATGAGACTCCTCCTGGTGACGGCGATCTTGAAGCCGTCGTGGGGCACGTGCGCGATCTGACCTCGCCGAATGAGACCGGCAATCCGTACGAGCAGCGTTACTACCAGGCGCTGCAGGAGAGCCCGGATGCCGTCTTCGCCCACCGCGATCTCGTGACCCTGTTGAAAGCCAAACGCTAATAGAATTCGTACGTGATGCCAGAGAGTTATCCGGCCGCGAGGCTCGTTGCCCCGAAAGTGCAGGCGCATTTCGCGCGCCATCTGAAAGCAGCGAAGGCCCGTGGCGACACCGTGACCGCCGCGCTTCCCGAAGCCGACGTCATCGAACAGGTGATCAACGCCGCGTTCTGGGCAAGCCTGCGCCGCGAGGAGGGGTACGTTCCGAAGATTTCGATCGCCTATCTTCCGCCCGAGCACGACGAGAATCCGCTTCTGCTCGAACGGCCGTTGCCGCTGACGCCCGCGGCGCTCACGAAGGTCGCCCCGGTCGTCGAGCGCGCCGGAATCCACCTGGGGATGTGGCGTTACCAGGAGGAACTTTGCGTGTGGGGTACCACGCACAATATTCCAACCTACTGCTTCGTCATCGAAGTGGTCGAGCCGGGGTTGCTGATCATCAAGCATCATCGAGGCGAACAGTCGGGCAAGTATGTGAACGTGGCGGTGCTGGAGGGCGATCAGATCAAGATCGTGGATGAAGGAGCATCGAGCCTGCCCGATTGTCCGGATCTGCTGACGTCGCTGCTCGGATTTGACTCGCCCGCCTCGTGGGTCGATTCCGTGAATGTGCTCGTACAGATAGCCGTGTCGATGCGTGCGCACGGCCGGGGAGGGTCGCTGCTCGTCGTCCCGGAGCATGCCGATGAATGGCGCGAGTCGATCGTGCAGCCGATGACGTATGCCGTGGTGCCGGCGTTCAGGGAGCTGACGGAATTGATGCGGCAATCGGGCGGGCCCATGAAGCTGCACGTCTGGCAGGAAGCGCTGCGCGAAGCCGTGGATGCGATCGCGGGCCTGACGGCAGTCGACGGAGCGGCCATCATCACCGATACGTACGAAGTGCTTGGATTTGGCGCGAAGATTCAGCGGCGGCGCGGTGCCTCACCTGTCGAGCAGGTGATCGCGACCGAGCCGATTGAGGGTAATGTGCCGCAGACGTTGTCGACGAGCCTGCTCGGCGGCACGCGTCACCTGTCGGCGGCACAGTTTGTTCATGATCAACGCAGCGCGATCGCGTTGGTGGCGTCGCAGGATCGGCGCTTCACGGTCTTCGCATGGTCGCCGTGCGAGGAATCGGTGCACGCTCACCGCGTCGAAGCGTTGCTGCTCTAGCTAGAGCGTTCGGAGAAACGACAGCACTGCCTCACGCTCGGCATCACTCAGCCGTTCGAAGCCACGGCGCGCAAGCGCGGCTTCCTGGCCATGCCGGCGAATGGCCTCCTCGACGGTTCCAGCCGAGCCGTCGTGCAGGAGCGGCCGGCGGTGCCGAAGACCCCACAAAGCCGGCGTGCGGATTTCATTGGCCTCGGCCGGACCCTGCCTGATGCCGTCTCCGGTGCCGATCTCGTGGAGCAACAGGTCGGAGAAGAGGGCGACGATTTTCCGATCGAACACCGGATGGGAACTCGGTCCCGTCGTCAGCGACGGCACATGGCACGCGGTGCAGCCGATCGCCGCAAAGATCGCCTCGCCCTGGCGAGCTGTCTCATCGACTCCGGAGCGGGGAATTGGCGCAAGCAAGCGCATGAAGCTCGTGAAGTTGTCGATGCCGCGGCGCTTCGTGCGCGGATCGGGCTTGTCCTCAGGATCGGGAAACGGGTCGCACAGGCGCATGCGATCGGCCGGGATGCCGAACGCGGCTTCCAGCGGGAACAGATCGTTCGTGATACCCATTTCGTTCCGATAGGCGTCGCCGCTGAACGAAAGCAGTGTCGCGTGCTGGGCTTTCCATCCGAAGCGCCCGACCCGGTGCTCGCCGCTGGCGACGTCGACGACCATTCCGGCCCGCCCGCTTACACCATCGCCATTGCGGTCGGTGGGATCCTCGAGAGCACGAATCGTCTCGTCAGGGATCGCTTCAACAAGGCCTGCACCGAACAGAGGGATCGGCACGCGCCTGGCAAACACCGTGGCGTCGGCGGGCAGGATGGGCTGGCAGGAGTGTCCGGGAACCGAAAAGAGATGAAAGAGCGTCTCGCCCGTTCCATCAAGAGTCTCGAATTCGCCGCTGGCATTGCGACGGCCGGCACGTAGCTCGGCAATCGTACCCGTACCGCCGATGACGGGCACGTTGTGGCACACCGCGCAGCTCGTGCCATTGAAGGCGGGGCCGAGTCCCTCCTCCGCCGCTTCCACCTCGAGAAAGTCGTCCAGTCCCAGGCGGAATTCCTCGAACTCTGCAGGGGAAATGCCCGCGAGCGCGCCGCCAGCCTGCGACACTTGTGATTGGGCCAGTGTGAGGGCGGTGGCAAACACGATCAACGCCAGCCCAATAGCCGAGATTTTCATGGCGGCTCGCGTCATTCGGCGACAATCGTTCCGCGCATGAACGCGTGGCCGGCGCCGCACAGTTTCGAGCACTCGAATTCGTATCGTCCGGGCTTGTCTGGCTGGAAGCGGACGGTGGCCGTGCCTCTGCCGCGTTTCGGGATCGTGATGTTGATCTCGGTTCCGGCGATGCGGAACCCGTGATCGGTATCTTCGCTTCGCAGCCGTATCTCGACGGGTGTGCCGGCCTTCATGCGGATTTCCGACGGCGTGAAGCTGAAGCGCTCCACCGTGACGTCGACAATCTGCGCCGGCTGCTGACCGGAAGCGGGCGTCGATGCGCCGCTCGAGATGGCCAGTACCCCAACAATCGTGAACAGCGAACCTGCGCGGGTGAGGTTGCGGATCATCAGAACCACCATCCAAGGCCAATGTTGAACGAATCCAGCGCCTTGACGACGGCGCTCTTGTTTCTGACAGCGGAGTAGTCCATTTTCAGCGCGATGTCCGGATCCGGCCAGTAGGTGGCCCCGAGGACGAACGCATCGCGATCGAACTCCTTCAGCGGAAGATAGCCCTCGGGCATGCGGAACTGCGTGTCGAAGTTTTCATAACGCGCGAATATTCCAACGTCGCCGGCCTTCGCACCAGAGAGCACGCGATATCCGGCCTCGCTGTAGAAACCGCGAAGCGTGCGGGCGATATTGGGATTGACGCCGACCGCCCGTCCGAGCGCGTCGTTCAGCAACGCCGCGTTGCCGATCCCGACTTGCGCAAACTGCGCGCGCAGCTCGAGCCGGTCTCGCGAATACCTGGCGTCGGCTTCGCCGACCGTCACCGGCACGTCGAATCGCGGGCGGAACTCGAACCCGGAGCGTCCGGTCCAGAAGCTGGCCCCGGCCGTCAGGCCGCGGATGGCCACGTACTCGAGGCGTCCTGTGACAGCCGGCCGCCCGATGTTCGTGTCGCTGCCCTGCTGGCGGCCGCCGCGAATCCCTTCCTCGGCGGAAAACTCGCGCGCATTCAGGGGCGACGCCACGAACGCCCGATAGCGCCAGCCGCGACCCAGCTCGCCGTGGACCCCGGCACCGACTTCAAACCATGTCGTTGGAATGATGAACGTGTCGACAAACGTCCGCTCGACACCGTAGTAAATCGGCGGTTCGTGGCGTTCATTCAGGATGCCGATTGGCATGAGGATCATTCCGGCCCTGATGTTGAAGCGTCGCGACACCATGAAGTCGAGGTAGGCCTGCTCCAGCTCGAGCTCGCCGGCTTCCTCCAGGCCTTCGACGAACGCGTGCTCCAGCTCGAGCTCGCTGACGAAACGGATGCGGTCGCTGAATTTGTGTGTGACGAGCAGGACGAACCGATGAAAGTCGAGCCGGCCATCGGCGAGTTCGGGTTTGTTGAAGTGAAAGTCCATGTAGCCCGAGATATCCGTGGTGCGTTCGGGCGCTGCGGCGGGCGTCGTGGTCTGAGCCGCCGTCGTCCCGGGCGCCAGCGCCGCCACGAAGAGGACGGCTCCCAGGGCGAATCGTCTAGAGGGAAGCATGGGTAACAGAATGTAGCCAATGCTACATTTTGGAGCCCACCTTGTCAAACCGCCGTCGTTTTGGTCTAGTGAGGGGCGTGAAACGGTCGAAGAGGGCGCAGGTACGCAGGATTCTCGTCAGGGGCCACTCCGAACGCACCCGGAAGGATCACTCTCAGGAGCTCGCGCAGGACTACGTGGAGATGATCGCAGAGTTGATTGCGAAGACGGGCGAAGCACGCCTGATTGACCTCGCGCGCGGGTTCGGCGTCACGCATGTGACGGCCAGTCGCACACTGCAGCGCCTGCAGCGGAAGGGATTGGTGACAACGCAGCCATATCGATCTATCTTTCTTACCGGTCCCGGACGCAATCTCGCGAAGGAGTCACGCGATCGCCACGAGGTGGTCGTCAGATTCCTGATCTCGCTCGGCGTGCCGTCCAACGTTGCGGAGTCGGACGCCGAAGGAATCGAGCATCATGTCAGCCGCGAAACGCTCGCGGCGTTCGTCAAACATCTGGAACGGGGCCGTTGAAACATCCGAAACCATGCGAATCACGAGATCGTTGATCGTCGGCGTGATGCTTGCCGCCACCTCGTTGACGGCCCTCGCCCAAGAGCGCGATCGGGCGAAGATTCCCGAGAAGTACCGGTGGGATCTGACCCAGATCTATGCGTCCGATGCCGCGTGGCGCGCGGCCAAAGACAAGCTGCAGGCGGAGATTCCTCAGCTGTCTTCGTTTAAGGGCAGGCTTGGGACGTCCGCGGAGACGCTCGCTGGTGCGCTCGATAGGGTGTTCGCAATGCGGAAGGAGCTTTCCCGCCTGTGGACGTATGCCTCCTGCCAGGCCGACCAGGATACGCGCGACAGCGAGCATCAGGGCATGCGCCAGCAGATGACGCAGCTCGACGCGGAGCTCGAAGCCGAGGCCTCGTTCATCGAACCGGAGATCCTGCGCGTCAGCAGGAGCGCGCTGCAGTCGTTCGCCGCCTCCCAGCCGAGACTGAAGTCAACCTACAAGTTCTACCTCGACGACCTTGCGCGGCGCGCCGAGCACACGTTGTCGGATGCGGAAGAGAAGATTCTGGCCAACATGGGCCCTCTCGCGGAATCGCCGTCGAACACGTTCGGGCTGTTCGTGAACGCCGATTTACCCTATCCGACCGTCGAATTGAGCGATGGGCGGAAGGTGAGGGTCGACCAGGCGGCGTTCACCGAGCTACGGGCGCTTCCGAACAGATCCGATCGCGAAAAAGTCATGGCCGCGTATTTCCAGTCGTTCTCGAGCTTCAGTCGGACGATCGGCGCGACGATGAGCGGTTCGGTACAGCGCTATGCCCTGGCAGCGAAAACGCGCAAATACGGGTCAGACCTCGAAATGCGGCTGGATGATCCGAACATTCCGCCGACGGTGTACTCGCGGCTGATCGATGGCGTCAACCGGCATCTTCCGACGTTCCACCGCTACCTGAAGCTGCGGAAGCGGATGCTCGGCGTCAACGAGCTGCACTACTACGACCTGTATGCGCCGCTCGTCTCGTCGGTTGATTTGAAATACACGCCCGAGGAAGCCCACCGCGTAGTGGCGGCGGCGCTCGCACCCCTCGGGCCCGACTACGCCGCGGTGGCCGGGAGGGCGTTCAGCGAACGCTGGATCGATCTCCTGCCGAACGACGGAAAGAAATCCGGCGCCTATTCGACCGGCGGCGCGTACGACGTGCATCCGTACATGCTGATTAACTACACCGGGAACTACGACGGGGTCAGTACCGTCGCTCACGAACTGGGCCACACGATGCACTCGTACTATTCGAACAAGACGCAGCCGTATCCGCTCGCGGGCTATCCCACATTTGTGGCCGAGGTCGCGTCCACGTTCAACGAAGCGCTGCTCATCGATCACATGCTGAAGCAGGTGAAGGACAAGCAGGCGAGGTTGCAGCTGCTTGGCAACTATCTGGAAGGCATCAAAGGCACGGTGGTGCGCCAGACGCAGTTCGCCGAGTTCGAGCTTCGGATGCACGAGATGGCCCAGAAGGGAGAGCCTCTCACCGGGCCCGCGCTCGCGAAGCTTTACCTCGACATCACGCGCCGCTACTATGGCCATGACCAGGGCGTGTGTCTTGTCGACGACTACATCGCTCACGAATGGAGCGTCGTCCCGCACTTCTATCGCGCGTACTACGTGTTTCAGTACGCGACCTCATTCACGGCGGCGTCCGCGCTGTCGCAGAAAGTGCTGGCCGGCGGGCCGGCCGGCACCGAGGCGACGAAGCGATATCTCGCGTTTCTGTCGGCCGGCGGGTCGAAGTATCCGATCGATTTGCTGAAAGACGCCGGTGTCGACATGACGTCCGACGAGCCGCTCGACCTGACCATGCGCGAGATGAACCGTGTGATGGACGAAATAGACACGCTGCTGCAATCTGAAATCTGAAATCTGAAATCTGAAATCTGAAGAGTGGAGGTACCAGTGTTATCACGCCGAGACGTGTTGTTTGCCGGATTGGCCGGCGTCTTCAGCAAGACACTTCTGGCGGTTGCCCCGCAGCCCCGGACGAGCGTGTCGTTCGCGGTGCCGGCAGGCGCGTGCGATTGTCACGTCCACATATTTGGCGAGCCAGCCAAGTACCCGTTTTTCGCTGGGCGCGTCTATACGCCTCCGCCCGCCGGTGTCGACGAGCTCCTCAAATTGCATCAAGCACTTCATATGGAGCGCGTGGTCGTCGTTCAGCCGAGTGTGTACGGCACGGACAATTCCTGCACGCTCGACGCGGTGCGGCAGCTCGGCTCCCGCGCGCGCGGCGTCGTTGTCATCGACGACAAGACGCCAGACAGCGCCCTCGATGCGATGGGGAAGGTCGGCATTCGCGGTATTCGCCTGAACCTGACGACGGCCGGGATCAACGATCCGGCGGTGGCCCGGCAGCGCTTTCAATCGGCAGTCGAGCGGGTCAAGGGGCGCAACTGGCACATTCAGATCAACACGCAGCCGAAGGTTATCGACGCGATCAGCGATCTGGTTCTCGCATCGCCCGTCACCATCGTCGTCGATCATTTCGGCGGCCCAACAGCGGCGTCCGGCGTCAACCAGCCGGGGTATGGCGCGCTGCTGAATCTCGTCAAGACCGGGAAGGCGTATGTGAAGATTTCAGGCGCGTTCGACTTGATGTCGAAACAGGCGCCGAACTATCCGGATGTGATGCCTTTTGCTCACGCTCTTATCGCCGCCAATTCGCAGCGCATTCTGTGGGGAACGAACTGGCCGCATCCCGATTCGAGTGCGGTGCCCGGCCGGAAGAACACCGATAACGCGCCGCCGATTAACACGGATGACGGCCAGATGTTGAACGCGCTGGCGGTGTGGGTGCCCGATCCCGCGATGCGCCGGACGATCCTCGTCGACAATCCGGCGCGAATCTACGGGTTTTAGGCCAGGGTTCTAGGCCAGCCAGCGGCGAGCCGACTCGATCGCCGCCTCGGCATCGGTCGCGCGGTCACCGGCGTGCGCCGACCAGTAAAATGCGCTCGCATAGCCCGCCGCGTGAGCCACGTCGAGAATGTTCGGAATGCTCCGCTGCGATCCCAGGGTGGGAAACTCTCCGAGCATGACGGGGCGATCGAACCCGAGTGTCCGCACCGGCGTCTCCAGTGGCGGCTGTCCCGTGAGGGCGTCGTACCAGTGCACTTGATAGAAATCGAGCCCGAGGCCTTCATAGAACGTCCGCCATCGCACACCCGCCGAACCGATCGTGACGGGCTGCGTGGCATTCGCGTGGATCAGCGCTACAGCCTCGCCGAGAAATTCATAGAGCTGTTCGGATGTGAGGGTGCGGATCCATTCGGGCTCGTTGATGACGTCCCAGGCCATGATCGTCGGTTCGCTTCCGTAGTGCTTCACCACGGGGCGCAGCACTTCATCCAGCAGGATGCGCCGTAGTACTGCGTCCTGAAGGACGCCCGATCGCCCTCCCAGCTGAACGCCCTTGACCACTCTCGCCGGATCGCACCACACGAAGTCGAGCAACACGAACATGATGCGCAACCCGTGCCGTTGCGCCGACGCCAGGGCGGCATCGATGTCTCGGAAGACGTAACCGTCGAGCCGGTGAGGGCGTCCCGTCGTGGCGAAGTCGATTCCCGCCCGGCCGTCGCAAAAGAGAAACCAGCGAACGGCTTTCACGCCAGACGACGAGAGTCTTTGAAACGCTGCGTCGAGGTCGCGCAGTTCTTCCGGTTGCGAGACGCCGCCTTCAGGGCGCCAGGCGTTGGCACCGAAATCTATTCCGTAGTGAAGCCAGGGAAGGTTAGCGCCAACCAGGAAAGTGGGGCCGAATGGGCTCATACGTCGCTCCAAGTCTATCGTCCGAGCCACTTTCCGGCCACATTTCGCATCCTTGGGTGTGGGCATCAACATCCGCCGGTGGGGCGTATTCAATCTGGTCGGAATGGGCGGCTTTGTTCTGCAGATTGGCGCGATCGCCCTTCTGACACGGACGTGCGGCTGGTCGTCGATCGCCGCGACGGCAGTGGGACTGGAAGTGGCGGCACTGCATAACTTCTTTGGTCACAGCCGATGGACATGGGGCGAGCGACCGGCCGGCACTGTCCGAGCCTGGGCCGTTCGCTACGGCCGCTACCAGATAGCCAAGACAGCCTCGCTCCTGATGAACCTCGTCATCACGATATTCATCGTGTCGTTTGCGCAAATTCCCGCCGAGCTTGCGAACACGCTGGCGGTTCTTCTTTGCGCGCTGCCGAACTACCTTGTCGCCGAGCGCCTGGTATTTACGCGGTAGGGCTACGGTGACCTGGCTACAGGGGCTACCGGCGTGGCCGAAGGCGAGGGCGCCCGTCTCGCGTCAACTCGGTCCAGACCGAGTTCTGCTTCAAACCAGAGTCTGGCCTCGTGCTGATTGTGCGCGCGACATCGGAGTTGAAGGTTCGCCGCTGACGTGTCGC
This sequence comes from Vicinamibacterales bacterium, assembly GCA_023717525.1. Lineage (GTDB taxonomy): Bacteria > Acidobacteriota > Vicinamibacteria > Vicinamibacterales > JAMQPK01 > JAMQPK01. Next base: position 30,986 of record JAMQPK010000041.1, on the reverse strand, counting down.
CGCCCTCCGCGAACGGGATGACGTGGTGGTATTCGAGAAGACTGCGTGAAGTGCAGCGACCGCGGGTGCCGACAAACGCGCAGCGGCCACCATCGCGTCGCCAGACTTTCCGTTTGACAGCAGCCGGGATATGCCTGCCGTGGCCATTGGCAGGGCGCTCGGTTCGCGGCCGTTCGGTTACTGCGTGTTTTCGCCTCTCGAGCTCACAGACAAGCACTGAGAGAGCACGCTCGAAGATCCTCCCCGCGTCTCCGCTCGGAAGACTATGGCGCAGTAAGTCCTGGGCTCGCCGGAGGTGTTCATACCCTTCGCGCGAGAGCGTGAACTGCACTTTATAGATCTCCGGCGTCAGCGGTCGAATAGTTGCCGGCTGAGAGACATGAGGAGCCGTCCGGGCAAGTGGCTCGCCGGCCGGCTGCGGTGGAAGAAGTGCATCCGATACCGCATGAGGCAATCGAGGCGATTGCGGTAGTTTGCGCACAGTGGCTGCGACCGCGGGCAGTGGCCGGACCTCTGCCACAAGGTGTTCGACCTCGCGTTTGCTCGTGTGCCTGGCGCGATCAAGAAGAACACCCGCGTTCTCTTCGGTCATCACGGGCGCAAGCAGAGAGATGGCCGTTAGCGTGAGCGATCCGTCGGCAAGCCGTTCGAGAATCCTCGGAAATTTCCGCGCGCAACGAGCCGCCTCGATACGACCGTACGCCGCATGCTCTGAAAGGTGAAGCACTTCGGTGCAATATGCGAAGAGCGAGGAGCAACCTACTCCGAGATAGAGGCGGCGCTCATCAAGCTCGCAGAGCGAAGCGATAAGCTCTGCAGTGGCCCGCCGCTCGCGTGCGACAAGCGCTTCCACGTGCGCCAGCAGCGCATGATCGGATAGCGATGCCACCGCCGTGGGTTGATGCATGTAGTCCGTAGGGCAAGCGACATGCCATGCCGCTGTGCGAAAGACAGGAAGGATTCTGGGGGCTAGGTTCGATCGATCGCAGAAACTGCTGCAAGCGAGTCTGCCGCCTGGGCAGTTTTTTTCAGCGCCCTGGCCGGAAGAGCATCGTGGTCAGTTTCCAGAAGAACGGTCGATTCGCGGCAACGAACCGATAGCCGAGCTCGCTGAGCGATGCGACACCGGGAACGTGGCGATAAGCGCGCATCGGCAATGGCCTGCCTCCGAGTGACATAATTTCGAAGACCGCGCCCGCTCCCGTGCGGATCGTGCCGTCGGAGGCGACCAGGTGTACAGCGCCCTTCAACCGATCTGCCGGCAAATGCGGAAAACGCTTCGCAACTCGTGAATCCTGGAAGGGAAGGCTTTCGAGTCGATCACCGAGCCGCGATTGCCACCGGGAGAGCCAGAACCTGCAGAAGTCGCAATCACCGTCGTAAACGAGAACCGGTGAAGGGGGGTCAAACCCCATTGTTCAGCCCCGGCGTTGCACCGGGCGCGACTTTCTCGATGTCCGGCTGTTCGGCGCTGATGCGAATGCACGCCGCGTAGTGGCTCGGTTCGATCTCGACGAGCCCTGGTTCGACCTGGCTGCAGGCGGGAACCGCATAGGGACAGCGTGTGTGGAATCGACAACCAGACGGCGGGTTGATGGGCGAGGGCACATCGCCTTCGAGCACTATCCGGCGTCGCACGGCTTCAACTTCCGGATCCGGAACAGGCACGGCAGAAATGAGCGCCTTCGTATAGGGCATCAGCGGCCGTCGGTAGATCTCCTTTCCGCCCGCAAGCTCTACGACCTTTCCCAGATACATCACCGCGACGCGATCGGATGCGTGCCGGATCGCTCGAAGATCGTGTGAGATGAACAAGTACGTCAGGTTGCGTTCCGCCTGCAGACGCTCCATCAGGTTCAGTATCTGCGCCTGAATCGAGACGTCGAGCGCCGAAATCGGCTCGTCGGCAACGATGAAGTCGGGATTGGCGGCAAGGGCTCTGGCGATTCCGATGCGTTGCTGCTGACCTCCCGAGAACTCGTGCGGGTAGCGGTTGATGAACCGCGCGCTCAGGCCCACCGTGGCCATCAGCTCCTGAATACGCGCCCGTTTGTCGTTGCCGTTCGCAAGGTCGAAGGTCTCGATGGGCTCGGCGATGATCTGTCCCACCGTCATGCGCGGGTCGAGCGCCGCGTAGGGATCTTGAAAAATCATCTGCATGTGGCGACGAATCTTCCGGAGATCGCGGCGCGACAGACTCGCGATATCGACATCTCTGAAGAGCACCTTGCCACCGGTCGGTTCCACCAGCCGAAGCACCGCGCGACCGAGCGTCGTCTTGCCGCAGCCGGACTCGCCGACCAGCCCCAGCGTCTCGCCTGTCCGAATGTCGAGCGACACTCCGTCGACGGCTTTCACCACGCGGTGCCTGCCGAGATCGAAATGCACCTTCAGATCGGAAATCGCAACGAGGGGCGTGGCGGGCGGCGTCGTCATGACGCGCCCTTGTAGATCTCATCGGCAAAATGGCAGAGCGAGTGATGGCTGGGCGTGAGCGCGACGAAGGGAGGAAACTGTTCCTTGCAGATCGCCTCGGCGCGGAAGCATCGCGGCGCGAAAGGGCAGCCGGGTCCGAGGTTCGCGACGTCAGGCGGCAGGCCGGGAATCTGAAAAAGCTCCTTCGTGTCGCAGGTCGGGTCTGGCACCGATTGCAAGAGGCCTTTCGTATATGGATTTCCCGGCCGGGAAAACAACTCTCCCGTCGGTGCGCTCTCGAAGACCTTGCCGGCATACATCACGACGACGCGATTGGTCGTCCCGGCCACGACACCCAGGTCGTGTGTGATGAGGATCTCGCTCGTACCGGTTTCCTGCTTCAGGTTCTTGATGAGCTCGAGGATCTGCGCCTGAATGGTGACGTCGAGTGCGGTCGTCGGCTCGTCCGCGATCAAGAGCTCGGGTTTGCACGAGAGGGCCATCGCGATCATCACGCGTTGGCGCATGCCGCCGGAGAACTCGTGCGGGTACCCTTCTGCCCGCTTTCGCGCGTCCGGAATGCCCACCATCTCGAGCATGTGCACGGCGTGCTCGTAGGCCTCCGCCTTCCCGTGGCCGAGATGCAGTCGCGTCACTTCCGTCAGCTGCCTCGAGATCCGCATGAAGGGATTCAGCGACGTCATCGGATCCTGAAAGACCATCGCAATGCGCCTGCCACGGAGTTTGCGCATCTCCTCGTCCGGCAGCGCCAGGAGATTCCGCCCGTCGAAGATCACTTCGCCGCCGGCGATGCGCCCCGGCGGCGAGGGAATCAGCCGCATGATCGTCAGGTTCGTGACCGATTTACCGGATCCCGACTCACCAACGATGCCCAGCGTTTCGCCCCGCTCGAGATCGAAGCTGACGCCGTCGACCGCCTTGACGACGCGCCCATCCTCGTCGAAGTACGTCCGCAGGTTTCGAACAGACAGCAGCATCTAGCCTTTTCTCATTTGGGGATCGAGCGCATCGCGCAGGCCGTCACCCAGGAAGTTCAGCGAGAACAGCGTAATCGCCATCGTCACGCCAGGGCAGATGAGCTGCCAGGGAAAGAGCGCGATGTTCAGGACGCCGTCTGCTGAAAGGCTTCCCCATGACGCGAGAGGAGCCTGGACGCCGAGGCCGAGAAACGACAGGAACGATTCGAGGAGCATCACAGAGGGTATCGTCAACGTGGCATAGACGATGACCGGTCCGAGCGTGTTGGGAACCAGATGGCGGAAGATGATTTTCGTCGCGCTGACGCCGGTCGCGCGCGCCGCCAGGATGAACTCCTGATTTTTGAGGGAAATGACTTGCCCGCGGACGATCCGCGCCATCGTCAGCCAGGACACGGCGCCGAGCGCGGCAAAGAGCAGGAAGAGCTGCCCGAGCGGAGACTGGCCTCCGAAGAATGCGAGCAGCACGATGACGATCATCATGTAGGGAATTGCGTACAGCACGTCGACGATGCGCATCATCACTTCGTCGATCTTGCCGCCGAGGTAGCCTGCCGTCGCCCCGAACGTGATGCCGATGATGAGCGAGACCAGCGTCGAAATGACGCCGACCATCAGCGAGATACGGCCGCCGAGCAGCACGCGGGCGAGAATATCGCGTCCCGCGATGTCGGTGCCCATGGGATGAATCCACGAGAACGAGCCATCCGGGGCCGTGAACGGCGGAAACGATTTGATCAGACTCGAATCGGAGGGAATGTAGTCGTACGTGAACCCGGTGAGGCCGTGGATGATCGGTGGTCCGATGACCGATGCCAGTGTGATGACGATGACGACGACCAGCCCGAACATGGCGAGCCGGTTCCGCCGGAGCCGCCGCCACGCATCCTTCCACAGGGACGTGCCGACGACTTCCGGTTCGACTGCAACAGGCGCCGTCATCGTCAGTACCGCACGCGTGGATCGATGAACCCGTATGCGATGTCGACCATCAGATTGAAGATCAGCACCACAATCGAGATGAAGGCCACGATGCCGATAATGAGCGGCTCGTCGCGATTCAGGTTGGCGTTGATGAAGTAGTTGCCGAGTCCAGGCAGCGCGAAGATCTTTTCCACGACGACGGTGCCCGTGAGCAGGAATGCGAGAGCCGGCCCGGAGAATGACACCACGGGCAGCAGACCGCCGCGCAACGCATGCCGAATCAACACGTGTCGCTCCGCCAGCCCTTTGGCGCGAGCTGTGCGGATGTAGTTCGACCGGAGCACCTCGAGCATGCCCGACCTGGCGAGTCGCGCGATGTAGGCCATGTAGACGCCCGACAGTGTGATCACCGGCAGGATCAGATGGCGTGGCCCACCCCACAACGCGGGCGGCAACACATACCAGGTCAGCGACAGAAACAGAACGAGCGTCGGGCCAAGGACGAAGTTCGGCAGTGAGATGCCGATCATCGCGGCCGCCATCGACGTGTAGTCGAGGTTGGAGTTCTGGCGCAGCGCGGCCAGCGTTCCCGATACGATACCGACCGCCAGGGCCAGAAGATACGCAAGAACACCGATAGTTGCCGACACCGGCAGCGCGTTCTTCAGGATCCTGTTCACCGGCTCGCCCTGATACTTCAGGGAGATGCCGAAGTCGCCATGTAAGGTGTTCGAGATCATGCGCCCGTATTGGACGTACCACGGCTTGTCGAGACCATAGCGCTCGCGGATGTTCTTCTCGATAGCGGGAGGTATCGGCTTCTCTCCCGTATAGAAATTACCTGGCGCAAGACGAATCAGTCCCCAGGTGACCGACACGACGACGAGCACCATCGGGATGGTGATCAGCAGGCGGCGAAGAATGAACCTGAGCATGCAGACGGGGGGCTATGCGTCAGTTCGTCGAGGCCGGCGGGTCGTCGAGATCCCACTTCGAGCGATCGTGCTCGATGTAGACGAACTTCCAGGGATGAAGCGTCAGCGGGTTCGCATACATACCCTTCACGTACGGCTTCTTCAGCCAGTCCGTGGCGGCGGTATAAAGAGGAATCACGGGCTGAGCGGCCAGCAGGAATGCCTCTGCACGTGCAAGCAGCGCGTACCGCTTCGCGGGATCGTGGGCCGTGTTGGCCTCGCGAAGCATCGCGACAAATTCCGGAGGCGACCAGCCGGTGCCGTTGTCGCCGAACTCCGTCGAGAAGAGATCGAGGAACGTGTACGGATCCATATAGTCACCGACCCATCCCGCCCTGGCGGCGCCTTTGTATTGCAGCTTCGCTCGCGAGTCGAGGAATGTCTTCCACTCGATGTTCTTGATCGGTACCGTCAACTGGAGATTCTGCTTCCACTGCGCCTGAACGAACTCGGCGGTCTGTCGATTCGCCTCGGTGGTGTTGTAGCTGATCTCCATCTCGCTCACGGGAAACTTCGATGGGTCGTATGTCCCGGCGGCATCGCGGTACCCTGCGTCGGCGAGTAGCTGTTTCGCGCGTGGCGGATCGAACGCGTCTCCTGTCGGCTGCGGGTAACCCGGGAAGATGCCTTCAGGCGTAAAGGCTGTGAGCGGCTTCACGACGCGCCTGTAGACGGCCAGCGCATTCTTGTCGATCGCCATGTTGAATGCGCGGCGCACCCGGATGTCGTTGGTCGGCGCCTTCTTCGTGTTCAACATGTAGTACTCGATCGCGTTCTCCGGCTTGTCCATGTAGTCCTTCAGGTGGCGCATCTCGTCGACCCACGCGTACGGCACGGTGTGGTTGTACACCGCATCGACCTCGCCGGCCTTATAGAGGTTCATCTGCGTCATCTGATCTTCGACAGGGTAGAAGGTGATTTCGTCGAGTTTTACCGCAGCGGCGTCCCAGTAGTTCGGATCGCGCACGACGATGAGCCGGTCATACGGCCGGCGCACCTTCACCTTGAACGGGCCGCAGGTCACGATGTTCTGCGGTTCGGTCCATGCGTCGCCGTGGGCTTCAATGGCCTTCCGCGGTACCAGCTTGAACATCTGATGCGAGACGAGGGTCGCCAGATACGGAACGGGCGTCGCGAGCCGGATTCTCACCGTGTAGTCGTCGACGGCCACGACGCCGACATCTTCCGCTCGCGCCTTACCCTCGTTGTACTCTTTGGCGCCTTGAATGTAGTACGCAAGGTACGCGGAACGCGACGCCAGCGCCGGTGACAAGCCGCGGCGGACACTCCAGACGAAATCACGCGCGGTGATGGCATCGCCGTTCGACCACTTCGCGTTGTGGCGAAGGTAGAACGTGAATTCTGTGTTGTCGGCGTTGGCCTCCCAGCGTTCGGCGATGGCGGGAATCGTCTGCCCCGTGACGGGGTGGTAATCGGTGAGCCCCTCGAACAGCGCAAGGTAGATGCGCGCTTCGGGTTGTCCAGTGCTGACGTGCGGGTCGAGCGACTCGGGTTCGGATCCCGAGATGTAGCGCAGCACCTGTCCCTGCGGTGCCTCAACCTTGCCGAAGTAGGGGCTGTCCTTTGCCTGGGTCGTGCAAGCCGGCAACGCGAACAGACTTGCCACAATCGCGGCGCCGATCCGGCTCGTCGAGAATCTCCTCATATGTCTATTTTGCGCGATCTTTGAAGCCCTGCGCGACCATCTGCACTTTCGACGCGATGCCCCGCCCGACCACGTAAAGGGTCTTCTTGTCCGGGCCGGCGAAAGCGAGATTCTGTGGCGCCCGGGGCATCGGGATCGTGCCGAGGTGTTGTCCCAGCGGCGAGAACACCTGAACACCAGTGGCGGCCGCCACGTACAGGCGTCCCTGGCTGTCGATCGTGATGCCGTCGGCGCCGCTGACGGTGACTCCGGCCGCGTTCTTCGTGACCCCGTCGTACTTCGCGAAGTTCCTTCGGTTCTTCAACGAGCCGTCGGGCTGTACGTCGAACGCGATCAGATACTCCCCGTTCGTGTTGTTCAGGTACAGGGTCTTTTCGTCCCGGCTCAGAATGACGCCGTTCGGGAACGCCACGTCATTCAGGATCTGAATCGCCTTCGTCGCGCGCGGTGGCAGGTAGTAGAACGCCGCGGGCAACGGCACTCCCTCAGGCGGCATCGGCGCCGCGTTTGCGGAATCGGTGAAGTACACACCGCCGTTCTTCGCCACCGCGAGATCGTTGGTGCGGCCGAACGGCTTGCCGTCGTAGTTGTCGACGAGCACTTTCCTGGCGGCTGCGGGGTAGATGATCGAAATCTTCGTCCCTCCCCAGGGTACATGCGTCGCAAAAAGCCGGCCTTCGCTGTCGAACGCCATGCCATTGGCGCCAGCGGTGTTGTCGAGGAAGGTCGAGAAGCTGTCGTCTTTGTCGATCCTCACCATGCGGTTCGCAGTGGTCTCAGAAAAGATCACGCTTCCGTCGGGCATCGCGATTGGCCCTTCGGTGCCATTGAATCCCTCCTTCAGGACCTGCACCTTCGTTCCCGCCGCGACGACGCCAGGAATGTCGGGTGCCACGGTATCGACGGCCGGAGGCTGCGGAGCGCCGCCGCGCCCTTGTCCCGCGACAGCTATCGAGAGCGCACACATCGCCGCCGCAAGAAATGCCCCGAGCTTCATACGCAACCTCCTGTCGAAGTGAAGGGGCTAGCTTTGAGTACTGGGGTATGATCAGTCAATCCCAGTCAGTGGACGCACCATGAGAATCTTGAGATTCCCGGCGGGCATCGCCCTATTGTGTCTGCTCGAGGTCGCGAGCGCTCGACGGGTGCACACTGCGCCGGCCACTCCTGTTCTTGGCATTCTGCAGTCGGAGCTTCAGCGCAACATGCAGGTACTGAAGCAGCAGCCCGTGCCTGCGTACTTCGCCGCCTACACTGTCTACGATTCGCGGTCGACACAGATCCTCGCGTCGTTCGGCGCCATCGAGCGCAGCGACGAAAATCATCAACGCTACGCGACCGTCGAAGTGCGCGTCGGCGACTATTTTCTCGACAACACCCATCCCATCCGGGGCGATGCCCGGGCAATGGGGCCGCGCCTCGCGCAAGTCGGGCTGCCGCTCAGCGACGACGAGAAGCCGATGCGGCAGGCGCTGTGGCGCGCGACCGATCGCACGTACAAGACAGCCACGGAAGCGCTGACGCGCGTGAAGACGAACGTGGCGGCGAAGGTGAAAGACGACGATCCTGCGCCGGATTTTTCGCGCGAAGAAAAGCAAGAGCACATCGACGCGCCCGTCAACTACACCCTGGACGCCAAGGCATGGGAGGCGCGGTTGCGACGTGTGTCGGCGTTGTTTTCCGAGGATCCGCTGATTCTGCGCAGCAACCTGTCGCTGACGATCGAAGCCGACAACCGCTACTACACCAACAGCGAAGGGTCGCTCATCGCGTCGGGCGATGTCGGCGCGCGCATCTTCATTCAAGGCGTAACCAAGGCCGATGACGGCATGGAGCTGCCGCTCTACACGAGTTACTTTGCGACATCGCCTGAGGGCCTGCCCGACGAGAAGCAACTTACGGCCGATACGCGCACGATGATGGAGCTGCTGGGGAAGCTGAGAAAGGCGCCGCTGGTCGATCCGTACTCCGGTCCGGCGATCCTTTCGGGGCGAGCGGCTGGTGTCTTCTTCCACGAGATTTTCGGCCACCGCGTCGAAGGCAATCGGCAGCGGAACATCGACGACGGCCAGACGTTCGCAGGGAAAGTGAACCAGCCGATTCTGCCGTCGTTTCTCAGCGTCGAGTTCGACCCCACTCTAAAGAAGGTGGGCAACGTCGAACTGATGGGGCACTACGTCTACGACGATCAGGGTGTGAAGGGGCAGCGGGTGACGGTCGTCGACAAGGGCGTGCTGAAGACCTTTTTGCTGGATCGCGCGCCGGTGAAAACGTTCAACAAATCGAACGGTCACGGCCGCGCCGAGCCCGGGTTCCTGCCTGTGTCGCGCCAATCGAATCTGCTCGTCGAGTCGTCCAGGACGATGCCCAACGAGGAGCTGATGAATCAGCTGCGCCAGGAAGCCAGAAAGCAGGGCAAGCCATTCGGCTTGCTCTTCGACAACATCGAAGGCGGCTTCACGACGACCGGGCGCGGATCGGCCAACGCCTTCAACGTGCTGCCGAATGTCGTCTACAGGATTTATACCGACGGCCGCCCGCCGGAGCTCGTGCGCGGCGTCGATCTGATCGGGACACCGCTGACGGCCTTCGCCAAGATCATTGCGACCGGCGACAAGAAGGACGTGTTCAACGGAGTGTGCGGCGCCGAGAGCGGCGGCGTGCCGGTTTCGGCCTCGTCTCCACCGCTGCTTGTCAGCGAAGTCGAAGTGCAGAAAAAGGCGACGTCGCAGGAGACTGCGCCGATTCTGCCGGCACCGAAAGCAGTGAAAAAATCCTGACCATGCGGCGGCATACCTCGCTCACAGTCCTCGCCCTCGCCGCCGTGCTCTGTGCCTTCGGTGTCGGTGTTCCCGCGCAGCAGTCGCCTACGATGGCTGCCCTTCAGGACGAGATGTCGCGTTCGATGGCCGAGCTTCGGATGCAGGGCGAGGCCCCGCCTTACTTCATCGCGTACGAAGTGCTGGATCGCACGATTTCGGACTATTCCGGCCGGCTTGGCGCGCTTATCGAAAACCCGCCCCGGCGAACCCGCACGCTGCGCGTGGAAGTGCGGGTGGGGGACTACGCCTTCGACAGCTCTCGTTTCGTCGTTCAGGGATTCGGCGGGGGCGGCGGCCAGAACGGTGAAACCGTGATGGCACCGCTCGACGACGACTATGATGCGATGCGCCGCGAGATCTGGATGACGACCGACTCGGCGTACAAGAGGGCAATCGGGATGTTCGCGAGAAAGAAGGCGGCGTTCCAGAACCGCAGCAGCAGCGATCCACTTCCGGATTTCTCGAGTGCAGGTCCGATCGAGACGGTGCTCCCGTTGCTGCAGGCGCCCGACGCGAGCGCGCGCCGCGACGCGGTCGCGCGCGTTCAGCAGTCGTCTGCGGTGTTTGCCTCGGCCGTCGATGTCGATTTATCCGATGTCAGCATCACGCAAGTGACCGGCACGCGGTACTACTTGAACAGCGAAGGCTCGAGAACGATCGCGCCGATTCAGATCGCCGGGCTCGTCATGTTCGGCGAGGCGCAGGCGAACGACGGGATGCCGGTACGCGAGACCTTCAGCCTGGTGGATCACACCATTCAGGCGTTGCCGCCGGCCGACCAACTGGTGTCGAAGGCGCGACAGCTCGCCGAGCGGGTGACGGCGGCGAAAAATGCGCCGATCGGCGAGGAGTTCGCCGGCCCCGTGATGCTCGAGGGCCTCGGCAGCGCACAGTTCCTCAGTGAGACGCTCGTACCGATCGTGCAGGCGCGGCGGCCGCCGGATGCCGAAAATCCCCGCATGACGCAAGCGACGACCAACCCGTTCCTGAATCGGACCGGGCTACGCGTGATGGCCGATGCGTTCATGGCGAGCGATACTCCAGGGCTCAAGGAGTTCGACGGGAGGACCGTTGCGGGCAGCTATGCCGTTGATGATGAGGGTGTGCGTGCCAGGGATGTGACCCTGGTCGACAAGGGCCGCCTTGTCACGCTTCTGACGAGCCGGACCCCGCAAAGGAATTTCCTGGCCTCGAATGGCCACGGACGTGCGGGCACTGTCCTGGCTGGCGTATTCCAACTCGAGAGCACACAGGCCATCCCCGCGGCCGAGTTGAAAGCGAAGTATCTCGCACTCCTGAAAGCACAGGACAAGACCTTCGGCTATATCGTCCGCGGCGTGCGATCGGACGGTCAGAGCGGCGCCGGGGCAGGGCCGGGCATCGATCAGGCCGTGAAAGTGACGCTCGATGGGAACGAATCACCCGTGCGCGGACTGCGGTTCGCGACGGTTGCGCCGACCGCGTTCCGCGACTTGTCCGAAGCGTCCCGGGAACGGTGGATGTTCAGCTACCGTGCCGGTGCCACGGCGGCCGTATCGGTCATCGCGCCCAGCCTGATCTTTGAAGAACTCGAGCTGCAGCGGGTCCGGGACATTCTGCAGAAGCCGCCGGTGGTACCAAGCCCCCTGAAGTGAATCTGAAAATTTGAAATTTGAAATTTGAAATTTCAGATTTCACACGTCCTCCCACCTGAACCGCGCCACCGCCAGCGCAAGAAAGGCGGCCGCAAATCCCAGGAGCACGAGCACGGGCATCAGTGCGTCGCCGAAGCCAAGGCCGCGCCAGGTCATCGCGTCGAATCCGTCGACCGCCCACCGCGTTGGGATGACGACCGTGACCCGCTGAAGCCATGCGGGAAAGATGAACGTCGGCACCCATGCGCCACCCAGCATGACCATGAGCAGCGTTGCGGGAATTGCCGCGGCACGCGCCCCGTTCGGCGTCTTCCCAAGCGACGCGATCAGCAAGCCGTAGGAAGCGGCCATCAGCGCGCAGGCAAGCGAGATCGCGACGAACCCGGCCACGCTGCCTTCGATCCGCACGCGCCAGATCAGCATCGAGAAGCCAAACGATGCCACGAGCACCATCGCGCCGATCGCGGTGGAGCTGGCCATCTGTCCGGCGAGCAGCGTCAGCCTCGATACCGGGGCGCTCCGAAAGCGCCTGAACAACCCGCGTTGCCGCTCGAGCAGCTTCTCGACGCCGAAGTTGAGCGCGGCGAAGAGGATGAACTGCACGCCCATGCCGGCAAACGCGTGCGCCATGCCGTTGTAAGGGGTCTTTCCGCGAGCGGTGACAGCCTCCTCGCGGACCGAATACGGCATCGTGACGCCTGGGGGTCGCGCGGTCGCCGAACCGCCGGTGCCCGCGTTGAACTTGCGGACGGAGGTCAACATCTCGCGTAGCAGCTGCTTCTGATCGCCGGACATCTGCGCGGCATCGAGCTGCGACAGGGTTTCATCGATCAGTTGCTGCCCTCGCTGTCCGCCGAACATCTCGCGGCTGACAGATTCCATCACGTGCTGCGTCAGCAGGCCACGCACCATGGCGAGCTCGGCGTTGTGCGACGGGTCGTAGAGCAGATCGAGCTCGGGCTTGTCCGTTCCGCGGAAGAATGCGCGCCCGGCGGCATCGCCGAACCCGCGCTGGATGATGATGCCCACCGCGGCGTCGCCCCGGCGCACTACATCGCGCGCCTGCTCCGCCGTAACAGCGCGGATGGACAGATTCTTGTCCGTCGTCAGGCCCGACAGAATCTGTCGCGACACTGCGCTGTTGTCCTCGTCAACGACGACCGCAGAGATTTTCGCGACCTCATCCGGCGATCGCGGGGTGAAGACCAGCCCGAAGAACGACGCAATCGTAATCGGCATCACAAACGCCATCACGACGGCCCGACGATCACTGAAGAACAGCTGCAGGTCCTTTTTGATGATAGCCAGAAGGGCAATGAGTTCCATCAGTCGCGCAAGCTCCTTCCCGTGAGCGTCAGGAACACCGATTCAAGGGTGACGCGCTCGCCGGGCGCCGCGGGAGCTGGTAGCAGGCGTCCAAGGCCGGCGAGCGTGTCGTTGGCGATCACTTTCCCGTTGTCGATGATGACGACACGATCGGCGAGCCGCTCGACTTCTTCCATGTAGTGCGTGGTGTACAGCAGGGCCTTGCCCTGGCGCCGCAGCTCCTCGAGATTGTCAAAGATGGCGTTCCGGCTCTGGGGATCGACGCCGACGGTTGGCTCGTCGAGGAGCAGCACATCTGGGTCGTGAAGCAACCCGGCGGCGAGATTCAGCCGTCGCTTCATGCCGCCGCTGAACGTTTTCACGCGGTCGTTCGCCCGTTCGGCCAGTCCGACGATGTGGAGGGCGGACGTCATGGCACCGTTGAGCTCGACGCCGGCAAGACCGTAGAGCGCTCCGAAAAAGCGCAGGTTGTCGCGGGCCGACAACTCTTCGTAGAGGGCAAGATCCTGTGGAACCAGGCCGACCTTCCGCTTGAGCGGATCAGCGTCGCCCGTCCGCGCCCGGCCGTTGATCAGCACTTCTCCACGGTCGGGAGTGATGAGACCGGCAATGATGGAGACGGTCGTGGTCTTGCCGGCGCCGTTCGGCCCCAGCAGCCCCACGATCTGGCCTGCTTCGAGCCGAAGTGAAACGTCGTCCACGGCCACCAGTGCGCCGAAGGCCTTGCGAAGGTGCGTCGCTTCGAGCATCGTGCCGTCTCTCCTTGAATATCCTACATATAAGGTATAGATTTCCGAATTCACCCCACCTTCCTGGGAGGCTGTATGAGGCGAAGTGTGAGTCTGTGCGTCGTGGCCCTCGTGTCGCTGGCAGCGACGCAACTGGCGGCCCAGAACAAGGCGAAGGCCGAGAACGTTCCGATTATTCCCCACACCTCCGTGCCGAACTTTTTCAAGCTGCCGCCGGACCTGTATTTCGGTGAGGGTATCGGTATCGCGACCAACTCGAAGGGGCATGTGTTTGTGTATCACCGCAGCGGTGACACGCGCCTGTTCGAGTTCGACCAGACCGGCGCCTTTGTGAAGGAGTGGGGCGTCAACAACTACGGCTCGGAATTCGCCCACCAGGTGCGAGTCGATGCCCAAGACAACGTCTGGCTCGTGGACGAGGGGACGAACATGGTCATCAAGTTCAACCCCGAAGGGCGCGTGACCATGGTGCTCGGCCGCCGCCCGGAACCAGTGGCCGGAGCGTTCGACAGTCGCCTGCCGGCCCCGCCTCCGGAGAAGTACAAGTTCGGACGTCCGACCGACGTTACGTGGGACGCGCAGGGCAACATCTTCATCGCCGACGGCTATGTGAACTCTCGCACCGTGAAATACGACAAGAACGGCCGGTTTCTGAAGTCGGTGGGCGGCGATCGCGGATCGGCACCGAGCCAGATGAACACCCCGCATTCGATCGCGTCGGACGCGCAGGGCAACGTCTATGTCGCCGATCGCGGCAATCAGCGCATCCAGGTATTCGACAACGACCTCGTGCTGCGCGCGATCTACGACAACGTCGGAAATCCGTGGGCCGTCTGCATTTCCCCGGGCCCGCATCAGTACTTGTTCGCGTCGAACTCGAATCCCGACAGCAACACCCCGGCGTCCTCCTGGGACATCACCGGCGAGATCTATAAGATGGAACTCGACGGCACGATCATCGGGAAGTTCGGCAAGGCGGGCAAGGGTCTGGGCGAGTTCAGCACCGTGCACGAGATCGATTGCCGGAATCCGAACGAGCTGTTCGTGTCGGAGATCTCCGCGTGGCGCGCCCAGAAAATCATCTTAACTCCACAGAAGGCCGCGACGCCCACGTCGGCGGCGCGATAAAAGGGGACGGTCAATGAAACGCCATCTCATCTGGTTGATTGCTGCAGCTGTCGCTGTCGCGGGCGGAGTGCTGTCGGCGCAGTTGGTGATTCCTGAGATTCAATTCGATTCGGTTGCCGATCTCCTGAAGACGCCGGACGGCATCCACTTCGGCGAAGTGGCCGGCGTGGCCCAGAACTCGAAGGGCGACATCTTCGTTTACACGCGCACTGGCAACGCGTCCATCACGATCGGCACGTCGCGTGCTGTTGCCCATGGCGGCTCGCGCATTTTCCAGTTCGACAAGACCGGGAAGTTTACACGCGAGATCGGCAACGGCGCCTATGGCCTGCTGCAGGCGCAGCAGCTGCGCGTGGATGCGCAGGATAACGTGTGGATCGTCGATCAGTTCTCGACGCAAGTGGTGAAGTTCGATGCAAACGGGCGCATTCAGATGATCCTTAGCCGTAAGCCCGAGGCGCTGACCGTGCCGAATGCTCCGTTGAGCCCGCTTCCCGAGGGCGTGCCGGTCGTACAGACGGCACCTGCGACACCGGCTCCCGCGCGGGGCGGCGGCGGTGGCGAAGACGGTGGGGGCGGCGGCGGGCGTGGCGGTGGTGCGGCGGTAGCGCCAGCCGGTGGCGGACGCGGAGCAGGCGCGCCGGGCGCCCCAGCCGGACCATTGCCAGGTGCCGGACAGCCCGGCGAGAGCTTCAACCGGCCGACTGACGTGGCGTTCGACGCCCAGGGAAACATCTACGTCGCCGATGGCTACGGCAACGCGAGAGTGGCGAAGTACGAGCCGACCGGCAAATTCAGCCGGATGTGGGGGTCGCGCGGCACCGCCCCTGGCCAGTTCAACATCGTCCATGGCATCGCCGTCGATGCGCAGGGCAACGTGTACGTCGCCGACGAAGGCAATAGACGGATTCAGGTGTTCGACGGCAACGGCACGTTCAAGACACAGTTTCTGAACGTTGGTACGCCGACGGCCCTTTGCATTACGCCCGCGCCGAACCAGGTGCTCTACGTCGCGCACACAGGCGACGAGGACGGCATGGAAGACGCGGCGATTTACAAAGTGGATCTGACTGGCAAGGTGCTCGGCAAGCTCGGCAGCGCGGGAAAGCAAGTGAAGCAGTTCGGTCTGGTCAACTCGATTGATTGCCGCGTCCCGAACGAGCTGCTCGTCGGCGAATTGAGCAATTGGCGAGTGCAGAAGCTGACGCTCCGCGCATCGAAGTAGACGTCGGGCTGGGCTAAACTGACTCCATGCTCCGATTGATCTTCGTTCCTGCTCTCGGCCTCGCCCTTTCAGTCGCGCTGGCGGCCCAGACGCCGCCCGCCCAGACACCACCGGCACAGGCGCCGGCTGCGCCGAGGCCCGCCGGGCAACCGCCCGCGACACCTCGTCCGGCAGCTCGTCCCGCTGCGACGACGCTCTCATTTCAGCTGACTGACGCCCTTGGTGCCCCGCTCCCGGAGGTGCAGGTGACGACACAGTCGCCTGTGGCACGGGATGGAGTCACGGGTTCAGATGGATCGCTGCGGTTTGCGAATATGCGGGCAGGGACGTATCGGGTTCGTTTCGCACGCACAGGCTCGATTACGCTCGAACGCGATGTGACGGTGCGCGCTGGCGAGTCGCTGGCGGTCGATGTGTCGTTGAGTCCCGCGCCACTGGCGGCGAAGGCGCCCGAACCGATGAAACCGGCCGCCCCGGAGCCCTCCACGAAGGCCTTGCCCCCGCCTGGCGAGCCGAAGGTGACAGCGATACCTGCATTTCTCGAGAAGAACTTCATTGGCCGCGATCCCCGCAAGGAGTCGGACCTCGGCTGTACGCCAACCGCGACGGCGACGCTGCATCAGCTTCGTGAAGCCTGGCTGAATCACACGCACGACGATGCCGATGAGTGGATCTACGTGGTCGCTGGAGAAGGCACGCTTCGCATCGGAACAGCGGACCAACGTGTGACGGCTGGCACCTTCAGCCTCGTCCCGCACACCATCGGCCACGCGCTGTTGCCATCGGGGCGGAACCCTCTGATCGTGATCTCCGTATTGTCGGGTCCGCCCTGCGCTGGTCCGAAGTAAACGGCTACGCCGACACGGCCTTCTGCCACGCGCCCGTCACCTGCGCGACCACCTCGTCGACCCCGACGCCGTTGGTGACTTGCGTGAAGATGAACGGTCCCTCGCCGCGCATCCTGCGCGCATCGCGATCCATCACCCCAAGGTCGGCGCCCACGAGCGGTGCGAGATCCGTCTTGTTGATGATGAGGAGATCGGACTGTGTGATGCCTGGTCCGCCCTTGCGGGGAATCTTGTCGCCTCCCGACACGTCGATGACGTAGATCGTGAAATCGGCCAGGTCGCGGCTGAACTGCGCCGCGAGGTTGTCGCCGCCGCTCTCGACGAACAGCAGTTCGGGGCTCAGCGAGTCCATCAAGTTCTCAAGCGCCACCAGGTTGGGGCTGATGTCGTCGCGAATCGCCGTGTGCGGACAGCCCCCTGTCTCGACGGCGCGAATGCGCTCGGCGGGCAGCGCCTGATTCCGCATCAGGAACTCTGCGTCCTCCTTCGTGAAGATGTCATTCGTAACTACTCCAAGCTGGTAGCGATCGCGAAGCCGCCTGCACAGCGCGAGCAGCAGCGCGGTCTTGCCACTGCCGACCGGCCCGCCAATTCCGACGGTGTACGAGCGTGCGCGGAAGTCCCGGCGTCTCGAGCCGGGACGCTGGCTGAACACGCCCGGGTGCATGGGATCGTCGTGGTCGTGCGGTGTCGAGGAGTGATGGAAGACTGGTTTCATGGGGTCTGACCCTGTGACAAAAATGGTTATGACTGAAACAGGCGCGAGTAGAGGCGATCGTGCGTCGATTGGCACAGATCGATCAAAGGCGCCGTTTGTGAGATGTCGGACGGTTCGAGGCCGCTGCACGTTTCGATGACGAAGTCGACGTCGTCTCCGAGCGTTGCCTGCAGCTCCTGTGCTTCATAGACACCGATGAGGCCCAACCGAACGGCAGCGGATCCGACGCCGCGGCCGGCGATGAAGAGAAACAGCCGTTGTGTGTCGACGAGATCGACGCCGAGCAGCTTCAGTACCGCGCCGAAGATGGGCGCGTAGTGACCTCGCAACGGCTCGCGCCGCACCCGAACCTCGAGCGAGTCGAGACCGGCGTGGTGAAACGATCGCGCCGTGCTAGTAAGCAGTGCGCGGCCTTGCGCGCGGCTGGCGCGATTGGCAACCGGGTTGGTCAGGAACGCATCGCACAGCTCATCGAGCTCGCCGATTACTCGCGAATTGCGGTGAGCGGTGTTCACCAGCGGCAGGGCCGCGCGCCCGGCCTGGGCGACGGTCTGGCGGGCGAACTCGCGCACGCCCGCGACGTCGCGGACGCGTCCGTGGTGGACGCTCGCTTCGAGACCTCCGGAATGGGCGAACCCGCCGGCTGGAAAGCCCGAATCCACCAATTGCCAGACTATGGAGCTCATCTGCATGCGTTCTTTACCACAGAGGACCCAGAGGGAAAACACCGAGACCTGCTTTCGAAAAACGCACCTCTGTGCCCTCAGTGGTGAAATGTGATCAGAACAAGAAGTACCGCTGGGCGAGCGGCAGCACAGACAGCGGCTCGCATCGCAGTTCTTCGTCGTCCGCCGTCACGATGTAGGTCTCCGGGTCGACCCGCATCCTGGGGGTTGCGTCGTTCAGTTTCATGTCTTTCTTCGTCAGCGTGCGACAGCCGCGGACCGCATGCAGTGATTTTCGCAGGCCGTAGCGCTGGACGGTGCCCTCGTCCATCGAGACCTTCGAGACGAACGCCATCGAGGTTGACGCGCCGGCGCGGCCGTAGCCGCCGAACATCGGCCGCATGATGACCGGCTGGGGTGTGGGAATCGACGCGTTGGCGTCTCCCATCTGCGACCATGCGATGAAGCCGCCTTTGATGACCAGTTCTGGCTTCACGCCAAAGAACGCCGGATGCCACAACACGAGGTCTGCGAGCTTGCCGACCTCCACGGAGCCGACCTCGCTGCCGACACCGTGAGTGATCGCGGGATTGATTGTGAACTTGGCCACGTAGCGCCGAATGCGCAGATTATCGTTGTCGCCCTGCTCGCCCGGCAGCCGTCCTCGCTGCTGCCGCATCTTGTGGGCGGTCTGCCACGTGCGCGCGACGACTTCACCCACACGACCCATCGCCTGACTATCGCTGGAAATCATGCTGATGGCGCCGAGATCGTGAAGGATGTCTTCGGCGGCGATCGTTTCCTGACGGATTCGACTCTCCGCAAATGCCACATCCTCCGGAATATTGCTGTCGAGATGGTGGCAGACCATGAGCATGTCGAGGTGCTCGTCCAGGGTATTGACGGTCAGCGGCCTCGTCGGGTTCGTCGAGCTCGGCAGCACATTCGTTTCGCCGCAGACACGGATGATGTCGGGCGCGTGTCCACCACCGGCGCCCTCGGTGTGATACGTGTGAATGGCGCGCCCCTTGAACGCGGCGATCGAATCGTCTACGAATCCGGATTCATTGAGCGTGTCGGTGTGGATCGCCACCTGAACGTCGTATTGCTCGGCCACGCCGAGGCAGCAGTCGATCGTCGAAGGCGTCGTGCCCCAGTCCTCGTGCAGCTTCAATCCCATCGCGCCCGCGCGGACTTGCTCGTGGAGCCCTTCGGGCTTCGAGCTGTTGCCTTTGCCAAGAAATCCGAAGTTCATCGGCAAATCGTCGGTGGCCTGCAGCATGCGTTCCAGATACCACGATCCCGGCGTACACGTCGTCGCCTTGGTTCCGGTGGCCGGCCCAGTGCCGCCACCGATGAACGTCGTCACGCCGCTCGCGAGCGCCACGTCGACCTGTTGCGGGCAGATGTAATGAATGTGTGAGTCGATGCCTCCAGCCGTCAGGATGAAGCCTTCACCGGCGATCGCCTCCGTTGTGACGCCAACGATCATTCCGGGCGACACGCCAGGCATGACGTCCGGGTTGCCCGCTTTGCCGATGCCGGCAATACGTCCGTGCTTCACTCCGACGTCTGCCTTGTAGATGCCCGTCCAGTCGATCACGAGCGCGTTGGTGATGACGAGATCGAGCGCACGATCTTCGCTGACGCCCGACGCCTGTCCCATGCCGTCGCGAAGCACCTTGCCGCCCCCGAACTTGCATTCGTCGCCGTACGCCGTGTGATCGCGCTCGACCTGTGCAATGAGGTCGGTATCGGCGAGTCGTACACGATCCCCCACAGTGGGACCGTAGATGTCTGTGTAGTGACGATGCGGCATCCGGTAGCTCATGCCGTCACCTCCCTGGTCGGCACACGCTCGATGAGCGACACCGTCTTGCTTTCACCTGGCTCAAATCGAACGGCCGTTCCTGCCGGAATGTCCAGGCGCCTGTTTTGTGCCGACGACCTATCGAACACCAATGCCGTGTTCGTGTCCGCGAAGTGGTAGTGGCTGCCGACCTGAATGGGGCGATCGCCTCGATTGGTCACCATCACCCGAATCGGGTCGCGTCCCGCGTTGATGACGATGTCGTCCTCTCGAATCAGGAATTCGCCAGGGACCGCTGCCGCGGGTTGTGCAATCACTGCGCGTTTGGGGACCGGAAGGAAGCTGCCATATAACGCGAGCTCGAGATTGCCGAGCTCCGCGTCGATGGGGCGATGCACCGTCACCAGCTTGCTGCCGTCGGGAAACGTGCCTTCGACCTGGACCTCGATAATCATCTCGGGCACGCGATCCATGACGTCGGCGCGGCCGAGCAGCTGCCGGCCGAGGTCCATCAACTCGGCAACGGTGCGGCCATCGCGGATGAACTCCAGTACCTGCGTGCTGATGAGCGCAACAGCCTCCGGATAGTTGAGGCGTAGACCTCGTGCCAGCCTTTTCTGCGCGAGAAATCCGGCTTGATGGAGTGCAAGCTTGTCAGTTTCGTGCGGCGTCAGATGCATAGCGTCACCATTTTCGAGTCCAGGGATCATCGCCGAGTAATGAATGAAGGAAGCTCAGACGTGTGCGGATCAACGCACTGACCTCCTCCACACTTGTTCCAGCCATGCGCAGAATGGCGCCGCCGGCGATTGGGTACGCCGACTCGATCGGATCTGCGCCCGAGCAGACAGCCGTCTGCGAGATGGTGGTCACGATCGATTCCGCTTCAGCGGCCACGCGGGGACCGCTGATGATGCAGGTCAGGCACACATTGAAGCGCCCCATTCTTTGCACGACAGTGTCGGTTTCGCGCTCCAGCGTCAGACCGTCGAGAAAAATCAGCTTGTTGTCGCGTGCAACATGAATCCGGCTGGCATAGCGGGTGAATGCCCAGCGTTCACCGGTTGCATGGCGTCCCGACGTCATCCAGTCGACCACGACAAGATTGGCGCCGGCAGTGAGATCGTAGCGCTGCCGTTGTGAAAAATCGGCGCCGGAAAAACAGACGACAGGGTCCGGCACCACTGCGAGAAGCGCGCCGTCCCGAACGGTTGCCGAGATCAACTGACTTGCGGGCGTTAGCGAGCGGTAGATCTTTGTGGAGGCCTGCGTGGAGAGCAGCGCGATAGCATCTTCCCCAACGTCGAGCGTCATCCTGACCGTGTCGCCCCCGACAAATCCTCCGCCGAGGGTCGCCGAATAGAC
Source organism: Vicinamibacterales bacterium (assembly GCA_023717525.1). Taxonomy (GTDB): domain Bacteria; phylum Acidobacteriota; class Vicinamibacteria; order Vicinamibacterales; family JAMQPK01; genus JAMQPK01. Next base: position 9,719 of record JAMQPK010000041.1, on the reverse strand, counting down.
CCAGCAGGCGCCGCCTTCGTTGCGAGTGGTGAAGACCTTCACCGGGCTCGTTGCGAACGAGCGCTCGAGTACGGTGCGAGGTCCTGAACGCGAGAGCTTAAGATGTGCCGTGCCGGCCGCGACGGTGCCCAAGCGCGGGATTCTAATTGATCTGCGTTGATGGACACGGAGTGACAAGTTTGTTCTGAAATGACACAGTAATTCCCTCTGTCAGCATCGTCAGTCCAGCCAGCAAAATTGCAACGAACAACCTCGACTCACAGCGTTTTCTTTTTCTGAGAAACGTCGTTTTTCTCCGCAATTGCTCCGAAAGACGACGGATTCAGCGCTGGCCTGAATCCTGCACTATAGGAAGACGCTGCCCACCAGCCACCCGTCCTGGCGAGAGCTTTCGATCTCGGCCCGAGGCTTGATCCTAAATGATGACTGGAAGGAAGCTGATTCGTGTCGTTCTGGTTGTGCTTGCAGCCGTGGTGTTGCTGCCGCGAGGCACATCCGCTCAGGCGACGGTCAATCCCACGCAGGCCCTTTTCGAACCGTCGCCCGATCACAACGCAACAGACACGTCCGGCACGCCGCTCGTTCAGTCTTATGATCTCCAGTTCTTTCTAGTTGGAGCGACTGCCCCCTTTCAGACCGTGAGCCTCGGAAAGCCAGCCCCAGTGGCCGGCACGATTACAGTCAACCTCACCTCCATTCTCGTTGGGTGGCCTGTCCCTGGCACCAACTACTTTGCAAAGGTCGTGGCAGTCGGCCCTGGCGGCCCTTCTTCCGGTGCGCAATCGAATAACTTCAGCTTCACGGCAGCGCCGTGCACCTACGGTATTTCGCCCACAACACAAAGCATCGCGGCGGCCGGCAGTTCGGCGACGACAGCCGTGACGACAACGAGCGGCTGCACGTGGACGGCGACGAGCAATGCGAGCTGGATTTCGATTACGAGCGGCAGCAGCGGCACGGGTAACGGCACAACCGCGTACACGGTGGCCGCTAACACGGTGACGACGCCACGAACCGGGACCTTGACGGTGGCGGGGAAGACCCTCACGGTGAATCAGAGCGCGGCACCCTGCACCTTCTCGATTTCGCCGACCGCGCAGAGCATCGCGGCGGCCGGCAGTTCGTCGACGACGGCCGTGACGACATCGGGCGGCTGCACGTGGACGGCGACGAGCAACGCGAGTTGGATCACGATTGCCAGCGGCAGCAGTGGGACCGGCAATGGCAGTGTCGACTACTCGGTGGCGGCGAACACGGTCACTATCCCGCGCAGTGGCACGGTGACGGTCGCGGGGCAGACCCTGACAGTGAATCAGCAGGCGGCGGCGTGCGCTTACAACGTGTCGCCGAATTCGCAGACGCTGGCGGCGTCGGGCGGCGCGTCGACGACAGCCGTGACGACATCGAGCAACTGCACGTGGACGGTGACGAGCAACGCGACCTGGATTACGGTCACAAGTGGCGCCAGCGGCACCGGGAATGGTCCGGTCGGGTTCAACGTGGCGGCAAATACGGTGACGACACCGCGCACGGGCACGCTGACGGTGGCGGGCCAGACTTTTACGGTGAATCAGAGCGCGGCGGCCTGCAACTATGGGATTTCGCCGGCGTCGTTGAGTGCAGCCGCCGCGGGCGGCTCATCGACGACGGCGGTGACGACGTCGAGCAATTGCACGTGGACGGCGACGAGCAACGCGAGCTGGATCACGGTCACGAGCGGTAGCAGCGGAACAGGGAACGGCACGACGGGCTTTACGGTAGCGGCCAACACCGTCACGAGCCCGCGGGCCGGCACGCTGACGGTGGCCGGCCAGACCTTCACGGTGAATCAGAGCGCGGCGCCGTGCACCTTCTTACTGTCGTCCACATCGCAGAGCGTTGCCGCGGCTGGTCAGTTGGGCACGGTTGGCGTGACGACCACGAGCGGGTGTTCGTGGAGCGCTTCCAGCAATGCGAGCTGGATCACGATTACGGGCGGCAGCAGCGGGACAGATAGCGGCACGGTCTCATATTCAGTAGCCGCCAACACGGCCGGAATTCCGCGCACAGGCACGCTGACGGTGGCGGGCCAGACCTTCACCGTCAACCAGAGCGCAGCGGCATGCACCTTCTCGCTCTCGCCGACATCTCAGAATGTCCCGGCCTCGGGCAGTTCGGCATCAACGACCGGCGTGACGGCAACCACGGGCTGTTCCTGGACCGCCTCGAGCAACGCGGGTTGGATCACAGTCACAGGCGGTGGCAGCGGCACCGGCAATGGCACGGTGACATATGACGTGGCGGCAAACACCGTGACGACGCCGCGCGTGGGCACCCTGACAGTGGCCGGCCAGTCCTTGACGGTGAATCAGAGTGCGGCCGCCTGCAACTATTCGCTGTCGCCGACGTCGGCCAACGTGGTGGCAGCTGGGGTCTCATCCTCGACGGCAGTGACGACCACGAGCGGCTGTGCGTGGACGGCCACGAGCAACACGAGCTGGATTACGGTGACCAGCGGCAGCAGTGGGACGGGCAGCGGGGCGGTGGGATTCACGGTATCGGCGAATTCGTCGATCAGCCTGCGTTCGGGCTCGTTGACCGTGGCAGGGCAGACATTTGCAGTGACGCAGGACGGGGTGCTCTGCAGCTATACGGCTTCGCCGATGTCGCAGAGTGTGGCGGCCGCCGGGAGTTCGGCGACAACAGCAGTGACGACCAACAGTAGCGGGTGCGCGTGGACCGCCTCGAGCAACGCCGGCTGGATCACGATCACCAGCGGGAGTAGCGGAACCGGCGCTGGCACAGTGGCCTACACCGTGGCGGCGAATACCGTCACGAGCCCGCGAAGCGGCACGCTGACGGTAGCGGGCCAGACTGTAACGATCGATCAGAGCGCAGCGGCCTGTACCTACTCGATTTCGCCGACCTCGCAGAGTGTGGCAGCCGCGGGCAGTTCTTCATCGACAGCAGTCACGACGACCAGCGGCTGCACGTGGACGGCGACGAGCAATGCGAGCTGGATTACGCTCAGCGGCGGCGGCAGCGGCACCGGCGCTGGCACCGTGTCGTACGACGTGGCGGCCAACACGGTGACGTCGCCGCGGAGTGGCACGCTGACGGTGGCGGGCCAGACTCTTACCGTCAACCAGAGCGCGGCAGCGGCCTGCAGCTATTCGATTTCGCCAGCGTCGGCCAGCAACGTGGCCGCGGCCGGCTCGCCGTCCTCGACGACAGTAACCACATCGAGCGGCTGCGCATGGGCGGCCACGAGCAACGCGAGTTGGATCACTATCACCTCTGGAAGCAGTGGCACGGGCAGTGGTGCGGTCACGTTCAACATCGCGGCGAACACGTTGACGTCGCCGCGGAGTGGCACGCTGACGGTGGCTGGGCAAACGTTCACGGTCACGCAAGACGCCGCCATTGTCATCTGCAGCTTTGCGGTCTCGCCGATGTCACAAAGCGTTGCTGCCGCCGGAAACTCCTCGACGACGGCGGTAACGACCACCAGCGGATGCGCCTGGGTCGCCGCAAGCAACGCCGGCTGGATCACGATCACCAGCGGAAGCAACGGCACGGGGAACGGAACCGTCGCCTATACAGTGGGCGCAAACACAGCAACGAGCCCGCGTAGCGGCACGCTGACCGTGGCAGGACAGACGGTGACGGTGAACCAGACTGCGGCGGCGTGCAGCTTCGGTGTATCGCCGACATCAGAAACTGCTGGCGTGAGCGGTGGCCCTGAGACGGTCGCGGTGACGACCACGAGCGGTTGTGCGTGGAACGCCACGAGCAATTCGGCGTGGCTTACTTTGACCTCGGGCAGCAGCGGGAATGGAAACGGCACCGTCGGCTACACCGTGCGCGCAAACACCGTGGCCGGAACGCGAAGCGCCACGCTCACCGTCGCAGCCCAGACTGTCACTGTTACGCAGAGCGGCAACTGCAATTTCACGTTGTCGTCGAGCTCGGTCAGTGTGGCGGCTGCCGGAGCGACGCGCACGACGAGCGTTGCGACATCGGCCGGATGCTCGTGGACGGCGGTCAGCAACGTCAGCTGGATTACGGTCACAGGAGGCAGCAGCGGCACGAACAATGGCACTGTCACGTTTGTGATCGCCGCGAACACCGGTGCTCCACGCACCGGCACGCTCACCATTGCCGGACAAACTTATACCGTCACAGAAGCAGGTACCGCTGTAGTGCTGAGTGCTCCGGCCGGCGTGAGGATCGGGCCGTAACCAGCCGACGGCTTCGGCGTCGGTTTCGTCGGCAGGTCGAAGTAACGACTTGGTAACCCTTTGATTCGCGCATGTTTTCGAGCAAATCCTCCCAAAAACCACTGGAGGGGATGAGGCCTCACGGAGTACTGTCCGACCCCTGCTATGGTGGGCAGAAGGATTCGGACCGCATGCATGATGGCGCTCGCAGCCGCGGCGTTGCTGCCGCGCCCGTCCTCCGCACAGGTAGCGGTCAATCCCACCCAGGCACTCTTCGAGCCTTCACCCGATCACAACGTCACTGATCCGACAGGCGCGCCTGTCGTACAGTCGTACCAGCTCGACCTGTTCCTTGTGGGCGCCTCAGCGCCATTCCAGACCGTATCGCTGGGGAAGCCCGATCCCGATGGCACTGGCACAATCGCCGTTGATCTCACATCTCTCTTTATCGGGTGGCCGGTGCAAGGGACGAACTACTTCGCCAGCGTCGCCGCAGTTGGTCCAGGCGGCACGGCGTCAAGCGCTCCGTCGAACATCTTCACCTTTGCCGCGCCCGTCGTCTGCAGCTTCACGGCCTCGCCCTCGTCTCCAACACTTGCCGCCGCGTCCGCGACGGAGATCGTCAACGTGACGACGACGAGCGGTTGCGTCTGGAGCGCGGTGAGCGACGTCAGTTGGATCACGGTGATAGGTGACAGCAGCGGGACCGGCAACGGATTCATCACTTACGAGGTCGCGCCGAACGTGACGTTGGCTGCACGCACTGGCACGTTGACCGTTGCCGGACAGACAGTCACCGTGACACAAAGCGGTGTGCCGTGCACGTTTGTCGTGTCACCCACATCATTGAGTCTGGCGGAGACCGGTGGTTCGCAGTTTGTGGCCGTGGCGACGTTGAGCGGCTGCACGTGGACTGCAGTAAGCGACGTCGGATGGATGGAGGTGACAGGCGGCAGCAGCTCCACAGGTACTGGCACGAGCGCTGACACGGTCGTCTACACCGTCGCGGCCAATACGACGGTGGGCAGTCGCGTGGGCACGTTGACCATTGCCGGACAGACAATCACGGTGACCCAGAGCGGCGCACCGTGCACGTTTGTCGTGTCACCTACATCGTTGAGCGTGGCGGGCGCGGGGGGCCTGGCGACAATCCTTGTGAATGCGATGACAGCCGGCTGCGAGTGGAATGCCGTGAGCGACGCGAGTTGGATCACGGTGACTGGCGCCAGTAGTGGAACGGCCAGCGGAATGGTCACGTACGAGGTGATCGTCAATACCTCAACGAGCTCTCGTGCCGGGACGCTGACCATCGCGGGTCAGATGGTCGCGGTGATCCAGAACGGGACCTCCTGCGTCTTTTCGCTGTCGCTGACGTCGCACAACATTGCCGCCGGCGGTGGTTCCGGGGCGACGACCGTGACGACGGCCACCGGTTGCACGTGGGGCGCCACGAGCAATGCGAGCTGGATTACGGTAAACGGCAGTAGTGGCGCAACCGGTGTCGGGACATTGAGCTACACAGTGGCGGCCAATACCACGACGACCGCGCGCACCGGGACGCTGACCGTCGCCGGGCAGGCGCTCACCGTGGTGGAAGCCGCTGGCGTCGTCTTGCTGTCAGCCCCCGCCAATGTGAGGGTGCAGTAATCTCCTAGAAACCCACCTGCGTGCGGAAGATCACCACGTTCTCGGCTTTGCGTGGACCATCGGCTTCGTGATCAAAAACCGTCCGCTCGAACGTCCCGTAGAACTTGATGAATGGATTGGGATACCAGTTCGCGGCGAGCGTGAAGGACTGTGCTTCGCGGCTCGCTCCCGATGCGGCGAACGCCGCGTCGAACGCCAACTGATCGACGGTCAGTTCCGTGTAGCGTCCGAGCACCTGTAGTGCGCCCCAATGGCCCGCCACTGGATCAAAGTTGTTTCGCGGCCGCACACCGCGCTCCGACGCGTTCTCGCCCGTGACAACCCACGACCCGGTCGCCTCCCACGCGTGGTTGGAGATTTCGCGGCGATCGACGCCCTTGAGCACCCATTGCGATGAACTCATGTACTCGGCAAAAGCGCCGATCGACTTGTAGTAGTAGAACACCGCTGGCGTGACGCGATTTCGCGTGCCGTCGGCTGTCGCGCCGGCAGCGTACGCGAAGTACGCCTGGCCCGCAGACGTGCGGAAGGTTGGTAGTGGCCCCGACTGCTTCCCCGTCGATCCTCCAAGAGCGAAGCCCAATCCGTTCAGCGCCGGAGGCGGCGTCTTCGTCGTCCTCCATGGCTGCAGCACGACTCGTCCCGGAAAGTCCTTCCCGTCGCTGGTGTCGACCTCGGTCGTCGAGCTCGTGCCGTCAGGAACGCCGTTGAAGACGCCGACGGCGTAAAACAGATGATTGCCAAGCACGTCACCCTGCAGCTGAACGCCGTTATCCCTGTTCGGCACCAGGCTCGAGGCGAGCGCCCGTTCCGGGAACAGCACGAACGCGTCGCCTTGGAGCAGTTCGTAGCCCACCGGCGTCTTGTCCTTGCCCGTGCGGACCCGGAACTTCGGGGAGAAGCGGATGTCGAAGTACGCGTCCGCTACGCCGCTCTGCCCGCTGCCCAGGTCGGGCATGAACTTGAAGTCGAAATAGCGCCCGATTCGGCCCGTGAATGTCGGCCGGAACTTGCGGGTGAGAAACGTGTCCGTCAAGGCCTTGCTCGAATCGTCGAGAAAGAACCGTCCGTCAAACTGGCCGACAAATCCGATCTGCAGGCGATAGTCGCCGTTCGCCGACTGAATGAAGAAGCCATCCTGCCACCCGGCAACCGGCGCTGCGGGCGGCGGCGTCGTGGTCGCCTGCGCACCGGCCATGGACGGGATAGAGGCGACCGCAGCGAGGGCAGCGAGCATCAATCTCAGTGAACGCATCCGGAGATTGTATGCCGTTGCTCCGCTTCTTCACGACTGGAGCCTCACCCGAAGCGTTAGACCGACTGTCCTGGCGTCTCCAGGCTGGCCGACATAGAGGCCAGAGTTGCCTGGCTGCGCCGAAAGCAGCTCGAAATAGTCCTTGTTCAGCAGGTTGCGCGACCAAAGAGACAGCGACCAGCCATCCGCCCACCGGAATCCAACGCGCGCGTTGAGCAGGGAATAGCCCGGAACCATCAGGTATTTCGAGGCGCTCGCGCTTGAAGAGAATGTCGAGCGATAACTGCCATCAAACCCCACAAACAACTCACCAGCTCTGCCGACGAAATGACCGGGATTGACGAACTCGCCGCCAATCGAGATCGCGCTCTTCGAGATGCCGGGCAAATCGGATCCTGAGATGTCCTTCACTTGCGGTCCGCCGGTTTCCTCGAATGGAGGTGGTGCATCGGGGAACGACACATACTTCCCGTCGGTGTAGGCCCCCGCTGCATAGAACGAGAGATGGTCGTTCACTCTGGCGGTCCCGTCGAATTCGACGCCTCGCACGCGCACTTTTTCAGCATTGGCGAGATAGCCCCGCAGCACGCCCACGCTCGCGTTCACAACCTGCGCCTGGAAGTCCTTGATCTCGGTGTCAAAAATACCGATGTTCGCCGTGATGCCGGGGCCGAATGCTGTCTTCAGCCCGATCTCGAAGTGATGGACGTCCTCGGGCTTGACAATCGCGGCAGACAGAACCGGGTTCCCGAGTGCGTCGGTGGGGACGCCGCCCAGGTTGAGGCCAACCGACTTGAAGCTGGTCGCATAGGTTGTGTAGGCGTTGATGCTTCTGGTGACCCTGTAGGCGACGGTCATCTGACCCGACGTGTTGGTGTCGTCGACGTCCGCCTTGTAGGCTTGCGGCGCGAGCACCGACAGTTTCAGAGCGAGCAATACCGGATCGGTTGTTTCCAGACCTCCGTAGACGACCTGGTTGAAATCAACTTTCTTCTTGTCGTAGTTGAACCGGACTCCGGGAAGCAGCCGCAAGCGATCGGTGACCGACCAGGCAATCTGCCCGAACAACGCCGCGCTCACGTTCCGATAGTTGAGGTACTGGTCGAAGCCGTATCCGTCGAGGAGGCCCGGTGTCGCTGCCGCCGCGGTTGGCGCCAGGAGGAAACGTGCCGCTGCGGATCCCTGTTCCTGTTTGATGACGGGGTCTGAATCTATTGCCTGTTGGTACACGAAGGCGCCGCCGACGAAGTTGAGCCGGGGAGACACGTCGCCGGCATAGCGGATTTCCTGCGTCCACTGACTTTGCTTCGAAGTGCCAGACGAGATTGTGGTCACAGGCAGACCAATGAAGTCGCGGTCGTTCGAAGGCTTCCAATCCCAGTAGCGCCAGCCGGTCGTCGAGGTCAGTCTCCCGCGCCCAAGTTTCCAGTCGACGTTGAGTGAAGCGCCGCCGAGATCCTGATAGGACTGCATGGGCGTGTCGATATCGGTCTTGCGGTCGAAGGCGTTGTAGCTTGGCGGTGTGTAGTTGAGATCGGCGGCAATCTGCGGGAATTGCCGGTTCGCAGGACGCAGCGTCGGCGCGACACCGGCGACGACTTGGGTGAAGCCCCTGGGGCGCTGTCGGGTGCTGTCGGCTGCGAACGTGATCGCGACTCTGTCCGAGGGGGCGAACAACACTTGGCCCCTCGCACCCAGATTGCTGAGATTGTTCACCTCTCCTCCCGTGCTGGTGTTGAGGAGCGTGCCGTCACGCTGGGTGCCTGAGAAAGACAGGCGTCCAGCGATCTTCTTCGAGAGGGCGCCGGTGATCGATGCCTTGGCTTGCACGAACTGGAGGCTGCCGTAGTTGAGCTCGAACTCGCTCCCCGGTGTGAAGCTGGGTTTGCGTGTGGTGACGTTGATGGCGCCCGCCGTCGTGTTCTTGCCGAACAGCGTTCCTTGCGGCCCGCGGAGCACCTCGACTTGTTCCACGTCGAGAAAATCGAGCGTTGCGGCGGCGGGGCGAGCGAAGAAGACGCCGTCGATGTACAGGCCGACGCCCGGCTCGATGCCGTCGTTTGTGAGTCCGTAAGGTGCACCGAGTCCCCGAATGTTGATCGCCGAGTTGCGGGGGTTGGTGGAATAGAACTGGACCGTCGGGATTTGTTCCTTCAGGCGATTCACATTGAAGGCCCCCGCGTCTGCGATCGTGTCGCCGCTGATCACCGACAGCGGGATCGGCACCTCCTGGGCGGCTTCCTCGATTCGACGGGCGGTGACCACCACACCCTCGCTAATGCGCGCCACGGTGAGGGCAACGTCGACCGTCGCCGTCTGGCCGCCATCAAGCGCAACCCGACGGATAGCCGTCTCGAATCCGTCCAACACGACTTCCAGCCGGTATTGGCCAGGCGCCAGCGCAGCAGCTCGATACGTTCCCTGCTCGTCGCTGACGGTGTCGAGGCTCACGCCCGTGTCTTCACGGACGACCCGTATGGTTGCACCAGGAATGGTCGCGCCAGACGAATCCCGGACGAGGCCGGTGAGGGTGCTGGTGCCGTTCTGCGCCAAAAGCGCCAGGGGAAACAAAACGAAAAAGCCGGCGGCCAATGCAGCCGTGCGAACGAGTCTGATCG
>JAMQPK010000025.1 GCA_023717525.1 Vicinamibacterales bacterium | reverse complement strand
TGGGCAATCCTGCCGGAAGACTGGTATCGTTCCAAAGCCGTGTGGGGCGCGTAAGGCGCCCCCGTGCAAAAAACAACTGCTGTGGCCGAATCTCGCACTGTCATCGTCCGTCGCGGTCATTTCGCGACCTTCGAGTTGCTGACGCGTACGTTCGCGGATGATCCGCTTGTGCAGATTATCTGGGATCGCCGGCTCGGTGAGCGCCGTCAGAACCCTCGTGCGTCGATAGAGAGCGACAAGCGCCGCGGCGATCGGCGCCGCACACCTCCGACGCAGTGGAGTCAGTTGAACTACATGATCGCGAGCCAGCCTCCCAGCTAGACGTTTAGTTCTTTTCAGCGGCTGATGGTGGGTATCGTGCTCGGCGGCTGAAGATTCACGGGTGCGTCGATGCGATGATCGGGGTTGACGCACGCCGATCCTTTCACGTCGATGATCGCCACCGTCTCGCTCTCGTAGGTTTCGTACACGCCGACGAGGCACCCGCACGGCAGCGCCCGGCTATCCAATCCTCTCAGAATCCTCAATTTGTCCTGCAACCAACTGGCTCGGCCCTTACCCCTTACCCTTTGACCCTTACCCCTACTACTACGCCAGCACCTTCACTACCACGCGCCGGTTCTGCGCGCGGCCGTCCCTGGTGTTGTTGGGCGCCACAGGCTTCTGTTCACCGAAGCTGATGACGTTAATCTTGTGCAACGGGATTTGATAGGTCTCGTACAGATAGCGCTTTACGGTTTCTGCCCGCGCAAGGCCCAGTTTTTCGTTCGCCTCAGGAGTACCCGTGGCATCCGTGTGACCTTCGATCTCAATGTAGTTGCCAGCGGGATCGGCCTTCAGTTTGGCTGCGAGCTCATCGAGCCTCGCGCGCACATCGCCAGGAAGGTCCGCTTTCCCAAGTTCAAAATTGCCCTGGTCGCTGCTGATGACGACCTGGAAGAGAAGCCGCTTCGAAGAGACCTCGACCGCGTTCGCTTTGGCAGCTGCGGCCTCGGCCGCACCCTGCGCAACTGTGGCCGATGCCTGTGCATTCTTGGCCGCCGCGCCCGCCTGATCGGCTTTCTGGTCGACCTGGACGATACGTCCGGCGTTTTCCTTGGTCTGCTGCTGCGTGGCTTCCAGCGACTGACTGAGCGTCTCGACACGGCCGTTGACGCCATCAACCTCTCCGCGTACGAATTTCTTGGTCGCGCAGGCCGACCCGGCGCCCGCCATTACGGTGACTGCCGCCAGAGTCAATACGAGCTTTCGCATGATCACTCCTCCTGAAATCCTTATTTATTTATTTGTCCAACGCCCTGACAACGTAGCCGCTCCGCGCCCGCACGACGAGCCCGTTCTTGCGGGTCTTGAGCACGAGCGGATGCCACCCTGGAGCGTTCCCGGGCTCGAACGCGATGACGTATTGATGCTGCAGTTCCGTCAGAATCTGACGGGTCGCTGTGATGGCGCTCGGTGTGTCCTGAATGAGCAGGGAATCCCCGCCGGTCCACGCTGCAAGATCGGCCAGCGGTCCCTTGACCGGCAGCGGCTCTCCCGATCCGTCGTCCTGCAAAAATCCAATCACGAGCACGTAGACGGGAACGTCCAGTTCGCTTGCGATTGCCGAGACTTCTTCCGGTCGCAACTCGCTTGCGGAATCGACGCCGTCCGTAATGACGAGCAATGCTCGCCTCTGCTGACGCCCCGAAATCCGCCGGGCAGTCGCAGCGATCGCATCCCAGAGAGACGTTTCGCCAAACGTGCGCGTGCTTTTCCATGCGCCCGATGTCGTCCAGAGCTTCTTCGTGAACGGCTGCACTTCCTGCAGCGTCGTATCAAACGCATACAGGGCGACCTCATCGAGGCCGAGCTGTAGCCCTTCGATGAACGACTCCGCGACAAAGTGGGCCCGTTCCTTCTTGGTGGCCATGCTGCCGCTGGAGTCCATGAGAACAGCCACGCTGGCGGGGCTTGGCTCGGACCACACACCAATCAGCGGCCTGCTACGCCCGGAATCGAGCAGCTCGAAGTCGCGCGCGGTCAGGTTCTTCACGAGTTTCCCTCTGGAGTCGCGCACCACTGCCGTAAGCGCCACTCGCTCGACGGCGGATTTGAATATAGGGGCTTCCTGACCCTGAGCTGCCAGAGCGGACGTCGAGAGAACGAAGATACCGAAGGCACGCGCAAGCTGAGACACTCTTCGCGTCTTACCGACTAACAAGGGTTGTGCCATCAGAGAATCCCGGTTTTTGTTAACAAATGGGGTGTCTGTCCTCAGGTCGACACATGTCAGTATCGGCCCATCCCAGAAAATTGTACAGGTCAAACTAGGCAAATGCGATTCCGGCCAGCGTCCATGGCCTGAAGGAGTCCCTTTTCGGCGGCGGCGATCAGCTCGAGTTCCTGCCAGGCACCTTCACGATCTGGCACAGCGGCGGCAACGCCGAGGCTGATCGTCAGGACCGGCCCGCTCGTGGACGCGGGATTCGCCCTCTGCAGATTCTCGACTGCCTGTCTGAGTCTTTCGGCGAGAACCATCGCACCCTTGGCGTCGGTGCCCCCCAGGACGAGGCCGATCTTTCCCGGCCCGCCATAGCGAGCCAAGGCATCGCTCGGGCGATGGACGAGGGGTCTCATGGCATCGGCGACCGCCCTCAGGCAGGCGTCACCGTCGGGTTTTCCCATCCGGTCGTTGTAGGCCCGGAAGTGATCGACCTCGATCATGACGATCGAAACCGTCGTGCGCTCGCGGGACGCCCGACGCCATTCCCGCTCGAGAAAATCCTGAAAATACTGCTGGGTTGGCAGATGAGTAACCGGGTCAATGGAGGTCCGGCGGAGCAGTTCGTGTTCGACCAGGGTCAGCTGTTCGCTGCGCTCGTCGAGCTGAGTTTTGAGCGCGTCCTCGTTCGCCCGCCGCCGGCGCACACCCAGAAAATAGCCGCCAGCGACCAGGAGCACCGCGAGGAGTGCGAGCACATAACCCACCGTTCACGCCAATTTTAGACTGATTGGCGGAATTTCGCCGTTTATGAGACAATAACGCTCTAAATAAAGGGATCGATCCTCAAAAAGCCAGCCAATCTTGCATTTCTCAGACCCCTCGAAAGTTTCGAAAAATCGTTCCACGCGTAGCCGTCGCCCGCGCGGCCGGGGGCGTCCGTCTTCGGGCCGCCCTGTGGTTGTGCAGCCGTCTGCCCCCTTGCTGGCATTCCAGCCGGCGCCCTACGACGCCACTCCGGTTGCCTTCACTTCGCTTGGACTGGATGCCAGGCTCGAGCACGCGTTGGGCGAACGCGGTTTCGTGACGACGACGCCTATTCAGAGTGCCGTCTATCCGGGCGTGCTCGATGGCGCCGACCTTGTTGCGTGTGCGCAGACAGGCACGGGTAAAACGCTCGCGTTTCTGCTGCCGTTGATGAATCGGCTGTTAGCCTCGCCGAAGCTCCTTAGCGGGGAAGGCGGGAAGACCCGTGTGCTGATTCTCGCGCCCACTCGGGAGCTGGCTGTACAGATTGAAGACGAGTTCCAGGGGCTGGCGTATCACACGAGTCTGTCGAGTGTGGCGGTGTACGGGGGTGTCGAGGCCGGGCCGCAGGAACGGGGTTTGCGTGGCGCAGCGGATATCGTTGTCGCGACACCGGGCCGGTTGATCGATCATATGGGAACGAACGCCGCCAATTTCGAGGGGCTGGAAGTGCTCGTGCTGGACGAGGCCGATCGGATGCTCGACATGGGCTTCTGGCCGAGCGTGCGGCGTATCGTGGCGGCCCTGCCGTCGAATAGACAGACCCTGCTCTTTTCCGCCACCATGTCGGACGAGGTCGCCCGATCTGTGAACCAGATCATGCGAGACCCGAAGTTGATCCGTGTGGGCGGCCAGGAAGGGCTGGCGACGACCATCGAGCATGTCGGCAGGCTCATGCCGCATCCCGAAAAAGTGCAGTGGCTCGCGAATTTTCTGCGTCGTGCGCACGGGACCAGCCTCGTGTTCGTCCGCACCAAGCGCGGGGCCGACAAGCTGGCACGGCAGCTCGCCGCCAGCGGCATCAATTGCGTGGCGTGGCACGCCGATCGCACGCAAAGCCAGCGTTCGGCGGCGGTGGAAGGATTCAAGTCGGGCCGGTACACGGCCCTTATCGCGACCGACATCGCGGCGCGCGGCATCGACATCGATGACATTGCCCACGTCGTCAATTTCGAAGTGCCGCCGAGCGTCGATACCTACGTGCACCGTGTCGGCAGGACCGGCCGCGCCGAATCCGTGGGCACCGCGGTCACGCTGGTCGCGCCCGAGGAACTGGCGGCGTTGCGGGTCATCGAGAAGTCATTGAACGTGACGTTCGCTGTCGCGTAGCCCGGTCAGGAGGATTCATGCGCAGATATACAGCAGGAGATCGCGTCGTGCAGGCCCAATACGGACCAGGCACGATTGTCGATGTGAACGAGCATCACACCGTGATCGAGTTCGATGAGCACGGCACTCGCCGGTTTTCTACGCGAATCGTCGTGCTGGAAACGAGCAATACGCCCGCCCCGGCGCGCAAGGCGAAAACGCGCGCCAAAAAGAAAGTGGCCGCGACACCTCAGTCGTAGGAGGCGATCAGAAGCGTTATGTCTGTCCGGTTATTCGTCGGGAACCTCCCCTACAGCGCAACCGAAGCCGACATCCGCGAGCACTTCGGCACGGTCGGGGCGCCGCTGCAGATTGTCATCCCTACCGATCGCGACACTGGCCGGCCGAGGGGTTTTGCGTTCGTCGACTACGACGATCGCGGCGTGGCAGAGCGTGCCATTCAGCAGTTGCACGGCCAGCCGTTCAAGGGCAGGCCTTTGTCGGTCAGCGAGGCGCGCCCGCGCGAAGCGCGTCCGCCGATGGGTGCCGGCGGCGGATTCTCTGGCCCTCCCCGGCCAATGGGTGGACCGCCGAGACCTGCCGGCGGCGGATTTGCGCCGCCTGATTTCGGCGGCGGCAGCTATCGGGCGCCGCGCGGTGATTCAGGCAACCGCAATTTCGGTCCGAACAAACCTCCGAAGGGCCGCGGGGGAGCGAACTTTGGCAAGAACCGGAATCAGGAAGGGAAAGCCAAGGGCCCGCTGAAGGAGCGGCTGAGCGGCCGGATGTTCAGCGTCGATGAGGACGCGCGATTCCGCGACGAGGACGACACGCTCGTCGACATCGACGTCGAAGCGAAAGAGCCGGAGGTCGAAGCGAAAGAGCCGGAGGTCGAGGCGGACAAGGACACGGATAGTGGCGAGTGAAGGTTGAACCTACCTTCCACCTTCCACCTTCCACTTTCTACCTACCAGGTTCAGTGAGTGAGCCCGTACATCAAGTAGTTCACTCCGAATTTGTACGCTTCGTTTGACAGGTCAATCGGCGTCAGGCCGGTGTCCGACCATTCCCAATACTGCGCGATGTCGTTGTTGAAGTTTGCGACGAAGAGCAGGCGCTTGGACGCGTCGTTGTCTTCATACATTCCCCAGAACTCGGCTGCCCCGGCATTGCGGTCGTAGCACGACAGAAACTCCTTCGGCCGCGGAATCTCGAAGAACGAGTGAAAGACCGGATGAGAGCCGTCGAGCTCGACGAGGCGGCCTTCAGGCATCACGCGCCGCATCGAGCGCTCGAAGTTCCCCCAACCATCGTTGCCACGGTTGCTGCGGAAATCGTCGAAGATGATGAACCCGCCCTTGAGCAGATATTCCCGCAGCGCCAGCGCTTCACTGTCGCTCAGCGTCATGTACCCGGGCTCGGTCATGTATGAAACCGGGTATCGAAACATCTCCGGGTCGCCGATCGCGACGACGTTCGTCCTGTCCATGCGGGGCTTGATGAGTCTGGTCACGCCCTCGAGAATCTTCATCAGGCTGCGTTCGGCGGTTGGGTACCCGTGCGCCCAGGCCGGGAGGCCGTAGTAGTAGTAGCCGCCGGGGCCGGTCTTGTACGCCAGCCGGCAGAACGTGAACTCCGCATCGTACGGTGCGTTGTGCACTTCGTCGGTCGGTTCGCGCGTGCCGGTGCTGCACTGGCCATACGCCACGCGCGCGGCGAGCGCCAGGCAGCCGAGTAAAACCAGGCAAACCGTGCGCTGTGAGGCAGATCGCACCAAATCAGGATACAATAATCCCCTACTTGGCACCTCTCGAACTCAGCCTCGAGATTACGCCGCGGGGACGGCTCGACGTCATCGATGTTCGGGCGTTGGCCGCCGCCGCCTACGGCGATGTGTTCGAGCGCCACGCCCGCTGCCTCTATTGCTCGCTGCACACGACCGCAGGCTATCTTCCTCAAAGTTTCGCCGCGCGGCTGGGATCCGGTCCGCAAGCGGTCAGGCCATACATCGATGTTTTCACGACTGTATTTCCCGAGGGTGCTGGTTACCGGCACGACCAGCTCGATCTCCGCGATGAGCTGACGCCGGAACAGCGTCCCGTTGAGCCAACGAACGCCGATTCGCACCTCGCGTTCATCGGCAGCGGCCTGCGTCCCTGCGTGTCGTACGTGACGCGGCGTCCGGGCCCCGTCTCATTCATCGATCTCGACGGCGTGAATGCGGGCACGCCGCGGCGTCGCACGACCACGCTGGTGGGATACGACAATGAGATCGAGGTCGCGAAAACGACGCTTCACGTGCCCGTGTCGAAGAGGCATCCGATCGACGCGGTGAATCTGAAGGACCCGCGTCTTGGCCTCTACGCTCAGCTCGACGACTTGATCGCAAAGCACGGCGTGGAAAAAGGCCGCATCCGCCTGAGACTCGTCGCCGGCGAGCAGTTCGCGAGCTTGACCGTCAACGAATACGAGACGCTGCTGATGCGTTACGACCTGGCGGAAGTGCTGAAGAACCCGTTGCGCTTTGCCGCGCAGAAGGCCAAGCACGCGTGGGACGATCCGCGCGCGGTGCCGTCAAAGACCCTCGAGTACGCGAAGTACGATCTGGTTCGTGCCCTCAATCGCCTGGTCGATGCGCTTGGGCTCGCCGAGTCGGCCATCGAGCGCGTGCTGGCCCAGGCGCTCGCCGTGCCGGCGTCGCGCTTCCTCCGCATGAAACGTTCGGTCGACCTGCTGGTTTCCGACTCGCAGACACCGGGGCGTCCGAACGTCATCGAAGGCACCTACCAGGCGCCCATCCTGGTGCAGTGGCGCCGCGCCGACAAAGGCGAGCGGCAGGTCGGCGTCACCCTGACCCGCTTCGTTTGAAAAACTGAAAACTGAAAACTGAAAACTGAAAAGTAAGTAGAATCCAGGCATTCTATTTGGAGGTTTTTGCTTATGAAGTACGTTGCCTTGGCCATTGTTGTGATCTGTTCAACGGTTCTTGTGGCGGAGCAGCGTGGCGGACGAGGTGGGGCGGCGCGGCCCGCGGAACCTCATCCATCCGGCCTGCCGTCGAAGGCGCCCGAGCAGGGCTGGGTCGGCGAAGCATGGAATCCACATGAGGGCGGGCTGCTGAAGGTGAAGGTGCAGATCCGATTCGGCGTCGAGATGCAGGCCGGCGTCCAGGCTGCCAACTGGAAGCAGATGCCAGCCGGCTGGGTCTTCGGCCGCTGCTCAGCTGTGTCGACCGATGCGCAGGCCAACGTCTACGTGCTCCATCGCAACACGGAGATCGATCCGCTGGTGGTCTTCGATGCCAACGGCAACTATCTCCGGTCGTGGGGCAAGGGCGTCATCGGCGACCCGCACGGAGTGCGGGTCGATCGCGAGAACAACGTCTGGGCGGTCGATCGCGCCGGACAGATTCTCAAGTACACGAACGACGGCAAGCTGTTGATGACGATCGGCATCAAGGGACAGCGGGGCACGGACGACAAGACGTTCAATCTGCCGACCGACGTCGCATGGGATTCTCAGGGCAACACGTACATCTCCGACGGGTACGGCAACAGCCGGGTCGTGAAGTTCGACAAGAACGGAAAGTTCCTGATGACGTGGGGCACGCCTGGCAGCGGGCCGAGCCAGTTCAGCACGGTGCACTCGATCCAGTTCGACTCGAAGGATCGGGCGTACGTCAGCGATCGCGAGAACAACCGGATTCAGATCTTCGACACCAACGGCAAGCTGATCAAGATGTGGAACCACCTGGGTTCGACGCAGGGCATCTGGATTTCGCCGAAAGACGAGATGTATATCCTGACGCACCGCAACAATGTCGAGAACATCACCGCCGACACGCTGGCGGGACGCCTGATGAAGATCGATCTCGAAAGCGGCAAAGTGCTCGGATCGATGGAATCACCCGGACACGAGATCAGCGGATCGCCCAACGGCGATATCTTCGTGGCGAGCCTGACAGGGAACATCCTGCGCTGGATGCCTCATCCGGACTTTACGCGTTCGCACTGATACGTGGGACAACGCAGGAAGCGTAGGACAACGTGGGCGGAGCTTCCTCCCACGTTCTCCTGCGTTCTCCCAAGTTTTCCTACGCAGCCTACTTAGAGAATCTTCATCCCCAACGCCGACAGCGCGAGCTCGACGCCAAGCTCGGCCGTCGTGTTGCGGAGGTCCAGCGTAGGGTTGACCTCGACCAGATCCAGGGCGGTCAGCCGTCCTGTTTCAGCAATCAGCTCCATCAACAGGTGCGCCTCTCGATAGTTGAGCCCGCCTCGAACCGGGGTTCCGACTCCCGGCGCGATAGCGGGATCGCACGCGTCCAGATCGAACGAGACGTGCAAGCCGCCTGTTCCTTTGCCGATCGCCTCGAGCGCCTTCGTGGCGACGGCGGCGACGCCAAGCCGGTCGATATCCTTCATCGTAAAGACATGCACGCCGGAATTGCGCACGAGAACTTTTTCGCGCTCGTCGAGATTCCTCACTCCGACGAGGGCCGTATGCTCCGGCAGAACGGTTGGCGAGAATCCACCGATGCTCGACAGCTCGGCAGGCTCAGGGCCCAATAGCGCTGCGAGGGGCATCCCATGGACGTTTCCGCTTGGCGTACTTGCAGGCGTGTTCATGTCGCCGTGTGCGTCGATCCACAGCAGGCCGATCGATTGCTGAGACCCGCGTGCGTGCGCCGCCGACGCCGCGACGGAACCAGCGGCCAGACTGTGGTCGCCGCCGAGGACCAGAGGCAGCGCACCTTCCTCCAGCGACTCGCGTACCGTCTGATAGAGCTTGTCGCACACCTTTGCGATGTCTCTGATGAACTTCTTGTTGGGGTCGCCGAGCTTTCTCGTTTCCGGAATGGGCGATGGCAGGTCGCCCTTGTCGGCAACGGTGTAGCGGAGCGCGGTGATTTTTTCGCTGAGGCCGGCGATGCGGAACGCCGACGGTCCCATGTCGACGCCCCGCCGGCTGCCGCCCATGTCGAGCGGGACGCCGATGACGTGAACGGGCCTGGGCATGACGGTACAATAGTAATTGGGCTTCGGGCTTTTGGCTTTGGGCTTTTGACCTGGCCCAAGGTCTAAAGCCTAAAGTCCAGAGCCATCATGAAGGTCCCCGACATTCGCGTTCCCCCTCCGGGCCCACTCGCCCGCGCCATCCTCGAGCGCGATCGGCAGGTCGTGTCGCCGTCCTATCCGCGCAGCGCACCATTTGTGATGGCGCGAGGGGAAGGCGCAGTCGTTGAAGATGTCGACGGTAACGTCTATCTGGACGCCTGTGCTGGCATCGCGGTTGCGGCGACCGGCCACTCGCACCCCGACGTCGTGGCGGCGATCACTGCGCAGGCGCAACGCTTTCTCCACATTTCGACCGACTACTACCACGAGCCGCAGGTGGCGCTCGGCGAAGCGATCGCCAAGGTAGCGCCCTTCGAAGGCGGCGCGAAGGTGTTTTTCTCGAATTCCGGTACAGAAGCTGTTGAAGCGGCCATCAAGCTCGCTCGCCACCACACCGGGCGATTCAACATCATCGCGTTCCTGGGATCCTTTCACGGCCGGACGCTCGGGTCGCTCTCGCTGACGTCCAGCAAGACCGTCCAGCGGCGCGGCTTCGGACCAATGGCGCCAGGCGTGTTTCATGCGCCATTCGCCGATCCATACCGCTGCCCTGCGGGGGTTAGTCCTGAACAATGCGCCGAGACCGCGTTGGCCCACATCGAACAGGAGATCCTCACGCATCTGGTCTCGCCCGACGAGGTCGCGGCCATCGTGGTCGAGCCGATTCAGGGCGAGGGCGGGTATATCGTGCCGCCGCCAGCATTCATTCAAGGTCTCGCGCGGATTGCGTCGCAGCACGGCATGTTGCTCATCGCCGACGAAGTGCAGTCGGGCATCGGGCGCACCGGAAAGATGTTCGCCATCGAGCATTGCGGCGTGCAGCCGGACATCGTCGTTGCGGCCAAGGGAATCGCGTCGGGTCTGCCAATGGGCCTCACAATCGCGCACGAGGCCGTGATGGACTGGCCCGTCGGAGCGCACTCGAATACGTTCGGCGGGAATCCGGTCGCGTGCGCCGCCGCGCTGGTCACGCTGAAACTCGTGCGTGACGCGTTGATGCAGAACGCAGCCGACGTCGGCCGTTTTCTTCACGACAACCTGAAACAGCTCGCGCAGCGACACCCGGTTGTCGGGGATGTCCGCGGGACCGGCCTGATGATCGGCATCGAGCTCGTGCGCGACCGGCAGACCAAGGAGCGCGCCACGAGCGAGCGTGACGCGCTCGTGATGGCGGCATTCAGGCGAGGGCTCCTCGTGCTCGCTGCCGGGCCGAACGTGATCAGGGTCTCGCCGCCCCTCGTTTTCACGAAGGAGCAGGCGGCAATCGCGGTTAGAATCCTCGACGAATCGCTCGCCGACATCTGAACGCAGATTAGTGAGGAGGCCGCTCATGTCGCTTTCCCGCTGGCTCATTGTTGCCGTGTGCCTGGTTGCGCAGGCACCTGCCCTCGCTCAGACACCTCTCGACTACGAGGTCTTCCGTACGCGCATTCAGCCGCTGTTCCTTGCCAAACGCGAGGGGCACGCGCGGTGCTACTCGTGCCACCGCGGCACCGGGGCTGGCAACGGGTATCTCCAAATGCTGACGCCTGGCGCGACGACGTGGGACGACACGCAATCGCGAAAGAACTTCGAGTCGATCCGGCGATTCATCGTCCCCGGCGACCCGCTCTCCAGCCGGCTGTTGCTGCATCCTCTCGATGAACATGCGGGCGGCGATCGGTTTCACGCGGGCGGGAAGCATTGGCAGTCGCAGCAGAACCCGGAATGGCAGGCGCTGGCGGCGTGGGTGCGCGGCAATTCCCCGGGCATGCAGGCAGCCGGCAGCCGCGTGCGCGTCGTCCAGACGAACGCCGCCGGCGACAACGTGCACCTGATCGATCCCGCGACCAACACAATCGCTGGCGTCATCAAGGGCATCGAGGTGCCCCACGGGGCGGCAGCGGCACCTGATGGGACGCGGCTCTATTTCAGCGATGAGGCGGAGAGCACGCTGGACGTCGTGGACGCCCGGACGCTGGCGGTCATCAAACGGATTCCACTGAGCGGCCGGCCGAACAACATCGATATCGCGAAAGACGGGAAGAAGGTGTACGTCTCGATTGCGCAGGCGCCTGGCGCCGTCGACGTGATCGACACGGCCAGGATGGAGAGGGTGAGCAGCATTGCCGTAGAGGGCGCCGTTCACAACACGTACGTGACGCCCGATGGGAAGTTCATCGTGGCGGGGTCGATTGCGGGCCGGAAGCTCACGGTGATCGATGCGGCGACCGAACAGATCGCGTGGAAGTTGCCATTCGAAAACGGCGTGCGGCCCATCACCTTCGAGAGAAACGCCGATGGCTCAACGAAGCGGATGTTCGTGCAGATTTCCGAGGTCCACGGATTTGCCGTCGTCGATTTTGCGACGCAGCGCGAAGTCGCACGGGTCACTCTGCCGGATCTTCCGCCGCCGGCGATGAAGAACACCGAAGGCGTGCAGGGGTCGCCATCCCACGGTATCGGCATCGCACCGGACGGAAAGACGCTCTGGGCGACCAGCAAGTACTACGCGTACGTCGCGGCGTTCTCGATGCCGGATCTTGCGCCGCTTGGGATCGTGCCTGTGGGGCACGACCCCGACTGGCTCACATTCACGCCGGACGGGAAGACCGTCTATGTCGCGTGCGCGGGATCGGACTTCGTCGTCGCAGTCGATGTCGCGACGCGAAAAGAGGTGGCGCGCATTCCTGTGGGATTCGTGCCGAAGCGGAACATTACGGCGACGCTCGCGAACTGACCCAGTTCTTAATTATTTAGTTGACACATCGCCCGCGGGAGCGTTAGCCTGTTTTGCAGCTCTTAATTCATTAAGAAAATGTCGCGCCCCAAATCGTCCACGTTGACCGACGGAGAGCTCAGGCTCATGCGCGTGTTGTGGGACAGGGGCGAAGCCAGCGTCGGCGACGTCGTGCAGGCGCTCAAGGAGCGTCCGAAGCCGGCCTACAACACCGTGCTGACGCTGTTGCGTATTCTCGAGAGAAAAGGCTACATCAGGCATCGCAAGGACGGCCGCGCGTTCGTGTTTGTCCCGATCGTCGACAAATCGAACGCCACGCGACGCGCGTTGAAGACCCTGGTGAACAGATTCTTCGAAGGGTCGCCAGACCTGCTGATGTTGAATCTGCTCGAAGACCATGAGCTGCCGCCGGCAACGCTGGCGCAGTTGAAACAGCGCTTGGAGGAGGAGTCATGACCGGATGGCTCATCGCCTGGCTCTGGCAGGGGACAGCGCTTGTGCTCGGCATATCGGCGGCGCTCAGACTGCTGCCGCGAGTGAACGCGGCCACGCGCTATCTCATCTGGTGGGGCGCCGTCGGCGTTCTCGCGTGGCTGGGCTGGAGCTCTTCGCCGCATGCCGCGCCTCTCGCGCCCGTTCTGGCCGGTGCCACGGCAGGGCCGATCGCCGCACTGTCGCTGTTCGAAGTCGCTCCACTGCCGGAGTGGTTGATGACATCGATCCTGATGCTGTGGGCGACGGTCGCACTGTTCAAGCTCTTGAGGATCCCGTCGGGGTTGAACGCCCTCCATCAATTGAAGGACGCCTGCGGCCCGGTGCTTCAGACACTCGAAATGCAACTGCCGATGTGGCTCGATGAGAAGGGGCGAGGCCGGCCCGTCCGGCTGATGATGTGTAACCGCCTGACGAATGCTGCCGTCCTCGGGCTTCATCAGCCGTGCATCGCGTTTCCGTCCCGGTTGCTTGGGATGGTGAACGCCGACGAGCTCGATCAGATTGTCCTCCACGAGTATGGCCACGTGCAGCGCTGGGACGATTGGACCCGCCTGGCGCAAGCGCTGTTTGAGGCCGCGTTGTGGATGCACCCAGCCGCCCGGTGGATTGCAAGCGAGTTGAACCTCGAACGCGAGGTCGCATGCGACGATTGGGTCATTTCGAAAACGCGGGCCGCGCGCGCGTACGCCGGTTGCCTTTCGCGCGTCGCCGAGCGCAATCAGGCACGCGTTTCGCCGGCGCTCGTCCCGGCGCTCTTCCGCAAGACACCCGACGTGCTGCTTCGCGTCGATCGCCTTTTGAACCCGAAACGAAATGCCAACAGGCGGATGTCGTTTGCCGCCGCGGCCGCCGGTGTGTGCATCATCATGGCAAGTGCCGTCCATCTGCGCGCGCTGCCCCTGGTCGGGGAAATCAGCGCTGTGCTTGCAATTCCCGATGTTCCTCGGCTGACACGTGCGGTCTTCGCCGGCCCCATTGTGAGCGCCCAGAGCTTCCCGAGCGCTTCAAGCAGGCCGGATTCAGGTCCTCTCGTCGTCGATCTGCCTCGGGCGCAGCCGCGCAGCGAGCCCGATGCTCCGGCCCCCCTCGTCGTGGTGCCTCTGCTCGCCGAACGTACCGTAACGGCGATGCCCGCGCCGGTCGTCGAGACCCCCTCGATCGATTCGCGATCGTTTCAGGGCGCGCACGTGCCACCGAGCGTGACGGCGCGAGAGCGGACGTCGCCGCCGCCGGCGCCAGCGGCCGCATGGGACCTCGGCACCGTCATCGGGAAAGCCACGAAGAAGGCGAGCGTCGCCGTTGCTGGTTCAGTCGCGAAGGCCAGCGTCTCGATTGCAAAGAGCTTCTGACCCACGGAGGCCACAAGGAGGCCCCATGACATCGCGCGCCGTCATGCCCCTCGCACTCTTCATGGCCGCCGTGGCCGGCGGAGCCGCTCCCATGTCGGCCCCAGGCGAACACCTGCCTGTCGAAATTCCAGGCATCGATCTTCCAGTCCTGCAACAGCACACGTACAGAATGTCGGGGCGTGTCCGCATGCTCCTGCTGTGGGTGGGACGCGACGATGTGGGGTCGGGCGTCATCCGGTGGCGAGGCGCAGGGGGCGACCATGCCTACGAGCTGCTGATCGGATCGGACCCGACGAAAGCTCCGGGGAAACTCAATAAATGGGGATTCCTTGCAGAAGCGATTCGCGCAGGCGAGTGCGCGGTTGTCGGCGTCATTTCGAAGGATTCCGACAGCCGGCTCTCCGAAGTGAAGGAGGGCCTCGCGAGCGACCGGGATGGCCGCCCGTTCGATACAATCCGCGGCCGCGTCACCCAGCGCCAGGCCTACGCGCAAGTGACGACCCTGATAGCCTCCAACACCATCACGTACCACCAGGCCGATGCCGTGCTCAAGCGCGCGCTTGGCGCCGGGCCGGACGGCACCAGACAGATCGATCGTCCGGATGGCGCGCGTCCAGGGTTCCTGACTTCAGTGGCCGAGATCCTACGGAGCAGTTCGGCATCCGCCGCGCGCGGCACGGTCATTCCTGCGCAGGCCATCACCTACGTTTATGGCGATCGTCTCTACGAACTGCGCCTGATTGAGGCGGTTCCGCTGGCCAAATTCGAGCGGGACGGCAGGAACTACGAGCACGTGATTCGAGGGAGGTTCGAGACGGGACAGAAGGGCGTGCGCCCGGGCAGTCGATTCGAGCTCGTATTTGGAACGTCCGGCGCTCTGGCCGGTGTCCCTATCCTTATTTCCTATCAACCGAGGTGGTGGCTTCATGTAGAGTTGGTTATCCAAACATGAGAGTCCACCTGGTCAACCCGAGCGATGTGTCATTTGGGACGGCCGTCATCACTCCTCGCTGGCTGTACGTGCTCGCCGCGGCGACGCCCAGCGAGTACGGCGATCCAAGGGTCATCGACGAAACACTGGATCCGATCGATTACGACAGCATCTCCTCAGGGGATGTCGTCGGCATTGGCATCCACACGAGCAACGCGCTGCGTGGATACGAAATCGGGCGCCAGGCGCGAAAGCGTGGCGCATGCGTCATTTTTGGCGGCATTCATCCAACGCTGTACCCGGAGGAATCCCGCGAGCTTGGCGCCGCGCACGCGGTTGTGAAGGGTGATGGTGATCTCGTCTGGTCGACTGTGCTCGAGCACAGCAAGGCTGGCACGTTGCTCGACACCTACGACGGTGGCCGCGTGAGCGGCGCGGCTTTTCAGCCGGCCCGATGGGACTTGCTGCCCGCCGATCGATACATGTGGGGCTCGGTGCAGACGCTCCGGGGATGTCCGAAACACTGCTCGTTCTGTTCGGTCTGGCGAACCGATGGTCAGCAGCCGCGCCAGCGCGCGGCCGACGCCGTCGTCCGTGAGATCGTTGACCTTCGCCGCATGGGGTTCCGATTCATTCTTCTGTCGGACGACAACTTCTATCCGGTGACGATGGAGGATCTGATGCTGGCCGAGCGGCAAGGCAACACCGCGCGGCTCGAGGCGCTGAAGGAGATTCGGCGGGAGCGATTCGAATTGATGGACCTGCTCGCCAAACTGCCAGACGATCTGATTTTCTACACGCAGATCACGATGGAAGCAGCCGAGGACCCTGAATTTCTGAAAGCCATGAACAGGGCGAAGATTCGCGGCGCGCTCGTCGGCGTGGAGTCGGTCACTGCCGAGGGATTGAAGGCCGTCTTCAAGGATTTCAACTACGCGGGCGACAAGCTCGTGGAGCGGCTGAAGGAATTCCGCAAGCACGGCGTGCATATTCTCGGGTCGTTCATTTTCGGTCTGCCGACCGACAAGGCCGATACGTTCGGCGCGACGGCGGAGCTGGCACAGAAGGCCGACATCGCGTTCGCGCAGTTCGTCATGCTGACGCCGTTTCCCGGCACGGTCGACTTTGCCAAATGGGAAGAGAAGATGGCGTCGGATCCAACGCGTATCGCCGGCTTTCCCCTGACGCGGT
Organism: Vicinamibacterales bacterium; assembly: GCA_023717525.1. GTDB lineage: Bacteria > Acidobacteriota > Vicinamibacteria > Vicinamibacterales > JAMQPK01 > JAMQPK01. Next base: position 14,871 of record JAMQPK010000025.1, on the reverse strand, counting down.
ACTGGCTGATCCCGTCGCATCAGCGCCCGAAGGTTTACACGCCGCATCCGTCGCTGACACCGGACGATATCAGGGTAGGCACGCAGGCGACCTGGGATCGGTTCTACAGCGTTCCGGCTATTTGGGAGCGCGCGCGCATTGTGAAGTCGCTGAAGGCAAAGCTGCTCTTTGTGTTGATCTCGAAGCTCTACCGCCAGATGTACGCCAACACGGGTATCGCCACCGACAGCGCCCGGCGGACGAAGTCGACGTTCTGGGCGCGCTTGATCTCAAGACCCTGCCGGAAGCTGTTCGTCGCTTCGCCGATGCCGGATCTGCAAGTCCCCAATTAGGATCACGACGGCACGAAGAGCACGAAGAAGACCTTTTAGGGGTTTCTTCGTGCTTTCGTGTTGCTTCGTGCCTTCGTGATCTAAACTACCGCCTGCCAAATTGACTGCCTGCGAGGGAGGGAAGATGAGGACCAAGGGTCTAATCCTGTGCACCGTATTCCTGTTGATCTGCTCGGCGGCGCCCGAGGCACAGCGCGGCGCGGGGGGTCCCGTAACAGCCATCGTCGGCGCGACGCTGATCGATGGCACAGGAGCTGCTGCCGTCGCGAACTCCGTCGTGCTCGTGCAGGGCGATCGCATTACCGCAGCCGGCCCTCGCGCCATGGTGCAGATTCCACAAGGCGCGACCGTTGTCGACGCCGCCGGCAAGTCGCTGATTCCGGGGCTCATCGATGTTCACTGCCACTTGAATCAGCCGCCGGATGTCATGCGGAAGCTCCTGCCCGTTGCGCTCAACTGGGGCGTGACGACCATCCGGATGACCGGCAACGACAAGCCGGAAATCATGCACGTGTACACGGAGGCGCGAGAGGGGAAATTCCCGTCGCCGCGCGTCTACAGCGCCGGGCAGGGATTCAACATCAACGGCCCGTATCCTGGCGCTCCCACGCTGCACCCTGCCACGCCGGAAGAAGCGCGGGCCGGCGTCCAGGTGCACAAGGCTCTGAAGGTTGACTACATCAAGATCTGGATGCCGGGCTTCAGCCCGGAGATCGTGGCGGCGATCGTTGACGAGGCGAAAAAGGTGGGAATCCCCATCACCGCCCATATCGGGAACGTCGAACAGGTGCGCCAGCTCGCGGATCTGGGTGTCACCGACTTCATGCACGAAGCTCGCGACGGCATGAACCCCGAGTTCATCGCGTACGCAAAAGCGAAGAAGCTGTCGTTCGCGCCGACGCTCGGTCAGGGACAGTCGCGATGGTTCTACTACGAGCATCCGGAATTCCTGAAGATGGATCCGAAGTTCGATGGCTTCTACGCTCGCGGCCGCGCCATGCTCGAGGACCCGGCGCGCAAACAGCAGATCATCGGCGCCGCCGACTTCGCCGACGTGAAGCAGCGTTTCAAGGACAACAACTATCCGTTCATCAAGATGATGTCGGATGCGGGCATTCGCGTCGTCGCGGGGACGGATTGCGGCGCAGAGGCCTCCCAGACGACGCCCGTCGGGCACACGACGCACCGCGAGGTGCAGATGTTCGTCGAAGCCGGCATTTCGCCGCTGGCCGCCATTCGCGACGCGACACTCGACGCGGCGCGCGTGCTGGAGCGAACCGAAACCCCCACCTACGGAGCCGTTCAGGCCGGCAAGATCGCCGACCTTGTGCTGCTTGATGGAGACCCCGTCGCCGACATCACGAATATCGACAAGATCAACAGGGTGATGCGGGCGGGGAAGTGGGTCCAGTGATCGTCCATCGTCGATCGTCCATCGTCGATCGTTTATTTGCGGAGGGCGCGTGATCGAGGTCAGGAAGGATATTTTCGAAAAGCACGGGTCGTTGTTCGGGGACCAGAAGGTGAACGAACGCACCGTCAACGTCGAAGCGTTGATCGAGAAGCTGACACGCGAGACACGCGACGACTTTCGATCGCTCTTGAGCGCCCGGCACGCGTTTCAGGATCAGGTGGGCCGGCGTGAGCGGAACTACGGGTTTCTCGCGCCGGAAACCAAGGTCGGCGACGCCGACGGCAACACGGCAACTGTTCGCGACATCAGGCAGGGCATGCTGGACGGTTTCTTCGAGCGAAAGACACCGGCCGCATGGCGCCTGAACCCGTCGGTCCCGATTCCCAAAGACACCATGAAGCCGGGACTCGAAGGCACCGGCCCGGCGATCGATCTCGGCATGGCGATGGGCGCGCTGAACACCGGGGCGGCTTCCTGGATGTGGGATTGGGAAGACGCCGGCGGCGACTACAAGGATCAACTGTATCAAGCGTGGGAGAACCTGCGCGACCTGCTCGCGCACAAGTGGAACGGCAAGCCGTTTGTGCACCCAACCAAGAAGGAGGGTGGGAAGCCGCGTCAGTATGCGATCGAGCTCCCGCCCGAGAAGTGGCCGACGATCTTTCACCGTGTCCCGGGACTGCACCTTCGCAACCGGCAGATCTGGCTCGACGGCGATGAAGTGCCGGGCATCATTCCTGCGCTGATCTTCCACGCGGTGAGCAACTACGACACGCAGAAGAAAAATGGATCGGGCGTGTACTACTACGTTCCGAAGATCGAAACGTGGCAGGAAGCGCGGCTGGTATCGGGTTTGCTGAAGCGAGTCGAAGAGGCGCTCGGGCTCGCGCGCGGATCGCTGAAGATCAAGATGCTGAACGAGCGTGCTGAATACGCCCTGCAGCAGGAAGCGATCATGTGGGTCCTCCGCGAGAACCTCATCGGGCCGAACGTCGGCCGCTGGGATTACTTGAACAGTCGCGAAGAAATGTTCCGGCACGACGCCGACATGGTGATTCCAGATCCGAACACGGTGACCATGACGGAGCCGTCGCTGACCTACTACACGATGCGCAACGCACTGCTCGCGCTGCTCGCCGGCGGCATGCCGATTGGCGGGATGGCGGCACAGATGCAGAACCCCGGTGCTCCGGAAAACGATGCGAAAGCGCTGCGCGACATCTGGTTCGACAAGCTGCGTGAGCGGCTCACCGGGCTCTTTACGATCAACGGCAAGACCTTCGACACGTACCGCCAGAGTTGGGTCGCCACGGTCGCACCGGCATACGTCGAGGCCGGGCGTGAGCCGCTCGTGACCGAGGTGCCACAGCTGCAGGGCGTCGTGGACAAGCTGCGCCCGGACGAGAAGAAGCGCCTCGAGGATCTCGGGCTGCTGAAGGACGGCAGAATTGCGCCGATGGAGTTGTCGGAAGCCGACCTGACCGCCGACAAGTTGTTCTCCGAGGAGGCGCGCAAGAAGCTGCTGTCGAGGCCTCAAGGTCCGACGACCGAGGATGGCTTGCGCTACGCGATGTACATGTCTACCGAGTTCATGTACCAACAACTGCTCGGCAACAACGCCGCGGCCATCTACGACCCGCGCACCGGCCTCCGTTTCATGAACGACTTAGCCACCTACGAGATTTTCTGGCACTTCCTGTATCTCACTGTCTGCCATCGAGTCGAGCTCACAGCCGACGGGCAGCACTCGAAGAAGGGCGATCGGGTGACGCCGGAGCTGTTCCTGACGCTTCTGGATGAGCGGCGCAACACCGTCAAGGAGCTCTTCGCCAAGCTGGGTACGGTCTACGAGAAGACGAATGCCGAGCTGGTGCTCACGATCCTTCGCCGGCAGGTCATCGAGACCCGGGCGGATGGCCGCGCTGTGCCGCAGGCACGGTGGATCAAGTACGGCTCGCGTGTGCTGCTGTCGATTATCGAGGAGACGGAACCTGCGCGCTCGGCGATTCTCGACGGCATTTTTGGCAATCGCGACGCGTTGGTAGAGAGTCTGAACCAGGCGCACGACTCCAGGACGCGCGCGCTCGCGGAGAAGGTGTTGCACGCGCACGACTTCGTGTACGACGTTCGAGAGGATCAGGCGGACGACGCCGCGTAGCCGCCATTCATGTCCAGTGACAACGCCGACGACCTCGCGCCGCTCGTCTACGACGAGCTGAGGCGTGTCGCCGCGGCGTACATGCGCCGCGAACGGCCAGGCCAGACCTTGCAGGCGACGGCGCTGGTGCACGAGGCCTATCTCCGTCTTGCCGTCATCCCCGGCACACCATGGAACGATCGGCGGCATTTTGTCGGCATCGCCGCACGATCGATGCGTCAGATTCTGGTCGAGCGCGCCCGCTCCCGAGGCGCACAGAAGCGATGGGGCGGCATGAACCGCGTGTCGATCACCGATTCGCTGCAACTGGCGGCCGAGCCGGAAACCATGCTGCCGGCGCTCGATGAGGCCATCGAGCGGCTCTCCAAGATTGATCCCGAACAGGCGAGGATCGTTGAGCTGCGCTACTTCGCCGGCCTCAGCGTCGAAGAGGCGGCGGATGCCCTGGGCATGTCGCCGGCTACGCTGAAGCGGCGCTGGAGCCTCGCGCGCGCCTGGCTGTTCAGGGAACTGTCGGCATGAACTCCGATCAGCGCCGTCGCGCTTACGAGCTGTTCGAAGCAGTGCTGGAGCATGAGCCGGCCGATATCGCAACCTGGCTGGAACGCTCGGAGCCAGGAGATGCGGAGGTGCGCGCAGAGGTGCTGTCGCTGCTCGATCACCATTCCCGGGCCGGATCGTTTCTGACGCAACCGCTGGCCGAAGCCGCGCCGCATCTCCTCGAGGAAGATCGTGTGCTCGAGCCTGGTACCGTGCTGGGCTCGTACACCATTGTTCGCGAGCTCGGCCGAGGCGGCATGGGCCGGGTCTACCTTGCGTCGGATGCGACGCTCGGGCGCACGGTGGCGTTGAAAGCGCTCGCGCCGCAACTCACGCGTGACCCCAGCCACCGGGAGCGGCTTCGCCGCGAAGCCCGGGCGGCCGCGGTGTTGACGCACCCGGGCATCTGCACCGTCTACGCTCTGGAGGAATTCGACGGCGAGCTGTACATCGCGACCGAATTTCTCGAAGGGCACACGTTGCGGGACGAAATGGCCGACGGCAATCGGCCTTCGACCGAGCGCGTCGTCGCGACGGCCCGCGAGCTCGCCGCGGCGCTCAGCAGCGCGCATGCGAGGGGCGTGACCCATCGCGATTTGAAGCCGGAGAACGTGATGCGCACGATCGATGGGCGCATCAAGATTCTCGATTTCGGCCTGGCCCGCATCGAGGGGCCGGCGGCCGCCGCTGCCGGCACGATGACGGCGGCGTTGCCCGGAGCGCTGGCCGGCACACCCGCCTACATGTCGCCCGAACAGATTGAGGGCCGCGCCGTGGGCCCCGGCGCCGACGTATTTGCCTTTGGCGTACTGGTCTACGAGTGGATTGCCGGGGCGCACCCGTTTCAGGCCGGCTCGCCCCTCGCGACACTCGCGCGCGTCATCGAGAGCACGCCAGAGTCGCTGGCTACGCGCATCAAGGCGCCGGTGTGGCTCTCCGACGTCGTCGATCGGTGTTTGCGCAAGTCCGCGGCCGATCGATTTGCGACCGCAGCGGAACTGGCACGGGCGCTCGAGGATTCGGCCGACACCCGCAGACGAGCGGTCGGCAGCAACACCTGGTGGCGGACGCATCAGCTGACGATGATGGCGCTGTACATTCTCGCGACCACCCGCGCGTGGCAAATAAAGGAAGTCGTCCGCAGTTCGCCCACGTTGTGGGCCTTCATCTTCATGGGCGTCGCCGCCTCGATGAGCGGCATCATCCGGGGGCATCTCGTCTTCACAGACATGTTCAACCGTCCTCACCTCACGTTCGAACTCCGCCGCACGCGCCGTGCCACGCTCGTCACCGATGTCCTGATGGCGTCGCTGCTCTTCGTCGATGCACTCGTGCTCTTCCGGATTGAGCCGCTCGCGACGGTGCTGACGATTTGCCTGGCCATCGGCATCGCGCTCGCCACGCTTCTCATGGAGCCCGCAACGTCGACCGCGGTGTTCGGGGAATAGGATGCTCATCCGGCACGGCGTTGTCTTCGTCGCAGCATTCATCGCGGGAGCTATCAATTCCGTAGCCGGCGGCGGCACGCTGCTGTCGTTCCCGGCCCTCGTGTGGATCGGTCTGCCATCCGTGATGGCCAACGCAACCAGCACTGTGGCGATCTGGCCGGGATCGTTCGGCGGCATGCTTGGCTATCGCGAAGACATGCGCACGCTCCCGCGGAGCAGCTATCTCCTGATCATTCCCAGCGCCATCGGAGGCATCATCGGCGCCGTCCTGCTCGCGCTCACTCCTACGGCGTTGTTCGATCGCCTGGTTCCGCTCCTGATTCTCTTCGCCACGCTCCTGTTCATGCTCCAGGAGCCCGTGCAGCGGATGATCAAGACGACGGGAAAGGCACACGCCGGGTCGATCAGCTGGCTGATTGGGGCGCTGATGTTTCAATTCTTCGTCTCGCTCTACGGCGGCTACTTTGGCGCGGGTATCGGGATTCTGATGCTCGCCGCGTTTGGGATCCTCGGCTACACAGACATCCACCAGATGAACGGCCTGAAGACGCTGCTGGCCGTGTTCATCAACGGCGTTGCCGCGATGTATTTCATCTGGAAGGGGCTGGTCGTGTGGCCGGAGGCGATCGTGATGATGGTCGCTTCTATTCTCGGCGGCATCTGGGGTGCCGGATTTGCGCGCCGCCTCGGTCAGAAGGGCGTGCGCCGCATCGTCGTGGTCATCGGGTTCGGCATGGCGCTCTCGATGCTTCTCCGCGCCTATCTGTGACCGTGTCACCGGACGGATCGGTCGTCGTCATCATCAATCCCGTCTCGGGGCCAACGCGGCGTGGCCGCGCAGCCGACCGTGCGGCCGTTGCGAAGCAGACGTTCGACAGGCTCAAGGTGCCCGGCGACATCCGTGTTTCGGAGCATCGGGGCCACGCTCATGAGCTGGCGCTGGATGCGGTGCGTGGCGGCGCACGGCTCGTGATCGCCTGGGGCGGCGACGGGACCATCAATGAAGTTGGGCGAGCGCTGGTGCATTCGTCCACCTCGCTCGGCATCGTTCCAGGGGGCTCCGGAAATGGCCTCAGCCGCGAGCTGAACATCCCCTTCGATCCATCGGCTGCGCTCGAGCGGGCACTCGCGGGCCGTGACCGCGTGATGGACGCCGGCGATATCGACGGTCATCTGTTCTTCAACATTGCGGGCGTGGGTCTGGACGCACACGTGGCTGCCCAGACGGCGACGCGCGTGCATCACCGCGGCCTCTTGCCCTATCTGACGGCCAGCACGAGGGACGTGCTGACCTTTCAACCATCCCCGTATTCCATCGAGGCCGACACGGGCTCCTTCGATGTGACGGCGCTTGTCGTGGTGATCGCCAATTCTCGACAGTATGGATTTGGCGCGCGCGTGGCGCCTCAAGCGGCGAGCGATGACGGCTGGCTCGATGTCATCGCGATCGAGGACCGGGGGCTTCTGGGAAATGTGCGGCGGCTGCCGTCAATTTTTCTCGGGGGCTTCGATCGACAGGCTGGGGTCAGGGCGATCAAAGCGCGCCATGTCCGTATCCGCGCTCAACTGCCCATGCCGGTCCACGCTGATGGCGAGCCGATGCGTGCCGGGCTCGACGTGCATGTGCGCGTACACGCGGCGGCGCTGCGTGTACGCGTCTAGGTATAGTCGCTATACTCTGGCCACATGCCCACCTCTCCGGTCCTGCGTGTGGCGCTCTTTACCGCACTGGCCGTCTTCTATGTTGCGGCAGCCTCCGAACACGCGCGAACCGTGAACACCTTCAAGGCCCGCGGCGACCAGAGCGGGTACCTGTGGGACGCGCAGAACATGTACTCGAATTGGCACGGCGCGAACCCGCCGATCCTGATCGGCGAGCGCAACCGGATGCCTCTCTACGCGGCATTTCTTGCGGCGTTCTGGTCGCCGGAGATGTCCAACGACGATTTCTTCACGAGGGCGAAAACCTGGAACATCTATTTGTCGGTGGCCCTGCTGGCGGTGCTGGCCATCGTCTTCGCGCGCTGTCTGCCTCCGCTTCCCGCCACAAACCTCACGCTCGTCGTCGCCTTTGGCTACTTCATCTTCAAGGCTGGGTACACGCAGTCCGAGCTGCTCTTCTACACTCTGTTCTTCCTTGCGTTTCTGGCGTTCTGGGACATCCTCACGCGCCGGGGGACCCTCAGGGGGACGCTGGTGCGCGCGGTTGCCGCCGGCGCGCTTGCGGCACTGGCTCACTTGACGAAGGCTGCGCTGCTTCCGCTTGTCGCCATTTTCATCTGCGTCTGCACCGTCGATGTCCTTCGCGGCGTACGGATCGATCCGCGTGCCTCGATGATGAAACTGGTCACTGTGCTGATGGCTGGCCTCGCGTTTCTGCTCGTGCTGTCGCCCTACATCCGCGAGAACAAGCGCGCGTTTGGCCACTACTTCTACAACGTCAACACGACGTTTTACATGTGGTACGACGACTGGCCGCAGGCGAGCGTCGGCACCATCAAGCACGGCGATGGAGTCGGTTGGCCCACGATGCCGGCCGAAGACTTGCCAAGCCCGTCGCGCTATTGGAGGGAGCACACGGTTCGGCAAATCGCGGCACGCGTAGGCGGCGGCACGTGGGACATGCTCGACCGCTCATACAAGACATATTGGTACTTCAAGTACCTTGCGTTGTATCTCGCGTGCGCGCTCTGGTTGGCCATCGGTCGAAGAGCTGAACTGAGGGACATGATCGGAAGGCACCGGGCGGCGGCCTTGTTTCTTGCGCTCTACGCTGCAACGTACGGACTCGGCATCGCCTTCTATGCTCCCGTGTCGGGAACAGGGACGACGCGATTTCTCATTGCGCACCTGACGCCGCTCTTCTTCGTGTTGTCGGTATTTCTGACGACCCGAGCGGTTGAGGATTCAGCCTGGCGCGTGGCGGGCACGCGCGTCACGCTGCAGCACTTTCACCTGCTCGTCCTTGCGTCCCTCGGATTCGACATCGCCTTCGTCATCTGGCCCAGGCTGATGACAACCTATGGGGGATTCTGAAGATTTCAGATTTCACATTTTAGATTTCACATTCTCCAGGAGTGCCGCCCGCGCCTTCTCGAGTGTGAAGGTGAGCGACTCCTTCGGGAGCTGCGTGACGAACGGCGTGATGATCCAGCCAAGCGCAAACGGAACATCGCGCGAGAGCGTCAGCGATTCGCACTGAATGTAGGTGCCGCCGTCGCGCTCGAGGAAGCGCCAATAGGTATTCAACCGCCACATGAAGCCGTTCTCATCGCCGGGCTGCTTGGAATGTTCCTGGGCTGTTCCGGCATCGGCGATCTCGGTCACGCGCGTGCTTCGGATCCGGCTGTAGGCACGGCCAGGTCCGGACTTGAAGAACTGCGCATCGTTTTCGGTGTCCATCGTGACGCCGATCACTTTTTTCACGTAGAAACGAAGGAACACGCGGAACGTCTGATCGTTCCGGGCGAGAAGCTTCGATCGCACGATGGCCGGCGCGAACAGTCCGGCATGCCTGTCGTAGTCCTGCATGAGAGTCACGGCGTCGGCCAGATGCGCCCCAGGCACGAAGACGAGTCCCACCCAGTGGTGAATCATTGCATCCGGAAAGTCGATCGACTTGGAGCCGTCGCGCGTTTCCAGGCGTTCGATGATGACGCCCCCGGCCTGCAGGCCCCGTTGCAGCTCGCTTCGTCGAGGGGCGGGTTGCGCGTCAATCCAGAGGAACGGGCCAGGCTTGGTCACCTCGGCCTCAATCCGCTGTTCGGTGAGCACGGCATAGCGTTCGAAGCTCGCCGCCGCTGCCGCTTTCAATGATGCCCCGGCGATGGCGGCCGAACTGCACAGCCCGAACACACACACGATCGCGGCGAGTCTTTTCATCAGGAGAGAATGCGTATCTTCAGGGATGAACGGCTCAGACTAGTCCACTACGCGGAAGAGAACAACCTCCCGTGCTTCCTGGGCGCCCGTTCGGGCAATCAACTCGACGCGGTATTCATCGGGCGCGAGGGAGGCCAGCGGCAGGTCGAACTGAACGAGGCCGGCAGGGGAGGGCGCCGCGAGCTGCGTCAGCCGGCGCATGGGTGATCCGACGCGATTCAGAAGCTGGGCGGTCACATCAGGTGTCGTTCCGCCGGGGCCGTAGACGGGAATTCGAAGCAGCAGCCGTTCTGTCCGGCTGAACTCGCGCGCAGGGGAGGGGGCGGCATTCGGGTCGGCGCTCACCTCATCGAACGCCCGAGCCGTGCGCGTCCGCAGCAGCTGGGCTGTTGCGAACGTCGGCTTCGTCACTCGGAGGTCCGGCACGCGCATGCCCCTGACGTCGGTATCGATCGTTGCTCCGCCGGCGCCCTCCAGTCCCATCTCGAGGGTGATCAGTCCAGGCGCCACATCGAACGTGATGCGCTGGCTGGCTCGGAGGCGATCTTGAAAAACGATGGCGCCGTCCTCGCGACTCACCTTCAACGCCACCGCATTCACGCGTTGATTGCGTGGCGGCGGCGCTCCAGCCTCCCAGGTAATGCTGACGCGGGTGAGGCCGTCCGGACCCTGCGATGTGCCGATCCACGGCCGGAAGTACGTGCTCGTGTGCGGCGGACGCACCGGCAGCAACGGCCGCGCCGGGTTCCCAGCCGCTTTCACCGATGCCGCGTTTGCTGCCCAGTAGCCCGAGCGCGCACGAACCGTCGCTCCGGGGCGCTTCACCTGCAGCACGATCGGGTGGAACTTGCCGTCAGCCGCCGGTCTTGCCCGGTAGGTGATCGCATAGTACTCGTCGAGATCCTGGCCCGCCCGCTTCAGCGGCGCGGCGAGACCCGCCTGATTGATGACGGCCCTGCCTCCCGTTTGCTGCCCAAGCGTCTGCAGCATCGCCACGCGCCCGGCGTCGGCGTCGTTCTCCCTGGGGTCGCCTGGCTGGTTGATGCGTGGGCTGATCGGATAGAGAGCGATGCTGAATCGGTTGGCCGCGTACACGATCGCTTGAGCAGCGCTAGCCGGGCGATCGCCTCCGCGCGCCATCGCGGGCGTAAACCCGTCGGTGATGATGACGATACCCTTCCGTCCTTCACCGGCTTCGCCGATGCGGATCGCGAGCGCCTGTAGCGCCGACGTCACGATTTGCGCCCGGCTGGCGTCGGCCGAGCGCGGCGCGCGGCTGATGAATTGCTCCTCGAAAGTCGAACGAGGCGCGTAGTCGCCCTTTCGGCCCTCGAACGCATCGATGGCGGCGCGAACCGCCACCCGGTCGGTCGTGAGCTGGATGGTGTTCAACGGATCGAGCGGCTTCATGATGGCAACCAGGTCGTCCGGCCGAAGCTGGTTGTCGACGAAGTCGTGGAGCGCCGCTTGCGCGCGCCGAGCGCCCTCTCCGGAGTCCACGTGGAACTCATCGAGAAAAATGGCCACGATCCGCCGGCCGGCCGCTTTCTGCAGGGCCACCCGTTCGATCGCGCGCACCTCACCCGAATCGGTGAGTTCGAAGTCGGCGGCATGCAGGTCGAGGATGGGCCGTTCGGAGTGATCGGTGACGATGGCGTCGAGTCGGACGAGGTTTTCGGGCGTGGCAGTGGTACTTTGTGCCGATTGGAGGGTCAACCCTCCCGCGGCGGCCAGCGCACAAACTGCGAGAACCCGCACGTTCATCTGGTAATGACGGTGATGTTGCCTGCGTTGCCCGTTTGCTGCACGCGGTCGAACTCCACGAGCGCACGCCGATAGGCAAGGATCGCCTGGAGCGCGTTGTTCCGTGCGGAGATGAGATCGCGCTGGGCGAGCACCACCGCGTAGTTCGTCGAGATGCCGACGGCAAACTTGCTGTTCTCGGCGTCGAGCTGCTGCTGCGCGAGGTCGCGCGCCACCTGGGCCGCCTGCACGCGTTCTGCCGCGTTCTCGACTTGCACGGCAGCGTTGTTGACGTCGCTCGTCACCTGCAGCTCCATTTGCTTGAGCTGAGCATCGATCTGATTCTGCTGGATGCGGGCGCGCGCCACCGAGGCGTCCGCGGCGCTCGTGCCGAGCGGATAGCTGAAGTTCACCGCAAAGTTCCAGGACGGGAGCTTCTGCTTGAGCAGCATGTTGAGGGCGTCGCCATATCCTCCAGGGAACGTTGCGGTAACGATTCGGTTCACGCCGTTGCCGATCGTCTCGTATGACGTCCCTCCCTGACCGGTTGTGCCGTAGCGCGCGACGAGGTCCGCCTGAGGCAGCACTTGATCTTTGAGCAGTTCCATCGTGATGCCGTTGGCCTCGAGGGTCTTCTTCGCCTGCTGCACATCGGTGCGGGCCGCCAGTGCCCGCTGCGTTGCGGCAGCGAGATCGATGGGCTCCGGCCGGAACTCCGGGCGATCGACCGGATCGATCGCCGACGTCCACAGCGGGTCGCTGGTCCCGCTCACAATCAGGCGTTTCAAGGCAATCTCGGCCGTGCGCATCGTGCCTTCAGCGGTGACGAGCGCCTGCCGCTGAGCGGCAGCCTGCGACTGCGCCTGCACGACATCGATCGGAGCCATTGTGCCGATGTCCACTCGCGACTGGTTGTTCCGCATCAGCTCTTCCGCCAGGTCCAGCGAGCCCCTGGCTATCTCGACCGACAACACAGAGAAAACGGCGTCCCAGTACGCATTCCTCACGTTCGCGAGGGTGTTCGCGATGACTTGCTGCAATTGGAGATCCGAGATCTCCTGATTGATTTTCGTGACCAGGATCTGCTGGTGGGTCGAGTCGGTCGAGAAATTCCTCAGCAGCGGCTGTGTGTAGGTGGCGGACCAGACGGGCGTGTAGCTCGGATTGTAGAGCGAATTCAGCGAGGTGGTTGTCTGGCGGTTGTTGTTCAGTTGCGCCGAAAAGCTGCCCCCGTGCCACGCCACCTGCTGCTGAATACCGCCGTTGAACTGCACGTTGCTGCTCGTGATCGTGTCGCCGGTATTCTGGGCTCCGGAAATCGTGCTGTTGGACGCTGATTTGTTCGTCTGCGTGCTGAGCGTTGAAGTCAGGGTCGGACTATAGACCGACCGGAGGCTGGCCAGTGAGACATCGAAGGTCTGGAGATTGATCCTCTGGACCGCGATGTCGAGGTTTTGCTCGAGCGCCCGCTTCACCGCCTCATCGAGGGTCAGGGCCACCCGTGGGCGCGAGTCGTTTCGCGCGGCGGACGCGGGTAGTGGCACGACTGGCGCGGTCTGCGCGGCCTGCCGCAACGTGATCGACGGCAACCGCAGACTCGTCTGCGCCGACGCCGGCGAGATCACGGCCAGAGTGAGTGTCAGCGAAGTGAAGAAACACGTGAATTTCACAGAAGCCTCCAACAGGAGTGTGTAAAGGTCTACGACCTGAAACCTACGACGGTTTACGATCCGCAGCGGTAATTGTTCCAATATACCCCCACCAGAGCCCACAATCGCGTCGGTTGAGCGCCCAGACGGCGACATTAATGTCCTGAACGCGAAATTCCCGCTCGAGAAGCAGACTGTTACCGGCGATCGGTGCGCGCATTCGTGGTTATGATTTAGACCCAATGTCGTCCTCGCCGGCCGTCGTCATGTTATCCGGGCGGAAGTTCGTCCTGAGCTGTGCCCTCGTTGCCGGCGTTCTGCTGGTGATCGGTCGCCTCGTGCCGCTTTCTGCTTCACTGCTCGCCGCCGAGGTCTTCTCGACCATCCTCGGCCTGTTCGTGTTTGGCTCCTTCAAATACCAAATCCACAAGGATGCCCTGACGTACGGCATGCTGATCGTGATTGTCGCGACCTTCTGCGGTCTGCCGGCATCCGGGTGGCACGCGCAGATTGCCGAAACCGGATGGTGGAGCTGGGCGCGTCAGCATCTCTTGTCGTTTCACGGCCTCGACGAGCTGATCCACGCCGACACGATGCTCTTCATTCTGGGGCTCACGTTGTTTGTGTCGGTGATCGCGCAGACACGGATGCTGGAAGGCATCACGTTCTTTCTGCTCCGGCGCAACGACGGCGCGATACTCCCGACGGTGATCCCCGTCACCGTCGTCGTCGCGTTCGCGTCGGGCATTCTCGGCGGCGTGTCGATGATCGGCCTGATGATCCGCATTCTCGTGATCATTCTGATGCTGGCAGCCGCACCAACGAGCTCTATCCTGTTTGCGGTCATGGTCAGTACCGCCATCACGACCATCTGCGGTGTATGGCTTGCCTATGGCGAGCCACCCAACTTGATCATGGAGGCCAACCTCTATCCTCGACTGAGTGGAGTGTTCTTCCCCCTCTACTGTGGGCCGATCGCCATTGCGACCTATCTCGTCGTCGCGCGCCACCTGAGGAAGGCGCTGGCCGGACAGCGCATCAACATGGAGATGATGGATGTGCTCGACGCCAACGCCGAAGACGTACGGTTTCTGCAGGCGACGCGCCACGGTGAAGTGCTGACGCCGATTGAACTGGTGGAGGGGCACGCGCCGGACCTGGGAGGCAAGGCGAGCGGGGTCGTGGACCGCATCCGAAGCGGCACGCCGCTGGGCACCGCCCTCGTTCTGGAGAACGTGCCCATGGAGATCCGGCAGGAATTGCTGGGTCACTACGTGAGCGACGAGCTTGCCGACTCCCTCGATCGCCACTACGTGCTCGACCTCCGCGGCGACGATGAGGGTGCAATGCTGGCCGAGCAGTGGGTTGACGACACGCTGGCGGCTGCGGCCCAACTACGAAGGCGGGCCCAGCTCATGGGATCGCTCGCCCTCGTACCTTTTGTCGTCATGCTGGCCGTCCATGCCGTGTATCACCAGGTGCCGCTGTTTCTGGCGTCGTTTGCCGGCTTCTTCGCCGCATTGCCCGGCATCGTGCGCATCCCGAAGATGCGTGCCCTCGCCCTGCGAGAGGCCAAACAGGAGTACGCCGAGTATTACTTCCTCTTTCCGCTGTTCCTGTCGATTACACTGCTGACGCAAGCCGGGTTTTTCGATCGGATGGAAGGCCTCATTCATGACGGCCTGCGAACGGTCGGTACGTTCCC
>JAMQPK010000020.1 GCA_023717525.1 Vicinamibacterales bacterium | reverse complement strand
GCGGCGGGGGGCGGGGCGCGAACCCCGCGGCTGTGCCGTCGGACATCAGCGGCGCCTCAGACACGTTCACCATTTCGTACCACGGCTTCGTGCACACCCACATGGACGCGTTCTGCCATCGAGCCTACAAAGGCAAGATGTACAACGGCATTCCGATGACGGAGGTCACCGACACGGCGTGCAATAAGGGTTCAATTTACGCGTGGAAGGACGGAATCATCACGCACGCGGTCCTGATGGACATCCCGCGTCTCAAAGGCGTGGAGTATCTCGAGCCCGGCACACGAATCTATCCCGAAGATCTCGACGCGTGGGTGAAGCAGGCGCGCCTCAAGATTGAGCCCGGGGACGCCGTCTTCATTCGCACCGGCCGATGGGCGCTTCGCGACGCCAAGGGACCCTACAACACGAATCAGCTCGCGGGGTTGTACATCACGTGCGCCCAGTGGCTGCGCAAGCATGACGTGTCCATTCTCGGCAGCGACGGAGCGGAAGACGTGCACCCCTCGGGGATCGACGGCATCACCGAGCCGATACACGCGCTCGCGCTCGTGGCGATGGGCATGCCGATTTTCGACAACCTCGATCTCGAAGCCGTCAGCAAAGAAGCCGCGAAGCGGAACCGTTGGGACTTTCTGGTCACCGCATCGCCTGTCAGTGTGCCCGGCGCCACAGGTTCAGTACTCAATCCCATCGCAACGTTCTGAGAGGACTCAATGAAGCCCTGGAAGATTGGAGTCGTGGCAGCCTGTTCTAGCGCACGGCACCGCAGGAGCGGAGCCTCGGCCCCGCCGCTGTGGTATTTTGAACGTGCTATGCGCGGATCTCAGCTGGCGATTCTCGTCGGGTTGGTCGCGTCTCTGGGCATCGCCGTTCGGAGCCAGGAGCCGCCGCCGGTCACCTTCAAGGTCGACGTCAATTACGTCGAGGTTGGCACGATCGTCACCGATGCGCAGGGCCACTTTGTCGGCACGCTTGGCAAAGACGATTTCCAGATTTTCGAAGATGGCCGCCCTCAGAAGGTCGCCGGCTTCTCGCTGGTCGACATCCCGGTTCGACGCGCCTCGTCGTCGACAGCCGGTCTCACAGAGGCCGATGTCTCGAACAACGCGGGCGGTCTTCAGGGCCGTTTGTATCTTGTGGTTCTTGACGATCTCCACACCGACTTGTCGCGCACTGCAACAGTGAAGGCCGCGGCGCGCCGGTTCATCGAGCGCAACATCGCCGACGACGATCTCGTCGCTGTGGTGACGACAAGCGGGCGCTTGGAAGGCGGTCAGGATTTCACGTCGAACCGGCGCCTGCTCGTTGGGGCGATCGACGGCTTCGTGGGGCAGAAGCTGCGGTCGGCGGTCCTCGAGAAACTCGACAGCTATCAGCGGGAAGTTGACTTGACGGGTAAAGATCTCGGTCAGCTTGGCAGACCGGTCAATGACGCCTACGACGTCGAGCGCGGGCAGCGTGCGCGGAATACGCTGCTCACAATCAAGAGGCTCGCGGAATCCTTGTCTGGTGTGCACGGCCGGCGCAAGGCCATGGTGTACATCGGCGAGGGGATCGACTACTCGACCACGAATTTCGAGCAGTGGCGGGAAACCGCCGGAAATGCCCGGACAGGCGTGTCCATCGAGGGTGACGTCCGCGACGCGATTACAGCGGCGTCCCGGTCGAATGTAAGCATCTACACCATCGATCCCAGGGGACTGACGAACATGGGGGATACGGGGATGGAGATCAACTACCTACCTCAGGACCCCAACCTGCGTCTCGATAGCGCCGGGCTGCTCGAGGAGCTGAGGCTTTCGCAGGACAGCCTGCGCGTGCTCGCCGAACAAACAGGAGGAGTCGCCTGGGTGAACTCGAACGATCTGGCGGCGGCATTTGATCGTGTCGCCAGCGAGAACAGCTCCTACTACATGCTTGGGTACTACCCCGCGAGCGACAAGCGCGACGGCGGATTCAGAAAGATCGAGGTGCGCGTAACGCGACCTGGGCTCCAGGTTCGTGCGCGCAAGGGGTACGTCTCACCTCGAAAGGGCGAATCGCCGGCCACGCGTCGTCCCGCGAAGGCCGAAGGCTCCGTCGAGCTGGCAGACGCGTTGAGCCGCCCGATCCAGACAGGCGGCCTCACCCTTCACGCCAACTCCGCAGCCTTCAAAGGCGCTGCGCCGAACACGTCGGTCGTGGTGACCGTGACCGTGGATGGCGCAGGGTTCACGTTCGCCGAGAAAGACGGCTGGATTGAAGACAAGTTGGAAGTGTCGGTCAGGGCGATCGACTCGAAAGGGACGATACGCGGCAGCGAGCATTTCGATCTGAACATCCGAATCCGGCCCGAAAGTCGCGCCATCCTGATGAGGACGGGGTTCCGAGTCGTCTCCAAGATCGACGTGCCGTCTGGGAAATATGACCTCCACGTCGGGGCGCGCGAATCTGGCGGGGGCACTCTGGGCACGATCTTCACCAACCTTGAAGTGCCGGACTTCGCCACGCTGCCGCTGTCGATGAGTAACCTGGTTCTTTCGTCGGTGAATACCGGCGGCGTGCCGACGGGGCGAGCCGAGCAGTTGCGGGATCGATTGCCGATTGTGCCGTCCACACTGCGGGAGTTCCGATCGGGTGACGAACTGCAGCTGTTTGCCGAGGTGTACGACAACCAGGCGGCCACACCGCACACGGTTGATCTGACGACGAGCATCCTGGCCGGCGACGCGAAAGCCGTCGTTCGGCGTCAGGAACAGCGGTCGAGCGCGGACCTTGAGGATGGCACGTTTCGCTATGCCGCCGGCGTTCCGCTCACGGGTCTCGGTCCAGGCGTGTATTCCGCTCGCCTCGAGGCTGCTTCGCGACTCGATCAACGGATGGTCGTCGTGCGCGAGGTGCAATTCCGCGTGACGCCGTAGATCTCTATTTCCCAGACCGGTTCACAACACGCCAGTCCGTCCTGCAACAACCTCTATGCCGGGGCGATTCCTGCTGTTATAGTCCGCCGCATAACAACAGCGCGGAGGGTCTATGTACAGAAAAGTCCTGTGGATTGTCGTCGTCGCTCTGCTGCTTGCCCCCGAACTGGCATCAGCCCAGACCTTTGGCCAAATCACGGGCAGGGTTTTGGACGCGAGCGGCGGCGTGCTGCCGGGTGCGTCAGTGACGGTCACGAATCCGCAAACGGGCGTTGCGGCCACCGAGCAGGCCAACACCGCGGGCGTTTACGTGTTCCCAAACTTGCTTCCTGGAATCTACAACATCAGGGTGGAGTTGCAGGGCTTTCAGAGCGCGGCCCGCAACGCCGTCGAGCTGCAGACCCAGCAAACGATCCGCCTGGATTTCTCCCTGGCCATCGGCACGATCGCCGAGACGGTCGAGATCGTCGGCAGCGCGCCGATGATCAACACCGAAGACACGGCGATTGGCACGGTCATCGACAATCGCCGCATCCTGGATCTTCCGCTTAACGGCCGGAATTTTCTGCAGCTGGTCTCGTTGACGCCCAATGTGTCGGCCAGTTTTGCCAATTCCGGCCAGTCTGGCGCCCGCCAGGGTGGCGACCGCTCGGAGCAGCAGCTTTCCATCGCCGGCGGCCGGCGCGAGTGGAACTACTACACCCTGGATGGGATGAACAACACCGATGTGAACTTCAATTCCTACATCCTGCTGCCGTCGATTGACGCCCTGCAGGAGTTCAAGATTCAGAGCGGCATCTATTCGGCGGAATTCGGCCGCGGCATCGGTCAAGTGAACGTGACGACCAAGAGCGGCACGAACTCCTACCATGGCACGGTGTGGGAGTTCCTCCGCAACAACAAGATGGACGCGCTCCCGTATGCGTTCGGCACGGACACGCCGAAGTCGAGCCCCTTCAAGTGGAACCAGTACGGGTTCACGATCGGCGGTCCGGTGCAGATTCCCGGGCTGATCGACGGAAAGAACAAGCTCTTCTTCATGGCCAATTACGAGGGCTTCAAACTGCGAAACCAGAAAGAGACGCTCTTCAGTGTGCCGTCCGCCGCGATGCGGAAGGGTGATTTCTCGGCGCTGAGCGCAGCCATCAGAGATCCGGTCACGGGCCTGCCATTCTCGGGGAACACGATCCCGACGTCGCGACTGGATCCGGTCTCGATTGGCCTGCTCGACTACTATCCGCTGCCCAACCAGTCCACAACGAGCCTGGCGAACAACTATCTCGCCGTGAACGACAACCACACCGACAAGAACCAGTTCAACACTCGCATCGATTTCACGGAGAGCGCCAAGTCGAGTTGGTATGGCCGCTACGGCTGGACGAGCGAGGACCAGTTCACCGGGGGGATTTACCTCAACGGCGGGACCGTGGACACGAGAGGGCAACAGGCCCTCATCGATAACACACGCGTCCTGAGCTCGACGCTCGTCAATGAAATGCGCTTCGGCTACAACCGGTTCTACAACGCCGCGGGCACGGAGCTGAACAACGTGTTCGATCCGATCGCGAAGGTAGGCATTCCGCTTCCCACACCGGTGCCGCCGGAAGCGTGGGGCCTTCCAAGCATTGGCGTCGCAGGGTTTTCAGGTTTCGGGCCCGATTCCAATTCCCCTTACATCAATCAGAACCAGAACTGGCAGTTCACCGAGAACCTGTCCTGGAACCACGGCTCGCACTTCGTGAGAGCGGGGGCCGACCTGCGGGTCGACCACTACAACCAGGACGGCAACCAGTTCGCGCGTGGCTCCGCCGGATTCAACAACAACGTGGCGACGGGGAACGGCTTTGCCGATTTCATGCTCGGCTACCTGGGGACGTGGTCATATGCGTCCGGTCTGGCGGTGGCGAGACTCTCGGCGTTCAGCCATTCGTACTACGTCAGCGACACGTGGAAAATCCGGTCCAACCTCACGCTCAATTACGGCCTGCGCTACGAATTCACGCCACCATGGACCGACAACGCGGAACGGCAGATTATCGCCATCATTCCCGTTGATGCGCAGCAACCCAACGTACCCGACATGAGCCAGCATCCCATTCTGGTCCGAGCGGGCACAGGTGACTTCTATGAAGATGCGGGGATTCGTTTCGCTCCCGGCATACAGGTGACAAGGGACGGCCGTCTGGGTAATCCGATGGTGGAGTCCGATAAGACGAACTTCGCACCTCGTCTCGGGGCCGCATGGAGCCTGACGCCAAAGACCGTTCTGCGCGGAGGCGTCGGCAGGTTCTACGTCCAGGATATCGGGAACATTGCGTTCGACATGAACCGAAATCTTCAGGGGCGGTTGACAGTGCAGTCCACCTCAACCAATCTGATTTCGACCTGGAAGGATCCGTTCAATTTCGGCGGCGGGAATGTGTGCAATACGCCCGCTGGGGTGTTGTGCGTCGAGAGGCCTCTGGTGCTGACGAGCAACATCGATCGCAAGACGCCGTATGTCGACGAGTGGGAGGCGAGTGTCCAGCAGGAGCTCTCGAGCAACATGGCCCTGGAGGTGAGTTACCTCGGATCGCGGGGACGCGAGCTCCAGCGCTGGATTAACCTGGCGAACCAGCCGGTTCCAGGGACTACCTCGATAGTCTCGCGCACGCCATTTCCTGAATACGGTTTGTTCCAGGGTGCGGCCAATGTCGGCTATTCCGCCTACAAATCTCTGGGGATGAAGCTGACCCGGCGCTACGCCGACGGCCTGACGATTCTTGGCGCCTACACCTTTTCCAAGTCGACCGACAACGGGAGCGGTATCCGCACGCTGGGCACGGATCCGCTGAACCCGCAGAACTCACACTGCCTGGATTGTGAAGACGGTCCGTCGGTGTTCGATCAGCGGCATCGGTTCGTCACGTCAGTGGTTTACGATCTGCCGGTCGGACCCAACAGAAAGTACCTGAGCGAGGGAACGCTGGGCAAGATCGTCGGAGGCTGGAAGCTCACCTCCGTCGTCACGATCGGGTCGGGATTCCCACTGACCATTGGGGCTGGTGAGGACACCGCGAATGTCGGCAACTGCTGCAGGCCGAATCGCGATTTCACCGCCGACACAGCCATCGAGAATCCGACGGTGAGCAAGTGGTTCAACACGGCCGCGTACTCGAGGGCGGCGGCCGGCACGTTCGGCACAGCGGGCCGCAGCGAGGTGATCGGCCCCGGTATCATGAACTGGGATTTCTCGACGTCGAAGGATTTTCATATCAATTCGAGCGGCGACTACATCCAGTTCCGTTTCGAGGCGTTCAACTTCCTGAATCACCCGAACTGGGCAGATCCCAACACGACGTTCAATTCCGTGGCGTTCGGCACGATCAACGCGACGCGCACCGAGATGCGCCGGTTGCAGCTTGGGTTGAAGCTGGTCTTCTAACGCAGGTGCGGGAGGTGCCGCAGGTGCGGGGGGTGCGAAGGGTGCGAGCGTCTTGTGGCGCTGCGCACCTTTCCTTCCTTGTCTGTCCTCCCTGTACGGTCCCTCAGTCCCTGTTGAACCGTAAGGAGATCCTCGTGTCTACGAAAAATGTCGCGGTCCTCTGCGTGGCCCTTCTCGTGCTCTGCGCCGGGTCCTCGGCTCAGGTGCGAACACCGGATCAGATGCTGCTCAATCCAGATCCCAAGGATTGGGTGACCTATGGCGGGACCTACACCTCCCAGCGCTTTTCGACGTTGAAGCAAGTGACGACGGCGAACGCGTCGCGGCTGCAATCAAAGTGGGTGTACCACGTTGACAACATCGAGGAAGGGGAAGTGACGCCCATTGTGGTGAATGGCGTCATGTACATTTCCGGTTTCAATCGCCTCGACGCGATCGATGCTCGCACCGGCAACGTCCTCTGGCGGTATCAGCGCCCGCCCGTATCCACCACAAGACAGCGTGGCACGGCGTTTTACGATAACAAGGTGTACGTCGTCACCTCAGACAGCCATCTGGTGGCGCTCGATGTTCGTAACGGCGGGGTTCGCTGGGATGTGAAGTCGGAAGGCGGGCACCCGATCACCGGCGGGGCGCCGCTTGTCGCCGACGGCAAGGTGATCGTCTCCGGCAATCGGGGACCGGTTGGCGGCGGCTTCATGCAGGCCTACGATGCACAAACCGGAAAGCACCTATGGAACTGGTCTGCTGTGCCGAAGCCCAACGAACCGGCCTACAAAACGTGGGGAGGCGGGACACCTGCCGGCGCTCCGATCTGGATCAGCGGGTCGTACGACCCGGTCCTGGGTCTGCTGTACTACGGAACCGGGCAGCCCAACCCACAATGGACGGGGCAGGGACGTGAAGGTGACAATCTCTATAGCGAATCCATTGTCGCGATTGATGTGAAGACCGGAGTGCTCAAGTGGCATTTCCAGAACACGCCGCACGACGTCCACGATTGGGATTCGATGGAAGTCTCGATACTCGTGGACGCAAACTTCCGAGGACAGCCGCGGAAACTCCTGCTGCACGCCAACCGCAATGGGTTTTACTACGTGCTGGATCGAACGAACGGCCAGTATCTCCTGGGCACGCCGTTCATCGATAAATTGGACTGGGCGACAGGGCTGAGTCCGGAAGGAAGACCGATCCTTGCGCCTGGCCATGAACCGTCGGTCAAAGGAACCATCACGTGCCCCTCAACCGCAGGAGCGACAAACTGGCCCCCTCCCGCCTATAGCCCCGATACGGGATATTTCTACGTCGTGACGCACGAAGGCTGCGGCGTGAACACAATCACATCCAGCACCGATCCGGATTCTCCGACCGGGTATTTCGAAAGCGCTAGCGATCCCTGGCAGGCGTATGTGCGAGCGATTGATGCCCTCACTGGAAAGAGAATCTGGGAGTACAAAGCCGTTCGGTCGGATCACTACGGTCCTGGGCTGATGGCGACAGCTGGCGGAATTCTGTTTGCCCCCGAGCAATTTGGCCAGGTGAGTGTTCTCGACGCGAAGACCGGAAAATCCCTGTGGCATTTCAACACAGGGGACGTCATCACCGCTGCTCCAGTGAGTTACAGCGTCGAGGGTCAGCAGTTCTTCGCGATTATGTCGGGAACCAATGTCATCGCGTTTGGTCTTTCCGATGCGAATTAGGAGGCGGGCGTGAAGACAGGCCTTTTCATTGCAACACTGCTCGTCGTGTGCTCCGTGGCGTCGCTCATGGGCCAACGCGGCGCGGGAGCGGGCCCACCGAATCCTGCTATCGGCAACGCACAGGCGATCGCGGAAGGTGACGCGCTCTACCACAAGACGTGCACCGCATGTCATGGCGCCAACGGTGGTGGCGGAGAAATCGGACCAGCGATGGTGTTGGGCGACCGTGTGGACCTTGGGCGTTCCGATTCGCAGACGTTCAACGTCATCAAGAACGGCATGCCGGGCACGGTCATGAAGCCCCAAGGCCTTCCGGATTCGGATATCTGGAAACTCGTCGCCTATATTCACGCTCTTCGTGGCACGGCAATCGACAACCCGCTTCCCGGAGATGTCGCACTCGGCGAGGCGGTGTTCTGGGGCAAAGGGCAATGCGGCACGTGCCATATGCTTGCCGGCAAGGGCGGGCTCATGGCACCTGATCTCTCGAATATTGCGGGCACTCGAAAGTCCAGCACGATCGTTGACGCGCTCACGAAGGAAAAGCATAAAGTCTATGGCAGCGGCGGCGCGCATCTGAGGAACCTGCCGACCATGGATGACTATTTGCCGGTGCACGTGACATTGGGCGACGGGAAGATCGTCGACGGCGTGCTCCTGAACGAAGATGGGTATTCGCTCCAGATGATCGACACCGACCAGCAGATCCGTTCGTTTGACAGATCGAAACTGCGTAAAGTTGTGGTCGAGCCGAAGAGCCTGATGCCGACCGACTACGATAAACGGCTGACGCCCGCCGAATTCAAAGACCTCATGGCCTTCCTCACGCGCCAGGGAACGATTCCTCCGCCGGCTCCGGCAGGTCGCGGCGGTGGGGCACAGCAAGAACAATAGATTATGAAAACACGATACGGAGTCGCACTCACAGTCATCGCGATCGCCGGAACGTTCAGCGGGTGGTCAGCAGCCACACGGGCGCAGCAAAGTGCCCCGTACACCGACCAGCAGGCGACGGTAGGCCAGGCGGCGTACACTCAGAGTTGCGCTGCGTGTCACGGCAGGACGCTCTCCGGCGGTGGTGAGGCGCCTGCACTTGCCGGTGCGACATTCATGAGCTCATGGGGGCCTCACACAACCCAGGAGTTGTTCACGCGCATCCGTACGTCGATGCCGCCTGAAAATCCCAACAGTCTTTCTGCCGACTCGTACGCATCGATCGTGGCGTTCATTCTGAAAGCCAACGGCGCCCAGGCCGGGTCGAGCGCCCTTACTCCCGAAACCAACATCGCGATTGTGTCGGTGGCTAATGGCCAGATGCCTGCTGGCTTGACGGCTGCGGCCGCTGCACCGGCTGCACAAGGACGGGGCGGCCGTGGCCGCGGCGGTCGTGGACGGGGCGGGGACGACGACTCGACGGCAGCGGCGCCGGCGCGAATGGGTCTGACCCTGGCTGGTACTATCAAGAGTTACAGTTCGATCACGCCCGAGATGCTCGCGAGTCCGCCCGAAGGCGACTGGCTGATGCACTACCGGAACTATTCGGGTTGGAACAACAGCCCGCTGACGCAGATTACGCCCAGGAACGCGGGCTTGCTTCAGCTGAAGTGGGCATGGCCGCTCGAAGACGGCATGCGGCAGCAGATGACTCCGCTTGTGCACGATGGTGTGATGTTCCTGTCGACAAACGTCAGCAACACGGTCCAGGCGCTCGACGCCCGGACGGGGGACCTGCTCTGGGAGCATCGGCTGGGTCCCATGAACACGCCAGGCCAGAACGCCACGCGTACGATGGCGCTCTATGGAAATCTGGTGTTCTATCCGGCCACCGACGCCACGTTGTACGCGCTCGACGCGCGCACGGGAAACATTGTCTGGAAAACCAGGCCCGCGGAATTCCCGGACGACAAGATCGGCGGCATCATGGTGGCCAAAGACAAGCTGCTCGTCGGCATTACGCGCTGCAACGAGCTGGATGCCAAGGACCATTGCTTCATCGCCGGCTATGACGCCGCGACCGGAAAGCAACTATGGAAGTTCTACACGGTCGCACGCAAGGGAACGCCGGGCGGCGATACGTGGGGAAATCTCACCGACGATCAACGCTCGGGCGCCGACACATGGATTGCCGGTACGTATGATCCTCAGCTGAACCTGGCGTTCTGGGGTACAGGTCAGGCGAAGGGATCCAGTCGCGATCAACGCGGGCCCAACGGCGATGCGCTCTATTCGAACACCACGCTGGCCCTCGATCCCGACACCGGCAAGCTGAAGTGGTTCTTTCAGAACGCGCCGGGAGAAACGCTCGACCTCGACGAGGTGTTCGAGCGCACGCTGATCGATCATGGGTCGCAGAAGACGTTGATGACGGTCGGGAAGTCCGGCTTGATGTGGAAACTGGATCGCGTCACGGGAAAATTTCTCGACGTGAAGGAAACGGTCTTCCAAAATGTGTGGGCGGCCATTGATATGAAGACCGGCCGGACGACCTATCGCGACGACATCCTCGAGAAGAAGCCCGGTCAGGCAGTAGCCTCATGCCCGAGCCCGTCCGGCGGCCACAACTGGCAGGCCACGAGCTACGATCCGTCCAACGACCTGCTGCTTCTCCCGCTCAGCCAGAATTGCGCGATGTACGGCGGCGGCCCGCAGTTGTTTTACGAAATGCCTGGAACCGACGGCAACCTGGGGCGCTTGTCCGCCTATGAAACCAACACCATGCGGCCGGTCTGGAGCTTTCAACAGCGCAGCCCGTTCCTGACGTCCGTCATTACTACCGCGGGCGGTGTCGGGTTCGTCGGCGACTTCGATCGGACGTTCCGCGCGTTCGACATCAAGACCGGGAAGACGCTGTGGGAGACGCGGCTGCCCACGACGGCGCAGGGATATCCCACGACATTCAGCGTCGGCGGCGAGCAGTTCGTGGCCGTGCCGACCGGTTACAACGGCGGCAGTCCTGAGCAGAAGCCGACGACGATGTTGCGCGGCGAGATTCAGCGGCCGACGATCGGCCACGGAGTCTACGTCTTTGGCTTGCCGAAGAACGTGAACTAGGACGATTGGAGATTGGGTGATAGGTGATCGGGTGATATATGGCATTTGGTGATTTGGTGATTTCGTCACAAGAAAGATGCTCTAAGCAGATGACCGATTCAACCAAGATCCGGAGCGTAAGCGACGGCAGCGCGCGGGGGTGGGGCCCCGCGCGAATCAAAAAAAGTCTGATTGTGCTATTGGCTGTTCTGGCATTCGTTCCGCTGGCCGCAGCCGAGAAATACCAGGTGTATCTGTCGCCGCTGCCCCACAATGACGAGACGCAGCCCCTCATTATCGGTAGTAAAGGTACGGCGACCGCGACGCTGGACGGCGATACCATCACCATCTCTGGAACATTCACAGGTTTGTCCGGGCGAGCGACAAAAGCCCGCCTCTCGTTGAGCAGGGGACCCGGAATTCCGGGGGACGCGCAGTTCGACCTGACGCTGGAAGGCGACACTGCCGGCAAAGTCTCGGGTCAGAAGAAGCTCGACGCGAGCCAGCTGGCAGCGCTCCGGAGTCGCAAGCTCTACATTCAGATCGATAGTGAAAAAATGCCCTCTGGCCATCTATGGGGATGGTTGCTCGAAGAGCACGAAATCGCGGGAGAGGACGTGCCGGTGAAAGGCTCGGGGTATCTGCCGCCGTTTGCTGTGAGAACCAAATGAAGCGCAGCCTCACCGTACTCGCGATCGTCGCCGCATCCCTTTGCTCGTTGGACGCGCAAGTGCCGGTGAAGGTTCCGCCGATTGATTGGGACAAGCTCCGTCCGGAAATCCTTGAACGCTATCGTGCCCTCGTGCAATTGGACACAACAGCTGGCCATGAAATTCTTGCGGTGGACTATCTGAAGAAGGTGTTCGACGCGGAAGGCATTCCGACCAAGACCTTCGCTCTCGACCCGAATCGCCCCAACCTGGTGGCGCGACTCAAGGGCAACGGTTCCAAGCGGCCTCTCCTGATCCTGGCCCACACAGACGTTGTGGCCGTGCAGCGCGAAAAGTGGCCCGTCGATCCGTTCGGCGCCGTGATGAAGGATGGCTACATCTGGGGGCGCGGCTCGAAGGACGACAAGCCGGTGCTGGCGGCGAATCTCATCACGATGCTGATGCTCAAACGCCTCGGCGTTCAGTTGGATCGCGACGTCATCTTTCTCGCCGAATCAGCTGAAGAGGCCGATATCACTGGAGTCGGCATCAACTACATGGTCCGCGAACATTTCGACGAGATCGACGCGGAATTTGCCATGACCGAAGGCGGCGGCGCGAGAATCGAAGGCGGCCGGGTCGCATCGGTGAGCATCGGTACGGCCGAAAAGCTGCCGGCGCGGGTGCGATTGGTGGCGACGGGCACTGCCGGTCACGGCTCTGTCCCGCGTATGGACAATGCGCTCGTTCATCTCGCCGCAGCTGTTGAGAAGGTGGGCCGATGGGAAACGCCCATGCGGCTGAACGACACGACGCGCGCCTACTTTCAGCGGCTGGCCCTGATGAGCCCGCCGGAACGCGCGGCGATCTACAAGTCGCTGCTCGATGAGAAAACGGCGGCACCTGCCCAGGCATATCTGAGGGAACATTCTCCCGCGGAATATTCGATGTTGCGCACGTCGGTCGTCCCGACGATGTTGAAAGCGGGCGTTGGCGCAAACGTGATCCCGTCGGAAGCGGAAGCCACGCTGGATATCCGCGCGGTGCCGGGTGAGGACATCGAAAAGTTCTATGCAGAAATGACGAGGGTGATCGGCGATCCGGCGGTAAAGATTGTCCCGCTGCCGCCATCGCGGCCACCGTCGCCCGCCTCGAGGCTCGACACCGAGATGTACCGCGTGATGGAACAAGTCTCGAATACCATTTATCCCGATGCGGCGGTGCTGCCGTCCATGTCCACGGGAGCGAGCGACCAGGCGCAGCTTCGTGCGAAGGGAATCCCGTCCTACGGCATCGGGCCTGCGTCTACCGAATCCGATGCCCTTGACTATCCTCCTCATGGCGATGTCGAGCGGCTCGCGGAGTCGTCGCTCTATCCCTTCGTTCGGTATGTATGGAACGTGGTTACGGAGATCGCCGCGCGTAAGTAGGCGATGAAGATCAAATGAACCGGATAGTTCTACTGCCCGCCTTTGTCGCGCTGGTCGTCGCAACCGCAATTGGCGGCGCGGCGCAGAACGCGCCGCGTCAGACGACGTGGACGTTCGATTCGCTCGAGAAGATCGGGGGCCTGCCGGTCAAGGCCGAGGGCAATCCGAAGGTGATCGACACGCCCCTTGGCAAGGCGGTTCAGTTCGACGGCGTCGATGATTCGATTTACCTCGATCAGCATCCCTTGGCCGGCGCCGAGCAGTTCACCTTCGAAGCGATCTTTCGTCCGGACGGCGGCGCACCCGAGCAGCGGTGGTTTCACCTCGCCGAGCGCAATCCCGCGAACGGCCAGCTCGTCACCCTCACCGGCAGCAGTACCCAGGACGCGAATGCGCGTTTTCTGTTCGAGCTGCGCGTAATCGACGGCAATCAGTGGTGTCTCGACGCATTTGTCAGCGGTCCTGGCTATAACCGAGCGCTATTGCTTCGCGACAAGCTGCATCCGATCGGGCAGTGGTATCACGTGGCATCGACATATGACGGAAAGATGTTCCGCAGCTATGTGAATGGCGAGCTTCAGGGCGAAGCCGAGCTGGCGTTCAAGCCGCAGGGCCCAGGTGCGGCCTCTGTCGCCGCGCGGATGAATCATGTGAACTACTTCAACGGCGCGGTGAGGCAGGCGCGGTTTACTCCGCGCGCGCTGACGCCGGATCAGTTCCTGAAAGTGCCGAGGCAGTCCGCTGCGACCGCACCTGCGCAGAAGGCGGCCGGCGACTATCTGTTGTTTGCAGGCAGCTATACCCAGCCGAATGCGACGACGACATCCGCCTCGAAGGGTATTTACTCCTTCAGGTTTGATTCGAAGAGCGGCACGCTCGCGCCTCTCGGCCTCGCCGCCGAAATTGCCAATCCTGCCCACGTGTGGGCATCGCCGAACGGAAAATATCTGTATTCGGTGACGTGGCAGAGCCCGGACAAGATGGATACCGTTTCGGCCTACCGGATCGACCACAAGACCGGCATGCTCAGCCTTATTAATAAGGTGTCGGCGAAGGGGGACCTTGCGAATCAGGTCGTGCTCGACCCGAGCGGCAAGCTGGCCGGCACCGTTACGTACAACAGCGGCACGTTCACGTTGTACGGCGTCGAGGCAGACGGCAGGCTGAGCGAGCCGTTCTACACAGACCAGCACACAGGTAAGCCGCTCTCGCCGCGCCAGCCCGGGCCGAAAGCGCATGGAATCGTGTTCAGCAAGGACAGCAAGTTCGCTTACGTCGCCGAGCTTGGTCTCGACCGCGTCTACAGCTATCGCGTCGATGCTGCTAGTCGTACCGCGACACCGTTGGAACCGCCGTTTGTGAATTTGCCGGCCGGCTCCGGCCCTCGGCGGTTACAACTTCATCCGAATGGCCGCTTCCTGTATGTGAATCACGAGACCGATTCGAAGGTGACGGTCTTCGAAATTCATGAAGGCAGCTTGAAAGCGCTGCAGACCCTTTCGACGAAGCCGGACGACTTCAGCGGGAACAATTCAACAGCCGAGATTCAGATCGACAAAGAAGGCAAGTGGCTGTACGTCAGCAACCGCGGTCACGACAGTCTGGCGTTGTATTCAGTCGATCCCGGCAAAGGCACGCTCACGTTCGTCGAGTACATCCCGAGCCTCGGCCGGACTCCGCGCAACCTGACGATCGATCCGTCGAACGAGTATTTGTTCTGCGCCAATCAGGCAGGCGAGAATGTCGTCGTCTTCAGGATCGATCACAAGACTGGCCATCTGACGCCGACCGGATCCCAGCAGCCGGTACCTCAGGCGGCCGGCGTCGCGATCGTCAAAGTCCAGTAGCCACGAACGAGGCATCGAGCGCGTTCAAAACGCGCCGGACATCAAGCCCCGTCGCGTTGGTCATGACGACGGTGCCGATGCCGCTTCCCGGGTACACGCGCATCATGCAGTGAAACCCTCCGCCCCCGCCCTCTTTGTAGAAGAAGCGCGTGCCGTCGAGATCGCCGATGTGCCACCCGAGCGTCATCGCAAGGGGAGTACCTTGCGTCGTCTGTTGCGGAGCATAAAAGAGCCGTCGCGTGGTGTCGTTGAACAGCACCGACGTTCCACGAAGCTGGTCTTGAAGGAACTTCGAAAAACCACTCGCAGTCCCGACCAGTCCCCCAAATGCGGGCCCATTGAGATAGTGGCTTCGGATTTCCAGCCATCGGCCTGCATAGTCACCGATCAAGTCGCGATCGATCAGGAATCCTTTGGCGAGGTTGATGAAGGAGTACTTCTCGAGATATCCGGTCGCGTGATGGGTGGAATCCGTTACCACATACCCAAGTTCTCGCGGAGCGATGGCCAGCGGTCGCAGGATGTGCTCGCTGACATACGCCGGGAAGGCCTGGCCGCTTGCCCGCTCGACGACCTTCCCAAGCAGCCAGTAACCGATGTTCGAGTAGGCGTACTTCGTTCCGGCATCGAATGACAGGCTTGGATGATCGCGCAGAACGGCTGCGAGCGCGGCGTTCTCGTCGAAGCTTCCGTGACGAGCCGCCGGATGCACCCATCGTAAGGGAATTGGATTGGGGATGCCGGACGTATGCGAGATCAGCTGCCGGACCGTCACGCTCGTACCGTAAGGGAACGAGTCGACGTACCGTTCCACCGGATCGTCGAGCCCGACTTTCCCGGCCTCGACGAGTTGCAGGGCGGCAATGGCGGTGATTGTCTTGCTCATCGAGTAGGCCATCATGGTCGTGGAGGCGTCGACAGCCACCTCCCGGCGGATGTCCGCCCAGCCGCCGTGGTATTCGAACACCACATCGGTGGCATTCACCACGACGTACTGAATTCCTGGCGTGTTCGATGCGCTGATGAGCGTGTTCAGATACGACGTGGCGCGTGGAACGGCCGACGGTTGGCGTTCACCCATGGTTGGTCCACATGCCGCCGTGAAGACGCACAGCACGAGCAACTGCTTCACGGCTGTGAAGGCGTCACGACGACGGCCGTGCCGTAGCAGAGCACTTCGGTTACTCCGCCCATCACCTCGGTGGCGTCGTAGCGAACGCCAATGACGGCGTTCGCTCCGTGCTGGCCTGCATGGTCGAGCATCAGCTGGAACGCGTCTTCCCGCGTGCGTTCGCAGAGCTCCGTGAAAAGCGAGATGTTGCCTCCGACAAGCGTCTGCAGCGAGGCGCCGATGGTGCCGACGACCGAACGCGAGCGTACGATGACCCCTCGGACGATGCCCTTCGTCTCAACGATGCGATAGCCGTCCAGCGTAAACGCCGTTGTGGTCATGTTGTGCTTCATGCAGCCTCCTTGATTCGATCGTCCGATAAGACCTGTATTATGACCCGCTCATTTCGTGAGGTGGCACCCGGGCGGATGCGGCTGCGCGAAGGCGGCGGCTGCATGGCCCTGTTCGGCCTGCCATTCCTGTGCGCGGGTATTCTTGTCTCGCTGGCGGCGGCCGGCGTGGTCCGGATAGAAAATGCCCGCGACGCGTCTCCCGCAACGTGGCCGTTGCTGGCCCTGTTGGGAACGGTATTCACCGTGGTGGGCTCGGCGCTGGTCTTCGGTCGAAGCTGGATCACCCTCGACGCCACTCGGGGCGTGGTCGAAAAACAGTGGGGCCTGCTCGTGCCGATGCGGTCGCGCACGTACCAGGCCGGGGAATACTCGACGGTGATGCTCGCATTCGAGGCCGGGGATTCCGACACCGCCGACAAATTTCCTGTCAGCCTGCATGCGCGTACGGGCGTCAGCCTCCCTCTCTGTAGCTCGACACAATATCCGGAAGCGAGGGCATGGGCATCCGTCATCGCACGGCATCTCAGGCTCGAAATCGAAGATGCGACGACCGATCATCCGAGCCGAATGCCGGTAGGCGCGGAAGAATTGCCCATACGTGAGCGGATTCGAACAGAAGGGGCAGAGCAGGCGGTCGTCGAAAGGCCGGCGGCCGCCAGGAGCGAAGTCACTGTTGAGAACGGCGTAACAACATTGACAATTCCCTCGCCGCAATTTCACCCAGCGCAGTTCGCCCTCATGGCGCTACCGGCCGCGATTCCGCTGTTCGTCTTCAATCCGCTCGCGCAGTTCTTCCGCCAGACGAAGACGCCGGATGCTATCGGACAGATTTTTCTCGGATTCCTGCTGTTCATGTTCGTCGGTCTGCCCTGGACGATCGCGCTCAATGCGTTCCTGCGGTCGCGCCGCGGCCGGACCATCGTCACGATCTCAGAGTCAGGTGTCCGCATTCAGGAACGCGGCGCCTGGTTCACGACCACAACCGCGTCGCACCAGCTCGCCGACATCATCGATCTGGACTACAGCACGGCGGAGTCGTCGGCAGGTGCGTCAAGGCGGCACGCTGAACAGGCGGTGATTCAGTCGCGCGGCGCTCCGCGGGCTGGGCCGGTGATCGGGCCAAACACGGAGCGAATCTTGAGGGCGATCAGCCGGTTTGCAAAAGGGCGCGGCGTAACCCTCAAGACGAGACACGGGCTGACCAGCTTCGGGCAGGGACTCCCGGACGCGGAAATTGTCTATCTGCACTCGGTCGTGAGACGCGCGCTGCTAGAAGTTGGTTAGCTCGGCAGGAAGGATGACCTGGCACTCGGAGCAGATCAAAACACGCCCGCGGCGGGGCAGTGTGGAAATGAAGTTGACCTGCGTCCGCAAGAGCCGGACGGCCTTCAGCGTCGTCACGGTTTCGCCGCATCGCGGACACTTGGCCGGGCTTTCCAGCCGGTAGGCGGCATCGGACGTCGAGGGCGGAGAGACGACAGGATCTGCTGATCCTCCATATAGCAGCGGTTCGGGCACGGGGAAGTCGAGGGGCAGCAGGTTCTCCACGCTCTCGAGGAGCTCCGCCGGCGTAAACGGCTTGGTGAGAAACGGTCCGCCCGGCGCGCCACGGTTCGGCACGAGCTCGATTGTCTCGGCGTCGTAGCCAGACATGTAGAGCACCCGCGTATCCGGCCACTTCGCCAGAAATGCCTTCGCCAGGGTGATGCCGTTTCCCTTCGGCATCATGATGTCGGTGATTAGCAATTGCACGGCTGAGGGATGTGCGTCCGCGACCCGGAACGCAGAGGCGCTGTCGGGCGCCACCAGCACTTCGCAACCACGCTGCTCCAACACCCGCTTGGCTATGGTGCGGATGGGCGCGTCATCGTCGACGACGAGAATCGTGGCGTTTCGACCCGGGGTACCCATGAGCGGTATGTCGGCAATTCGGCGCTCAGCCGGTAGGATGTAGGACAGGCTCGGACATCAGCCTCGAGACCTTGTAAAATCACTACGTGGCTGGCAAGAAGGAAGATGGCAAGACTGACGTCCGAGTAGGCGAAGTGATTGCCGTCGCCGACTTCAGACCGCTGCTTCAATACGCGCGGCGCGACGAGACGCGGGTCTACAGTGTCCGGGTTGTTCCCGAGGGCGCCGAATTGTGGGCGGTCACCGAAGCGCCAGGCAGGGTCCCTCGTTCGGTCAAGGAAGGACTCTTCACCAACGCCGCAGAAGCGTTGGAATTTCTTGAAGAAGTGCATCGAACGTCGGTAGCCGGCGGGTGGCGGAAAATCTAAAATCTAGAATATGAAATCTAAAATTGCCAAATCACCCACCCCTATCACCCAATCACCTGTCACCCAATCTCCAATCATGAAGAAGCTCACACTGCTCTTGCTGGTGACGGTGTTCGTGCCGATTGTCGTCGCCGGACAAAGCCCCACTCCGGGTGACGGCGGGCCAGACCCCGCGAACATCCCCGCGCCCACTGCCCCGACTGCGCCGCCTGCCGGTGTGCCGATGTTGCCGTTCCACTTCGGCGCGCGACCGGTGCCGCCCCTGGGTCAGAAATTCGGAAATGTCGCTGCCGTCGCGTTCACGCCTGAAGGGCACCTGCTCGTCTTCAACCGCAACGCGCAGATTGAAATGGTTGAGTACGACGCCACCGGCACGAAGGTTCTGCGCGTGTTCAACCCGAACATCGCGATCAATCCGCACGCGCTCCGGATCGACAGATACGGCAACATCTGGGCGACCGACGCGTATTGGAACGTGCTCTGGAAGCTGAACCCGAAGGGCGACGTCCTGATGATGCTCGGCAAGCGCGGCGAAAACGCCGCGTGGAGTGACGTCGCCTGGAACGGGATGTTCAATCAGCCGCTGGATATCGCATTCGACCCGGACGACAACTTCTATGTCGTCCAGGGGCACGGCGGCACGTCGCCGCCCGAGGACTGCTCGTTTTGTACGACGTACCCGTACGCCGCACGGCCGGATCGTCACGCCGTCGCCGCGAAGCCGCCCGTCGTGCAGGGTTCGGACCCGCGGATCATGAAATTCGACAAGAACGGGCGCTTCATTGCCAGCGCGAGCCTGGCTCATCCAACGGGACCGTTTGCGACGACTCACACCGTCGTCCTATCCCCGGCCGGGGAAGTGTGGGTAGGAGACCGCAACGCGAAGAAGCTGATCGTGTTCGATCGAAACCTGAAGCGGCTGCGGGAAATTCAGTTGGGCTATCTTGCCTGCGCGCTGTTCGTCGATGCGCAGGGCGGTCTCTGGATGTCGGCCGGAATGGACGGTATGGTGTTCAAGCTCGATTGGAACGGCAAGATCCTGGGATGGTTCGGCAAGTGGGGCAACAACCCCGATTCAAACGACATCGGCGAGGCCCACCAGTTAGCGGTGTCGAAGGACCTGAAGACAGTTTACGTTGCAGACAGCATCAACGCGCACGTCCTGAAAATCGAGCGCGACTGACGTTCGATCAGTTATCTGAATGTGCTTTCAACCAATGTCCTGTCGGTTCCGCGGAGAATCTCCCTCATGAGCCTGCGCGTGTCTTGCACGTCAAAGTAGGCAGAGTGCGCTTTTGAAGGATCGACCGCATCAAAGAATCTGGTGCAGTCGATGTCCCAGACGTTATCCGGCGGCTCAACCAATCTGTCGAGACCGCTCCGGCCCAGCCTTCGCTTACCGAAGTGCTTGATGCCGGCTGATAAGCCAAGCGTCGCATCCTTACCACTGTAGAGCGCCGTCACCCGATAACAGAGATTCGCAATTGCATCTCCGTCAGCACGGTCGATGCCCTCACCGCCCTTGAAGAGATCATTGTCCACGTCGGCAGCGACCATGAGGAGCTGGTTGACCAGGCTGAGCAGGAGAGGCTGGTTCTTCCGCGACCACGCGAATTGCATCGCTTTCTGAATGAGATAGTTTCCCATGCTGTGCGCGATAACGGAGACCTTCGCGCGACAGGTCAGCCGTCCTGTTCTCATTGCCTCTTCCTGGCTCGCGATCTGGAAGTCAAAGAGGTCGCAAAGCACGGTTCCGAGTTCGTCGGCCGTTGCTCTCGCGTCAGCCCGATCGGGATAGTACCCAACCTTCAGCCCGTCTGAAGGCCAAGAAAAGAGCACGCACAATCCCATGCCGTTGGGTCCGTCAAACATCGTTTGACAGATCTGCGAGTAGCGTCCCAAAGCGTCCTTCGAGCTGTTATTGAATCCGTGAATGAAGAGTGTCACGTGCTTTTCGTCTTCGTGCTTCTCCTCGGGGAGGCGCGGGAACTTGAGAGCCGCCTTACTGAGCTCCCGGGTGAAGGCAGCGCGCTCCCACTTTTTCCACTGCGCGAGCTTGACCGGGGCGGCGCCGCCGTCCGCGTCGGACGTCCAGAATGTGAGATTCGACTCGTCGCTGCCGAGCTCGTTGTCTGCCTTTCCGGGCTTCGTCTGATTCCTGTTGGTGATCATCCAGTATCGAATGGCCATAAGCTCCTTGTGTGGCTTGGAGAAGCGGAAGGCCGGGATTCTGGCAGATAGATCCAACCTCGTCTACTGAGAAGTGCTACGAACCAGTGTTCGTCCTACAGGCCCGCTATGCGCCGACTGCGTCAGTTGACACAGCGACCTGGAAACTGTGCTGTTGGGTACAGCCGAAAGACGACCGGTGGCCTACAGTGATTTCATGTTCAGGCTGATTCCGACAATGAGACGCGGTTCCGCCACTGCACTACCGCCGGCGTCGACTCGCTATGTGTCAATCGAGGCCGCGCGCCTCGGAGCGGCCGAGCTCTTCCGCGAGGAGCGCATCCTCAAGATCATGATCGTGCGCGACGGACTTCTGGGCGGCTACGTTGAATGGATCGATCGTTAAGACGCGGTGCCCCGGCCCCTTAAGGGCGGAGGCCCGGATCGGCTGCGTTGAGAAACCTGGTGAGCTTGCGGTTTTCCGGGAAGTCCCGTGCAAGCTTTCGTGCGATCGTCGTGGCTTCTGGCACGTTCCGCTCACGGACCAGCATCTCCCAGAGCGCGAACTCCGCTTCCACGCGGATGAAGAACTCTGACTCGGCGCTGGCGGCTTCGCGCGCGCCGATGAACGCGCGCTTCTTGCTGCCTCCGCCGAGCACCCAGCGCGTGCCTCTCGCCATTTTTGTGTCGACGATGTAGTCGATCCAGGCTCTCGCGACTCGAGCCCGACTGTGCTGCGGATTGTCTTTGAGAACGGCGTCCAGCGATCTCCGGGCTTCCCAGTACTCATTCCAGCCGGTCTTCCGCCCGAGTGTTTCCACCTGCAGCCACACGTAGATCAGGTTGAGCTTCCCGAGAAAAAACAGCGCCTCGGCATCGCTCGGGTTCATCCGCAGTCGCCCACGCGCGACAACCTGCCCCTGGGTCGTGGTGCTCAGAAAGGCCGTCAGCAGATCGGGGCACGCGAGGCACTGCTTGAACGCTTTCCCTTTGTCGGAGTTATCGCCGAGCGCATCGCGTAGCTGGAAGTGCAGCGCCGAGGCCCGGACCTCATGAGCGGCGAGGTCGGACGCATCCGAAGGTTGCAGGGCGAGGGCAAGATCAGCCGCCGTCTGGTAGTGCGCGTTGAAGAACGCGCTTTGAGCGTCAGCCAATGTGGGCGCATCGGCATGTGCAGGCACCGTCGAGGCCGCCTCCAGAGCGATGGCCACCAGGACCAAGAAGGCTATTCGAGTCATTCATCTGGAAGGTTACGCGGAAACCGCCGGCGAGGCTGTACGAAACGGCACATGCGAGGCTGCAGGCCGCCACCGTTGCCTTCGGCGAGTCTGGCACCCCTTAGCTCACTGCGAGTCGCCGAGCCTATGCCAGCCTGACGTTCTCGCCTCTGGGGCCCTTTGGACCATTTCCGACGTCAAATGTCACCGCCTGCCCTTCGCGAAGCTGGTCGAACGAGGTCTCCTGGCAAGCCGACTGGTGGAAGAAATACTCAGGACCGTCGCCTGCTGCGATGAACCCGAACCCCTTGTCGCTGACGAGCCGTTTGATCGTGCCGTTTGTTGGCGCCATCGGTGCTTTCCTGTTTCTGTGCGTTGATTCGCCGCTGAAACTCGCAAACAACAATACGCGGAGCCGACGGTGGTGGCTGTGCTGAATAGCACAGCTCAGGAGAGGCGAAGTACCCGTCTCATTGAAGCAGCCACAGGCCGTTCAGGATAGCCACAGACAAGAGGAGAATGGCGGCCATGATGAACAGCTTGCGCTTTGTTACGCGATCGTTTGCGGCTCCGCGCGCCTGCCAGGCCGTCCAGCGATCTTCGAAACCCTGATCGACAACTGGTGCGTGAATTGGTTCTGGTGACATGCAGCGACTATAGCTGTTCGTACCACTCGCAGTTGTGCTGTTCTGCACAGCGGAAGGCGGGGGTCGTCGCATAGCATCATCTACGTGCAGAACTCTCTGATAGCACTTTGCGCCTCCATACTCCTCCTGTCGGTGCCGCAGCTCAATGCGCAAGGCCGGGTGCGTTATCGAGAATTCCAGCTGGGCAGCGACGTCGTCAAACTGATTCACCAGCGTCCAGCCGTGATGCAGGATCTCGAATGGCGGCCGCGATACTCCTCGCGAGGCGTGTCGCCGCACGAGGCCGTTCGCCTAGACGCCAAGGAAGCACCGCAGCGTGAGGCCGAGCGTCAGATGAAAGAATCCGATGACGCGCGTGCCGCGCTGGAAATAGCGAAGACCGAGAACAAGGCAGTCTTCAGGCCGTGACCACACTGATCGTCCTGTCCGTCGTTGTCGGATCCCTCTTGTGGTTCTCTCGACGGTTTCATCGAGAAGAGGGGATGGGCTCGGTCAGCGCTCAGTGGTTGGCAGAGTATCGACAGAATCACGAATCGTAGCCCGCCATCCTTACTTACTTGCCTACTTGGGCGACTTACCCGTGATGACCGTCTTCTCCGACATCTCGGTATGTGGCTCTTCGACGATCTTGGTGGCCGACACGTTCATGCCCTGCTTCAACTCAGAGACTGACGCGGGCTTGCCCTCGACGACGAACCTGAACGAGTCGGGGACGTTGTACTCTTTGTTCTCGCCGTTTGCCAGGGTCAGGACCACGTAGTTGCCCTGGACCCACCACACTCTACCCGTGAGGCTGCTCGTCGTGCGGACCGTCACAGGCTGTGTGGTCGTCGTCACCGTCGCGATCAAGACCGTGCCTGGCCTGAGATCACCGATGTGCCTGGTCTGTCCGTCGATGATGAACTCCCGACCTGGCTTCACGTTGAAGACGCTGTAGTAGCCTCGCGGCAGCATTTTGGCGACGAGCGTATTGCCCTGAACCCAGACGACTTCCCCCGTCATCTGTTCGGTGACCACCTGGGCTGCGCCCTTGAGCGTCTCGGTCTCCTTCGTGACCTGCGCCCGAAGGACCCCAGCTGTGACGAGTAGAGCCAGTCCCGTGATAAGTACGCGACTTCGTGTCATAGTCTTTCTCCTTTTCAGCGCCGTGGCCGTTTCATCCATCGTGTCTCTCTCAATCCGTCCATAGATTAGACGGCAAGTATGACAGCTGTGTGTCGTCAGTGTCGCGCCGCGGCGGTGGAACTGTCAACCGGTCAGATGCTAGACTCTGCCCTTCAGAAGAACGCTCAGGGAGGGTTGCATGCCGAGGCTGCTGTCATGCGTTCTCATCGTATTGTCCTTTGGCTTTCCGGGTCTCGCATCGGCCCAGACGCTGTACGGGACGCTCGTCGGCAACGTCACCGATGAAAGCGGCCTCGCGGTGCCCGGGGCCACCGTCAAGATTACGCACAACGAAACGAGTCAGTCGCGCGAAGTCGTCACGGGCGCGAACGGCGGATACAACTTCGCCAACATTCCTACGGGTACCTATCAGGTCGATGTGGCGCTGACAGGCTTTCAGACGGCCAGCTCGCGCGATGTGGTCGTCAGGCAGAACACGTCGGTTCGTGTCGACGTGAAGTTGACGATCGGCGCGCTCCAGGAAACGGTGCTCGTTTCCGGGACGGCGGCGGTGTTGCAGACCGAGTCGGCGGCAGTCCAGATGCAGACGACGAGCGAGCAGATTGTGAATCTGCCCACGAGCGGCCGCTCGTATCAGAGCTTCATCGGTCTCATGCCCGGCGTGGCGCAGCCGTACATGATCCAGGCGGGGGGCATCAACAATCCTGCCCGATCGATGGGCGTGTCGGTGAACGGACAGCCGCCAGACAACACTCTGTTCCGGATTGACGGCGCGGCGGTGACCAATCAGTGGTACCCGGACATTCAGTCCTACAGCCCGGCCCTCGAGGCCGTCGAGACCGTCAGCGTCGTCACCAACAGCTTCGACGCCGACCAGGGAATGGCCGGCGGCGCCGCGGTCAACGTGCAGGTGAAGAGCGGCACCAACAACATCAGCGGGTCACTTTTCGAATACATCACCGCTTCGGGATTGAAGAACCGGCCGTTTTTTCTGCCGGCGAACGCCGACAAGGGAGATGACACGAAGAACATCTTCGGCGGCACGCTCGGCGGTCCGATCGTCAAAAACAAGCTCTTCTTCTTCCTCAGCGTCGAAAGTGAGATCCGTCGAGTGAAGGACGGCACGGTTCAGCTGGCCGAAGGCGAAGTCTCCACGGGCACCACCGGACTGAACACCCTGGCGCCCGCCGACCTCCGCCGGGGCGACTTCTCGAACGCCAACACGGTCATTTACGATCCGCTGACGGGCGCCGCCAATGGCACGGGCCGCGTCCCCTTCGCGTTTGCGAATTGTCCGGGCGTCACGTCGACCGCGGATCCGCGCTTTGCGAGCTGCAACTTCATTCCAGCCAATCGCATCAACTCGATCTCGAAGAGTCTGCTCGACGACCTCGTCCTGCCGACGGGCCCTGGTTACACCGACAACTATTACGCACGCGATAACTATGAATCGACCCTTCACAAGATCGATTCGAAGGTCACCTGGACACCGGGCAACCGGCTCAACCTGAACAACCGGCTCAGCTGGCTCACGAGCCGGCAGAACAGCCACGGCATCTTTCCCTCGCTCGATGGCGCCGAATTCAACCCGCTGAGCGTGGGGCGGCTCTGGCAGGCGAACATCACGAGCGGGTCGGTCCTGGCGACCTCGATCATTTCACAGACGTTCGTCGTCGATGGGGTGTTCGGCTACACGCCGTATCACAGCTGGGTCGGGCCCGAGGGTCCAGAGGACGAATGCTGGGGCAATCACTACGCCATCCCCAACGCGTGTCAGCCCCCGCGGTCGCGCGACCGCGCGGCGCCGATGTTCAACATGGGAGGATGGGCGCTCGTCACGCCAAGTCAGATGCGCGATTACGCCGACAACCAGCTCGTCGCCAGCGGCAATGCGGGCTGGAACAAAGGCACGCACAACGTGAAGTTCGGCTTCGACGTCCAGAAGAACTATCTCAACCATTACGAAACGGCGGTGCCGGTCTTCACCTTCAACGGCGGTGCCACGGCGCTCAGCGGCGGGGCCGCGCCGAATACCTTCAATCAGTTCGCCGACTTCCTGCTTGGTCTCCCGCAGTCGCGCAACGCCCAGGTGATGACGCCGCTCCTCGATACAGATGGCGCGAAGGGGCCCGAGTGGCCAGCCACGGTTCGCGGATGGGCGACCGGCGTCTATCTCCGCGATCAGTGGCAGATCAGCCCCAAGATGACGGCGTCGGTCGGCATCCGCTGGGAGTACTATCCGTTCCCCGCCAGAGCCGACCGGGGCCTGGAGATGTTCGACTTCAAGACGAACCTGCTGCAAGTGTGCGGAATCGGGGCGGCCAGTGCCCAGGTTTGCGATATCAAGGTACAGAAGGATCTGTTTACGCCACGCCTCGGGCTCGCCTACCGTCCAACCGAAGATACGGTCATTCGCGCCGGCTTCTCGCGCAATCCACAGAGCGACAACGCCATTTCGCGCGTCGGCGGCATCGCCCAGGCGTTTCCAACGATCATCGCGATTACCCAGTCGGGGGCGAACACGTTCACGCCCGTCGGATCGCTGAGTGAAGGGGTGCCTCTCGTGCCGTCGCTGGATCTCACCTCCGGCGTCGTCTCGCTACCCTCGGGCGCCGGCGTCACGACGCTGGAAGGTGAATACGAGCGGGGAACGATTACCTCCTGGAACCTGACTTTCCAGAAATTGCTCCCGCATGCCTTGAACGTCACCGTCGGCTACGTGGCCAATCGTCAGAACGACACGACCCGGCAAATCAACCTCAACTTCGGCCAGATTGGCGGCGGCGCTGCGAGCCAGCCCTTCAACCAGGTTGGACTAGTCAACAATCTGCGAACGACAGCCGCCATGAACGTGTTCAGGCCTGTCGGCAAGCAGACGTACGACTCGCTGCAGTTGAGCGTCAGCCGCCGGATGACGAATGGGTTCCAATTCACCTCGGCGTATACCTACGCACACGCCATCAACTGGTGGGCAGGAACGATCGCGATTCCCGAGTACTACGACTTGAACAAAGCCACGCAGGGCGGCGGCTCGTTCAATGCGAACCGGCTCGGCACGAGCACGCCTCACAAGGTCGATGCCTCGGCGATCTATCAGCTGCCGTTCGGCGAAGGGCGCGCGCACCTGAATAACGGGGGCGTGCTCGAGGCCATCGCAGGCGGCTGGCAGGTGGGAGGAACGTTCTCGGCCTACTCGGGAGCGCCGTTCACGGTGTCGTCGAGCACCGCCTCATTGAACGCGCCCGGGAATCCTCAGCTAGCCGATCAGATTCAGGACGATGTGGCGATCAACGGGTATTCGGGGCCAAACGGTTCGTACTTTGACCCGTTGGCATTTCGTTCCGTGACCGACGTGAGATTCGGGACGACCGCGTTCAACAGCCTTCGCGGTCCCGGCGTCCGCAATTTCGACTTGAACGCCACCAAGACGTTCCATATCGGCGGCGCCAAGACACTGCAGTTCAAGCTCGAGGTATTCAACCTCTTCAACAGGGCGACGTTCGCCAATCCGTCGAATCTGAACGTGTCGAACATGCAGCTCAATGCGGACGGGACCGTGCGGAATCTCAACGGGTTCGGCGTCATCAACTCGACGCAGAGCTCGGGACGCGAGTACTCCGAACGCTACGTGCGCCTCGGTCTCAGAATGGGATTCTGAAGCTGAACGGCAACGCATCACCCGCGGCGCTTGCTGTCGCGACGACCGTCAGCGCGACAAGACGACTTTGTGTGTCCTCGAGAAGCAAGACGCGGCTGTCGCCCCGCTTGCGTGCGGGACAGCGCCGGCTGGATAAACGTAAAGGCCTCCCTGGAGGGCGCCGGCGATGCGACGGTCCGAAACGGTCGCCGCTACCGTGCCGGTCACGATCAAGACGTCTCCCGAGGGCAGCCGTTCGGCGATACGAGGCGGACCAGAGTCCCAGTTCGCATCCCACCACGTCAAATCGAACAACACGCGGCCAGGCTCGATCCGACCCGTGATCAGACTGTTTTTGGGCATGGGCTCCGTGAAAACCGCCCCAGACAGTTCGACCGAGAGCGCTGGTCCACTCTGTTTCACGACTGCCGTGTACCGTCGCTCTCTTGCCTGCTCCGGAACGGCACCATCTCCAAGGCCGACACCACAGTCATCCCCAGCCGTCAGCACGAATGTGTACGTCCCCGAGACGTCAAGCCGGGCGGCGGCTAAGGGCAGGTCGATGTCGAATAGTTGGTGATCGGTGACCGTGACCGTGCGCTCTTGCGTCTGATACCCCTGCTTGCTCACCCGCACGGTCGTCGGGCCTGTGAGCCCATACAATCGATAGCCAGCGAAACCGGTGCTGCTAACTTGGCCCGCGGCCGGGCCGCTCCTCACCTCCAGATACGCGTCGTCGACGGTCGCGAGAGGGTCCCTCGACTCAAACACCTGCCCGGCCAGAACATAGGTGTTCTGTGGCAAGACCACTACGTCATGCGTCGGTAGGTATCGGTTCGTCGGGACGTACGCGCTCAAGGGAGGCATCTCGGCGATGACCGTGGCGGTACCAGGCTTTTGTCCGGTGAACAGGCCGGAGTCGCCTGCAGAAAGGTAGTTGTAGTTCGAGCTCCGCCAGATTGCCTCGCTCGTGACGTCCTGGGTGCTTCCATCAGCGAACTTCGCGATGGCGCGGAATTGGGCCGTTTCGCCCGGAGCCACGACGTATGCGGGAGCGCTGCCCAGATACGCGTTCGGCTTGCCTGGTCCGACGATGTCGATGTTCACCACTTGGGACGGTTTTGGCACCACCACTTGGGTCGACGGGTTCGGCTCCACGATCTGGGACGACGGGTTCGACTGGCCGGTCGTCGGGCCGATAACGCGCTCCGGCCCACACCCGTAAGCGCCATAGGCGAGCGTCAGCGTCAGAAGAATGGACGATCGCATTGCTGGCCTTCCCATTCCGATAAAACGTCGGAACCCTCGAAGACGAACGCGTGGTCCAGAATAACCCAAGAGGCCTTAGTCGCTCTGCGAGCCAATCACCAAATCGCCTATCACCCAATCTCACATTGTCGTTTTGGCGCGCCCGGCAGGAATTGAACCTGCG
Organism: Vicinamibacterales bacterium; assembly: GCA_023717525.1. Classification (GTDB taxonomy): domain Bacteria; phylum Acidobacteriota; class Vicinamibacteria; order Vicinamibacterales; family JAMQPK01; genus JAMQPK01. The sequence continues at coordinate 7,916 of JAMQPK010000020.1, read as the reverse complement.
ACCCTCGGCTTAGAAGGCCGATGCTCTATCCTCTGAGCTACGGGCGCGTTGGAAGGACGTATCCCGAGCCATTTTAAGGGCGCTTCCGCGGGACCCGCAGAAAATTCGACGAGTCGGCTGCCGGCATCGGCCGCTGAGCCATTGTGCGGGCGGTTTACGCATTAGAATGTCGAAGCCATTTGTGCGTCTAAACCGCTGTCCCCTCTCAGTCCGTCGCGCTGTCCACGCCTGGATGTTTGTGGCTTCGGTGGCCATGCTCGCCGGCTGCGGTACCATCAATTCTCTCGCCGTCAAAAGCGTCGCGAGTACCCTGGCCGAGGGAGGCGACACCGTCACCTCCCACAACGACCCCGAGCTCGTCGCGGATGCGCTGCCGTTTACCCTGATGCTGCACGAATCGCTCCTGTCCTCGGTGCCGAAGTACGAACCGCTCCTGACGACGACTTGCAGCTTGTTCGCGCAGTACTCCTTCGGGTTCATCGCCGCCGATGCGGAAGCCCTGCAGCGCGATGACTACGACCGATCGAAGGAGCTGAGCGACCGCGCGTTCAAGCTCGCCGAGCGCGGGAAGAACTACTGCTGGCGCGGGCTCGAAGTGAAGTTTCATGGTATCAGCGAGGCGCTGAAGGCCAATCCGACCGGTGCTCTCGCCAAGGCGAAGAAGGAACACGTTGAGCTCCTGTACTGGTCAGCGGCCTCGCTCGGCGCCGCCATCTCGGCCGGCGGGCTCGACCATCCCGAACTGCTAATAGACTGGCCCATCGTCCGCGCGCTTGTCGAGCGAGCGCTCGCACTGGACGAAACGTGGAGCAACGGATCGCTCCCCGAACTGATGATCACGGTCGAGAGCCAGGGCGAGGCCTTCGGCGGCTCCGAAGAGCGCGCGCGGCGGTACTTTGCGCGTGCGGTTGAGATTCAACGGGGATTGTCACCGGTTCCTTATGTCGCGTTGGCGACTGGTGTGGTGAAGAGCAACCAGGATCGTGGTGAGTTCACTAAACTCATCGAGCAGGCGATCGCCATCGATCCCGATAAAGATCCGACCCATCGTCTCGTGACCCTCGTGTATCAGAAGCGCGCGAAGCTTCTGCTCGAGCGCGTCGACGATCTGTTCCTGGAACCAAGTCCGACTTCGAAATGACCGTGGAGGTGTGAACGTGTTCCGAAGGCCCCCTTATCGACTTGCCATCGCGCTTGCGATTGTCGCATCTGTAACGCTTGGCGCCCAGGCGCCCGTCAACGTCCGGCTGGCCACGCTTGCACCAGACAACTCGCCCTGGACGGGCGCCCTCCGTTCGATGGGCACCGCCTGGGAGAAGGCGACCGAGAGACGCGTACGGCTCACCGTGTACGCTGGCACGATCCCGAGCGAGTCGTCGGCCATCGCTCGCATGGCTGTGGATGGCCTTCAGGCGGCGACGCTGATGGTCGCCGGTCTCTCCGAGATTGACGAAGGGTTCAATATCTTCGGCGTTCCGTTCTTCTTCGAGTCCGACGCAGAGCTCCTTCATGTGCAGCAGAAGGTGACGCCGCTGATTCAAGAGCGCCTTCGGGCCAAGAAGTATCACCTGATCAACTGGGGAAACGCAGGCTGGGTTCAGCTCTTTTCGAAGAAGCCGATCCGGACGATCGCCGACGTGAAAGAGGCCAAGCTGTACACGACTGAAGGCAACCCGAAGATGGTGCAGTGGTACACGGCCAACGGCTTCCACGCCGTGCCGCTGGCGGCCGGCGAGATCCCCAGGCAGTTGACCCTGCCGAGCGGCGCGATTAACGCGGCGCCGATTCCACCGGTCTACGCCGTCGCGCTGCAGATCTTCAAGGATGCACCACATATGCTCGACATCCGCCTGGCGCCGCTCGTCGGGGCCACCGTGATGACCGAAGCCGCATGGAGCAAGATATCGCCTGACGATCGCACGAAGATGCTCGCGGCAGCTTCGGCGATGGAACAGCAGATCAACTCGCAGGCTCCTGCGCTCGACGCCAAGTCGATCGCCGCGATGAAGGCGGCTGGACTCCAGATTGAGACGCTCGATCCCAAGGCCATCGCCGAGTTTCGTGCGGCTGCGGAGAATCTGGGCGCGACGCAGCGAGGCGCGATGATTCCCGCCGACGTGTACGACCTGGCTATCCGCGAGCGCGACGCGTTCAGGAAGGCGAAACCCGCGAAGTGACTTCCGCCCGGCGGGCTACGCCCCTGGCGCTTGCCAGCGGGACGGAAGACGGAATTGCCGCGTTCGCAGCACTCGGCATCATCATTCTGCCTCTGGCAGAAGTGGTGCTGCGGCGATTTTTCAACACGGGCATCCCCGGCGCAGCCCCGTTTACGGCGCACTTCACGCTGCTCGTCGGACTCCTCGGTGCCGCGATTGCCGCGCGAGAAGGCAAGTTGCTCGCGCTCGCGACGGGCACGATGATGCCCGAGGGGCGTCCGCGTCATCTGGCCGCAATCTTTGCCGCATTCGTCGGCGCGCTGATCACAACCATCCTGGCGCTCGGCGGTGTACGTCTGCTGCAGGTTCACCGCGAAGCCGCAAAAGAGATTGCACTCGGCATACCGGTGTGGGCTGCCGACATGGCGTTCCCAATCGCCTTCGGTTTGATTGCGGTTCGCCTCGTCTGGAAGTCCTCGCCAACGGCGATCGGCCGGGTGCTTGCTGGTTCGGGTATCGCAGTCGGCGCGTGGATATCGACTCACCCGGAATTGCTGCTCGATCAGTCCGGTTGGCCGTGGATTATCGCGCTGGTCGGTGCGGCGATTCTCGGCATGCCGATCTACGCGCTCATCGGCGGTGCAGCCGTCATTCTGTTTCTCGTCCAGGGCGACAGTCCGGCCAACGCCATCATCGGCAGCTACGATCAACTGACCTCGGCCGACCTGCCGGCTATTCCGTTGTTTACCCTGGCGGGATTCCTCCTGGCTGAAGGACAGGCATCCGAGCGCCTTCTCCGTTTATTTCGCGCCTTCTTCGGCTGGGCACCCGGCGGAACAGCCGTCGTCACGGCGATTCTGTGCGCGTTTTTCACTCTGTTGACCGGCGGATCCGGCGTGACGATTCTCGCGCTCGGCGGGCTGCTGATGCCCGCGCTTCTCGCGGACGGCTACAGCGAGCGGTTTTCGCTCGGCCTGCTGACGGCGGCCGGCTCGCTCGGCTTGCTCTTTCCGCCGTCACTTCCGCTGATTCTCTACGGCATCGTCGCCGAAGTGCCGATTGGCGATCTCTTCATCGGTGGCTTCCTGCCAGGGTGTTTGATGCTCGGCGCGCTGGCGGCGCTTGGCGTCCGCGAAGGATTGGTGCGGGGCAGTCTGCGCCGGCCGTTCACCGTTCAGGAGGCGATTGCCGCGACGTGGCACGCCAAATGGGAACTGATGCTGCCGGTCGTGATTGTCGGGTCGCTGCTCGGCGGGGCGACGACGGTTCAGTCTGCGGCGCTGGCGGCGCTGTTCACGCTCGTCGTGCAGAAATTCATTCAACGCGACCTGGCAGGGTTCGCCGATTTGCGGCGCGCCATGAGTCATTCGATTGGGCTCGTGGGCGGCATCCTTATTATTCTGGCCGTCGCCGTCGGGTTCACGACCTACCTGATTGACGCGCAGGTGCCGGCGCGCCTTGCGGAGTGGACGGAGGCAAACGTCCACTCGAAGTGGGTGTTCCTGCTTGGCCTGAACGCGTTCCTGATTGTCGTTGGCGGCCTCATGGACATCTTCTCATCCATCATCGTGGTCGTGCCGCTCGTCGTGCCGATTGCCAGGCACTTTCAGATCGATCCCATCCATCTGGGCGTCATCTTCATCGCCAATTCCGAGCTGGGCTATCTGACGCCGCCGGTTGGCGAGAATCTGTTTGTCGCTTCCTACCGGTTCAATAAGCCCCTTCTCGAGCTTGTTCGTGCGATGTTGCCGATGTATCTGATCCTGCTGATTGGCGTGTTGATGATCACCTACATACCGTGGCTGACGACGGGGCTGCTGCAGCTTTTTCAGTGAATCTTTTCCGGGACGCCGTTTAGACTATCCCTATGAAGCTCCCCACGCTCTCGTCGATGGTCATTGCGTTGCTTGCTCTGCCGGGCGCTGCCTCCGCCCAGGGGTTCAAGCCGATCGTGGATCACATTCATCTGGCGGCCCCCGAACCAGAGAAGGCCGTGGCCTGGTACCGCGAGCACTTCGGCGGCCAGATCATGGCCGAGGCCGTCGATCGATTGCTCTACGGCGACACGCGCATCATTTTTCAGCGGCGCCCGGCGAGCCTGCCGAGCGAAGGCAGCTCGGTCGATCACATCGGTTTTTCGGTTCCCAATCTGGACGGGGCGATGAAGGCGTTTCAAACCGAGGGCTTGAAGATCACGCAGGCTGTGCGCGATGTCCCCGGGCTCTTCAAGCTCGCGTTTATCGAAGATCCGTGGGGGACGAAGATCGAAGTGGTGCAGGACTCGCAGAAGCTCGGGCTGCATCACATTCATCTGCGTGGACCGGATCCGGCGGCGACGCTCGCATGGTACGCGGCGCAGTTCGGCGGCCGCGTGGGGAAGCTGAGAGATCGCATCGATGGGATCGAGATGACCGGCGTGTGGCTGCTGGCGCAGAAAGGCGATTCGACGCCGAGCCAGGGGCATGCGATCGATCACATCGGATTCCGCCCCATCAACCTCGAGGCGTCGGTGGCCGCGATGAAGGCGCAGAACGTGAAGATCCTCACCGAGCCCCGGCCTTTGAAGCTGAGTGACGGAACCATGGTTCAGCTGGCGTTCGCTGAAGGCCCTGACGTCGTGCGGATCGAGATGGTGCAACGGCCTGAATGATTCCGCGTGTCGCGTCACTGAAGACGGCCGCGGCGTTTCGCGCGCATCTCACCACGTCGAAGATCCCTCTCGAATTCGACGACACTCTCGCCAATCCATCTCCTCTTGCGCTGCCTCTCGAGGTGGACGGTGTTCGCATCGGCAACCGCTTCTGCATCCTTCCGATGGAGGGATGGGACGGGACCGCCGACGGACGGCCGAGCGATCTCACCCGGCGTCGGTGGCGTAACTTTGGTTTGAGCGGCGCCAAGCTGATCTGGGGCGGGGAAGCGGTGGCGATTCGGCAGGACGGACGCGCCAATCCCCATCAGCTTCTGATGAACGAGGCGAATCAGGCCTCGATCGCATCGCTGTGCGACGATCTCGTTGCCGAGCATCGCGCGCGCTTTGGATCGAACGCGGACGCCGACATGTATCTGGGGTTACAGCTGACGCACTCGGGGCGGTATGCCCGACCAGAAGTGTGGAATCGCCCCGAGCCTCTGGCGGCATGCAGTCACCCAGTGCTCGACAAGCGATTCCCGCAGGGTGTGCGGATTCTCAGCGACGACGAGCTCGACCGGCTGGTAGACGATTTCATCGCCGCCGCTCGGCTCGCCTACAACGCAGGTTTCAAGTTCGTCGACGTCAAGCAGTGCCATGGCTACCTTGGCCACGAGCTGCTCGGCGCGCGCACGCGGCCTGGAAAATACGGCGGATCGCTCGACAACCGCACGCGGTTTGCGCGGCAGGTGATTCAGGGCATCCGTGCCACGATCCCAGGTTTGCAGATGGTGGTGCGCGTCTCGGTCTTCGACTTCGTGCCCTACAAAAAAGATGCGGATGGCATCGGCGCGCCCGAGGAGATGCCGGGCGACGCGCCCGGCTTCGGTGTCGTGAGCGGCGAGAACCTCGACGAAGCGCTCCAGGAGGCGCGTGCCTGGCTGAAGGCGCTCGAAGGGTTCGGTATCCGATGGATCTGCACGACGGCCGGCAGCCCGTACTACAACCCGCACATTCAGCGGCCCGCGTACTTCCCACCGCTGGACGGGTATCAGCCGCCGGAAGATCCGCTGCGCGGCGTTGCGAGACAGATCGAAGCGACTGCGCAGCTGAAAGCGGCCCTGCCCAATATGGTGTTCGTCGGCTCTGCGTATAGCTATTTACAGGAGTGGCTGCCACATGTGGGGCAGCACGCCGTGCGGACAGGCATGACGGATGTGGTGGGGCTCGGCAGGGTCGTGCTTTCGTATCCCGATCTGCCCGCCGATGTGTTGAGCGGGAAACCGCTGCGACGGCAATCGATCTGCCGCACGTTCAGCGATTGCACAACCGGTCCCCGGATGGGCATGGTGTCGGGCTGCTATCCGCTGGACCCGTTCTACGTCGCGCGGCCGGAGGCCAAGCCGATCAGCGCTGCACGCGTCCCGACGCGTCGCCCTTCGCCAGGCGATCCACTTCCGCCACCGACACGCGATTGAAATCGCCAGGGATGGTCTGCTTCAGCGCGCTGGCCGCCACGGCGAAACGCAGCGCGGCTTCTGGTTCGCGTCCGGCGATCAGACCGTAGATCAACCCCGCGGCGAAACTGTCGCCGCCGCCCACGCGATCCACCAACCGGACGTCGTAGCGCTGGCTCTGCAGAAACCGCGAATGTGCGTTGTCCCACAAGACGGCGCTCCAGCCGTTGTCGCTCGCCGAGACGCTCTCGCGCAATGTGATGGCCACGAGCGAAGGGCCGAATTCCTTCGACACCTTCTGCGCCACTTGTTGATACCCGTCAAGGTTCAGATGTCCGGCGGTGACGTCGGTATTCGCCACGTCCAGCCCGAGGACCGACTGGATGTCTTCCTCGTTCGCAATGACGACATCGACAGAGCGCATCAACGGGCGCATGACTTCCTGCGCCCGTTTCTCCGTCCACAGTTTTCTTCTGAAATTCAAATCGACCGATACGCGGGCGCCCGCCTTCCTGGCGGCGTCGAGGGCCTCGCGCGTGCAGACCGCCGCCTTGTCGCCGAGCGCCGGTGTGATGCCGGTCACATGAAACCAGTCGGCGCCGCTGAACACGCGCGCCCAATCGATCGTGCCCGGCTCCAGCTCGCTGATGGCCGACCGGGCCCGGTCGTACAGCACGCTCGATGCACGCTGACTCGCGCCCGCCTCCACAAAATAAATGCCTACGCGGTCTCCTCCCCGGACGATGAGATCGGTCCTCACGCCTTCGGCGCGCAGCGCGCGCACGGCGGCGTCGCCGATGTCGTTCGCCGGAAGGCGCGTGACGTAGTAACTGTCGATACCGAACTGCGCGAGGCTGACGGCGACGTTCGCCTCGCCCCCGCCGAAAGTGGCAGCAAGCACGGGCGATTGCAGCAGGCGTTCGAAGCCGGGCGGGCTGAGCCGCAGCATGATTTCTCCGAACGTCACAACCTTGGGCATGCCGCTATTGTCCTCGTGCCGCGCGTACGTTGGCCACCATCCGGCGGGCCTTCTCGGCGATCGGTCCGTATTGTTTGGCGGCGATGGCGTTCGGGTCGAGCAGGGCAGAGCCGACGCCCACGGCAACGGCGCCGGCCTTCAGCCACTCGCCGACGTTCTCGACCGAGACGCCGCCCGTGGGCATCAGCTTCACGTGCGGGAGCGGTCCGCGAATGTCCTTCAGGTAGCCTGGTCCAACGGCGGTCGCTGGAAATACCTTCACGATGTCCGCACCGGCATCCCAGGCATTCAGGATTTCTGTGGCGGTGAAGCATCCGGGCATCACGGGGACCTCCGACTGATGCGCCGCTACAATCACGTCCGGCCGAAACACAGGGCTCACGATGAACTGCGCACCGGCGTCCACTGCGCGCTTCACCGTGTCTGCGTCGACGACCGTACCGGCGCCGAAGATGAACCCGCTCGGCAGCGTGGGGGCGATCTCGCGAATCAGCTCGAGGGCCCGGGGCACGGTCATCGTGACTTCGAGCGCCCGTACGCCGCCCTCGGCCAGCGCATCGACCACGCCGCGTACGGCCGACGGATCCTGCAGGCGGATGATGGCCACGACGCCGAGCTCTTCGATGGCCGAGGTGATGTCAGTTCGTTCACTCATAACCGCGGGATCGACAATCCGCCATCCACGTTGATCA
>JAMQPK010000011.1 GCA_023717525.1 Vicinamibacterales bacterium | reverse complement strand
CGGGACGCCGGGTCGGCGTCGTGATCGCCATTTTCGAAAGGATGGCTTCGGGAGATTGAATCGTGAAAGGTACCAGGGTCAGTCCCACGGGGCGCATTCGCATGTCGTAGGCGGACAACAGGTCGATCTGACTGGTCGCAGCCGTTGCGCCTGTCACGCGATCAACACGCCATTCAATGCTCAACGCCGTCATCACCGCCGCCGCGAGACATGCGGGCGTCGCCAACGCGAGTGCGGCACGGCCGCTTCGGGCAAAGCGGCGCTCAACCAGGCGAAGCGCGAGCCATGCGAACCACATGGCCGCCAGCCAGATGACGGCGCGCGATACCGCGCCCGCCGATGACTGGCGGAAGAAGGTCGGTAATCCCTGCGGCAGGTCGACGATCGGACTCAAGCGCTCGGCCGCCAGCGAGTAGCCGTCACGGAAGTTGTAGGCGAGACGGCCGCTATCGACGACGACCAGCGAGAGCGAGATGCCGGCGCTCGCGAGCAGCAGAGCGATCGCCATGGCGCGCGTGGCCGAGTGCCGCGCCTCTTTCCAGAGATACGCGCCCGGAAGAGCCAGCAGCGGCAAAACCGGAACGGCAAACCGCGCAGGTGACGAGCCTCCGGCCCACCACATGTGATACATGGCGGTCACGAGGAGGTACGGAACGACTATCGCCGTCAACTCGATGGCAAGGCGCAACCGGCGCCGCGCGAGCGCAAGCAGTCCGACCAGACAAACGGCGTAGACGGGCGCATACGGAAGAATGCCGAACTGCTGGTCGAAGAACAGCGCAGGCAAGCCATTCAGAACGTTGCCCGGCGCGCTTTGCGTATAGGTACCGTACGGCGCCGACGGACTGGGCGTGCCGTAGATCACATAGAAGAAACCGAACCACGCGAGCGCGCTCACAACCGGCAACGTCAAGAGAACCACAAGTAATGAGCGTCCTTCCCTCGAGTTGACGAGGCGCAGCGCCAGCACAATCCCGATGGCCCCGGCAAGAAGCGAAAACCGCGTGTGCAGCCACGGGAGCAACGCAAGCACGGCGCCGATCGCCCACCATCGGCCACGGCCGATCTGCCGTGCGTCCTGCACGAGCGGAGCGCACGCAAAAAGCAGGATGGTGGCCGCGAGGCCATCCGGGTAGATCGAAAACGCCTGGAAGAAAAACGGGACGCTCAGCGCACCGGACACGCAGCCAAACCACGCTGCACCGGCGCTGTTCGTCAGCGAATATGAAACGCGCCACAGAAGGGCGGTGCCCAGGGCTGCCACGATCGACAAGAAGAGGACGACCCCGCGGTAGCCGAATAGCTCGAAGGCGGGAGCAACGACGGCCGGCAGGCCAGGCGCATGGATGGAGTAGATCTGACCATCCTTTCCACGCCGGAGGTAGTCGGGCGCCAGCGAACCGGCAAAATATTCGCGATAGTCGCCTCGCGCGTGGTTGTTCTCGATCCGCAGGTCTCCGTCGTTCAGCAGGCTTTGGGTAATGACCAGGTAGTGCGGCTCGTCGCCGCCAGGAACCAAACCGGCAAGCCGGAATCCCGACGCGACAAACAGCAGGCACGCGATGAGAGCCGCAATGCCTGGCGCGCGACGAGCATCGGCGAACCATGCAGGCGGGCGCACACCGTGCGCAATGCACATGCCCGCGAACACTGCGGCCCAGACGAAGATGGTGATGTGCCCGGTCCACAGAAGAAATGCGTCAGGCACCTGAAACGGCAGCCACGGCAGCACGACCACTAGCGAAAAGAACAACGGCGCAGCAGTTGACGCCGACAGCTGCCAGAGCCACGCAGCACCGCCGGAGGCGAGCATCAGCAGAGGTAGCAGCCACAGCGGGGGAAGGATCCCGAATCGCGCGACTCCGGCACCAGGGCCAGCAACTCCGAGCGCACCGAGCAACAACCAGGCTGCCACCCCCGCGCACGAGGCCGCTGAGAGCGGCAGCATCCGGCGCGAACGGAGGGCGGCGATCATCTAGCGCTTCAACTCGAAGATGTGCAGGTTGCCGTCGGAGTCGACGAGCGACAATGCCGGCGTCAGCGGGAGACGCATCAGCGCAGGCTCGGGCATGTTGCGGCTGTCGACGAGAACCTTCGTCACGCCGATCTCCCGCAAATAGGCAATCGACCGCTCGTCGGGAAAACCGCCAAGATTCTGCGTGTGTTCGATGTAGCGGACGGGCATGTAGCCGGAATATCCATTCAACATCGGCTTCCAGAAGACGGTCGATACCATCATGTACCGTGCGTTCTTGAACAGTTCCTGCGGCCCGTAGAACGGGAAGATCGCCACGACGTCGGGGGCCGGCGTGTTCAACGTCTCGAAGATCTTCGGGATGCCATGGAATTCCTGATCGCGCCCGTAGTCAATCGGCGCGCGCAGCGCTTCGAGGTTGGCAACGAGCACCAGCACGAGGCCGACCGGCAGCGCCCACGCCCTCGGAAGCCTGCGTTGCAGCGCCACGAATCCGAAGCCTGCGAGGATGGCCACTGCGGCGAGCACCATGTGTCCGAACCTGGCTGCACCGCGCACGGCTGCCATCGCAGGGAATGCAGTGTAGAGAATCTTGTACAAGGGAAACGCAGGGCCAAACGACAGGCAGAAGCAGACGACCCCGAACACGAGCGCCATACGCGCACGCTTGTCCGCGAAGGCCACTCCCGTTGCCATCGCGACGATCGTCATCGCCAGTCCGACGACGCCCGGAAAGAGACCGTCGCCGCCGCCTCGCACCCAGAAAGGCGCGCTCCACGTGCGGATGTGAAAGGTGCCGCCGGTCGCCAGATAGTTCACCCAGCTTGCGGAAAACCTTCCGATCTGATCCAGAGTGCGTACGAACATTTCCTGTTCACCGCGAGCCTGTAGATACGGCAAGAGGAACGGCGACAGCACCACGGCGCTGAGGAGCGCCGCCGCACCAGCCATCGGCAACACCTGCCGCACGCGAGGTCCCCGCCAGTCTTCGGGCCTCGCTGCGGCGGAGACACACAGGACTATGGATGTGAAGACCAGAAAGTAGAGCGAGGTCAGCGACTGGAGCACGAACCAGAGCGCCAGCTGAACCGCATGCTTCAGGCGCGGGGTCATCAGCAGCTCGTCGAGGGCCAACAGGGCGAACGGGAGAAACTCCAGATGCTGCATCTGGATGTGCGGAAAACGCGTCAGCGTCAGCGCGTTGAACGCGATCAGGGAGCCGCTCAGCACGCCTGCAGTCCAACTGGCCGTCCAACGGTGAATCACCACGGCCATCGCCCAGCCCGTCAGGGCCATGCCCGCGATGAAGATAAGGTTGTAAACGAGAATCGGCGAGCCGCCCGCCCATCGGACCGGCGCACCCATCATCGACTGTACGAATAGGTGTTCGGAGAACGCCAGTGTGTGGCGCTCCGGATAGAAGATGTTGGCGTCAAAGAGGTGCAGCGGGTCGTGCACGACCTGATGAGCCACCCACGCCATGGTCCAGGCATTCAGTTGGGTGTCGGCTTGAAAGTTGCGCCCAAGTCTCCCGGGCGCCGACGCAAGCGGCCAGGTATGGGCAACGGCCAGCAGGATGAAGAGCCCAAGCGCGAGCCAGGGCCCGCGGCTACGGCGCACCGGTCCTCTTGTAGAGTGTGTAGTTCGGCCCAGGCCGCTCCACGCCACGAAATCCCGCGAACGGCGCAAAAAACGCGTCCTGCTGATCGAAGATGTGCTCGGTATCCCGCGAAAATGCCGGGAAGTCCTTCGCGAGCGAGTAGCCCCTCTGGAGGAACTCATTCACAATCGGTTGGGTCTCGTTCGGCAATGGCGAGTCCTGCACCAGAATCCACTCCGGTCGCCCGACAGCGGGCCGTTTATCGAGATCTGTCACAAAGATGTGGCGGCGGCGATCCCAGACCCATGCCTGGTATCCCATATCGCGAGTGAACTGCACATATCCGAACAACGATCCGCTCATCAGCACCGAGCTGCCGGCCGGCACATTCCCGTCGAACCAGCGCGCAACGACCACGCGATTGTCCGTCTGGCTGATGATGCGATCGAACCGCACCACGCTCATGGCCGACGGCAGGACGATGACGGCTGCCGCGACCGCGACTGCGGCAGCCTGCGATCGTGCGGAATCGTAGATCCTCGGCACAGCGAGCGTCACCAGCCGAGCGGCGGCCAGACACAAGAAAGGCACGAGCGGGATAGCGTACCGAAAGAACAGGTTCCTCACACTGCCCGCCACGGCGTAATAGGCGATCGGAAAAGAGAGCAGCAACACGGCCGTGCGCGGCTCCAGCAGAAACATCGCGCCCATGCCGGCAATGGCCGCGGCCAGCAACGGCACACCAAGTCCGTGCCGGAGCGAGAACTCGAGGTGATGAATCCATCCGGCGCCCAGGTCGAGCCCGAAGCTTCCGCCTTCCATCGACTGGTTGAGCAACCTCATTCCCTCCATGAATCGGGGAAAATCGGTTGCGAGGAATGGGACGCCGATCGCGAACGTCATGAGAAACGGTACGCCGTAGGTGAACAGCCGGGTGTCGAGTGCCGCGATCCTGCGCTGCCCGGGCTGCTCGACGATATTGAGGAGGTAGCTCGCCGCGAGCGGCGCGATCAACAACAGCGCATTGTATTTGGTGGCGGCCGCAAGACCGCCGACCAGGCCACCAACGACAAAATCGCGGCGGCGTTTGGTGAGATGCCCGTCGATGAGGAACGACATCGACAGCATCAGCAGAAACGTCATCGTGATGTCGGTCGTCGCGTAGTGCGAGTCGCGCACGTGCAGAAATGCCAGCGCGATAAAAAGCGCGGCGACCAGGGCCGTCGTGTCGTCCCACAGGCGGCGACCAATGCGGAATACGGGCCAGACTGTCGCCGCTCCCATCACAGCCGACAGCGCGCGCGGCAGCAGAAAGAACGGTATCCACTGCACTCGCCAACTCGCGATGAGATCGGCGAGCGAGTGAAACGCGCCTAGCGCGCGCCCCCACGCGTAGTAAAGAAGATAGAGCCCGGCAACGGCCCACATGTACAGCCAGGGATAGTCGTAGAACGCCGGCCTGAAGTTGCCGCGCAGAAACTGAAGCGCCACATCGATAACGATCGTCTCGTCGGGACGCGTGTTGGTGTGCGGCAGGCCGAACCCCAGACCCCAGAAACGAACAAGGGCGGCCACGAGCACGATGAGGCCGAGAAACGCCCGAGGCATGGAGGGTTCGCCATGCTACCATACGGCGTGAACGCAACTTTTCTTGCGAAGCTCGAAGAGATCGTCGGGCATGCCTACATCCTGAACGATCCGAACGAGCTTCTGACGTACGAGTCGGACGGACTCGCGCGGCTCCACGCGAAACCTGGCTGCGTCCTGTTGCCGGGCAGCGCCGCGGACGTGCAGCAGATCGTCCGGCAGTGCCATCAACACAGGATTCCGTTTGTCGCGCGGGGACATGGCACTGGCCTGTCCGGCGGGGCGCTTCCTCACCCAGACGGCGTACTGATCGTCCTCTCGCGTCTCAATCGCATTCTCGAGATCGACATCGCGAATCAGCGGGTCACCGTCGAACCTGGAGTCATCAACCTCGACGTGACGAAGTGCGTGGCACCGCAGGGCTACTACTACGCGCCCGACCCGTCGAGCCAACTCATCTGCTCGATCGGTGGCAACGTCGCAGAAAATTCCGGCGGCGCGCATTGTTTGAAATACGGTTTCACCGTTCATCACGTTGTCGGCGTCGAGGCCGTCCTGCCAGACGGCGAGATGGTGCATCTGGGTGGTCCCGCGCTCGACGCTCCAGGACTTGACGTGCTGGCCGCGCTGGTGGGATCGGAAGGCACCCTGGCTGTCGTGACGAAGGTGACGCTGCGCATTCTTCGCGCCCCGGAGCGCGTGCGCACGATTCTCGCAGCATTCGAATCGACCGATGCCGCTGGCGCGGCGGTATCGGAATTCATTGCCGCCGGCATCATCCCTGCGGCTGTCGAGATGATGGATCGCCTGACGATTGAAGCGGCGGAAGCGGCCGTGCATCCGAATTTCCCCAAGGCTGAAGCCGTGCTCATCGTCGAGCTCGACGGCACGCAGTCGGAGGTGGACGGTTTGTTCGAGATCGTCGAGGCCATCTGCCGGCGCACGGGCGGGACGGAGATCCACATCGCGAAGAACAACGACGAGCGCGCGCGCATCTGGAGAGGCCGCAAGGCGGCCTTTGCCGCGATGGGCCGCGTGTCGCCGAACTACTACGTGCAGGATGGCGTCATTCCCCGCACGAAACTTTCCGAGGTGCTGGGGCGGATTCGGGCGCTCGAGAAACGCTCGGGCCTGCGCATCGGCAACGTGTTTCACGCCGGAGACGGCAATCTTCATCCGTTGATTTGCTACGACGAGCAAATCCCCGGACAAGGCGATCTGGCGGAAAAAGTTGGCGCCGAGATTTTGCAATACTGCATCGAGGCCGGTGGTTCGATTACCGGCGAGCATGGTGTCGGCGTCGACAAGTCGGCGTACATGGCGAAGATGTTTTCCGAGTCCGACCTCGACACGATGCAGAAGCTGCGGTGTGCGTTCGATCCCGCGAGCTTGTGCAACCCGGGCAAGGTCTTCCCTACCCCCAGGTTGTGCGGAGAAGTACCTGGGCCCTACAGGCAGCACCCGGCAGAACGCGCTGGGCTCGCGGAGAGAATGTAGTGCGGGAAGGCACCAGTGCGGATGCCGTCGAAGGCATCATCCCGAAGTTCGTGGCCGAACCGGCGTCTGCCGAAGAGGTCACCGCCACGCTTGAACAGGCGGCGCGCGACAGGCTGTCGGTCGTCACGCGGGGCTCGGGCACGAAACTCGGGTGGGGGCCTCCGCTGCAGTCGATCGACATTCTTCTTTCCACGGCCCGCCTGAACAAGGTCGTCGCCCATCGCCACGGCGACCTCACCGCGACAATCGAATCCGGCGCGACCCTCGCCAATGTGAACCGCGAACTGGCAGCCCACCGCCAGTGGATTCCGCTCGACCCGTATTCGGGCGATCGCGCCACGATCGGCGGAATCGTCGCCACCAACGACAGCGGGCCACGGCGCCATCGGTACGGCGCCCCGCGCGATCTGATCATCGGCGTCGAATTCGCGAGAGCCGATGGAGTGATCGCCCGAGGTGGAGGCATCGTCGTGAAGAATGTGGCGGGCTACGATCTCCCCCGCCTGATGACAGGATCGTTCGGCTGCCTCGGTGTGATTCTGACCGCGACCTTCAAACTCTACCCGCTGACGGCGTCATCGCAAACGTTGGTCGTCGATCTGAGGGACACGCGCCAGCTCGCAGCGCTCGCGGGATCGATTCTCGCGAGCCATCTGACGCCGACGGCGCTGGAGTTTCAGACGCCGCCGCTGCGATTGCTGCTGCGGTTCGAATCCATCGATGCGTCTGTGCAGCAGCAATCGGCGACCGCGCGTCAGATGATCGACAGCGCCGGGTTGAGCGCGAGGACGGTCACAGGAGACGACGAAGCGGAACTCTGGACACGGTATGGAGCGCCGCGCGCTGCCGGGGCAGCAGTGAAAGTGAGCGCGATGCCGACTGAACTGGCGTCGACCTTGACGCTTCTCGACCGGCTGGCGGCGGGAAACTACAGCGCGAACGGACGGGCTGGATTGGGCGTGTTCGTGCTCCACCTCGACGGCGACGCCGCGGCTCTCGAGAAGATCGTTGTCGGCCTGCGGGAATCCTTGCCTGCCGGGCGCGGAAGCGCCGTCGTGATGAAGGGCCCTGTTGATTTCAGAAAGCAGGTCGACGTCTGGGGACCGATTGGAGACGGGCTCCCCCTGATGAAGGCCGTGAAACAGCGCTTCGATCCCGACTCCCTCCTGAATCGGGGCCGGGGCCCTGGCGGCCTCTAGGCGTTGCTCCAGTCGACAGACGCAAACTGCGCGTAGCTGTTCTTGTTGTGGATAGTCTTTCCACCAAACGTCGCGTGATTCTCCACGCAGTTACCCATCTCGGCGATCTTGTATTCGAATCCGTTCGGCAGCTGGATGCGCGCACGATGCTCTTCCCCTGTCACCGGATTCTTGATGGGCTCGGCGCGAAACTCCCCTAGCCCAGGCACCTTCAGCGTGGCGACCCGCTTCTCGGCATCGCTTTGAAGCTCGATCGGCACGAACATCGGCTCGAGCACCTGAGTGACGACAGACGCGAAGATCTCGAAGAATGTGCCGCCTTCCTTCCCGCTGGCGATGTTGAGCAGCGCCGTCCGCTGAGCGGGCGTCGCCTTCTCGTCGATGGCGAGCTGGACGATGCCATTCCCCTCGTGCACAGCGCCGGGCCACCAGTAGGCAGCCGCAAAGGTGACGCCGCCAAGTTGTGTGTCGCCGTAGTGTCCGTCCCGAATGCGCACGGCCACCAGCGCCTCACACCGGCCGTGTGTCGGCAGCGCATTGAACTGACACGGGCATCCCCACGCGCAATTGCAGGTGCTTGCCTCCTCCGCCACGATCCGCCACGGTGTTTTCATAAACCTGAAATTGACTGGTCGATGACCTCGACGAGATGCATGATGCGCATCGGCCGCCCGCCCTCCGCCAGCCCTGTCGCAATCTGCAGGAGACAGCCGGGATTGCCCGAGACGATGACGTCGGCTTCCGTGCGCAACACGTTCTGAACCTTCCGATCCCGGAGCTGGGTCGCTGCCTCTGGTTCGAGCAGATTGTAGATGCCTGCAGATCCGCAGCAGATTTCCGACTCGGCAATCTCCCGCACATCCACGCCAGGAATCGCCTGGAGCAACTGGCGCGGCTGTGCGCGCACGCCCTGGGCATGTTGCAGATGACAGGCATCGTGATAGGCGACGCGAAGCTTCACCTCGTGCCGCGGCGCAACCGGCTCGAGTTCGGTCAGCACTTCCGAGATGTCGCGGCACTTCGCTGCGAACGCGCGCGCCCGCTCCGCATACTTCTGATCGTTACGCAGGAGATGCCCGTAGCGCTTCATCGCGGAGCCGCATCCGGCCGCATTCACCACGATCGTCTCGACGCCTGCCTGCTCGAAGGCGTCGATGAGCCGCCTGGCCGCCGCCATTGCTTCCTGTTCCTCGCCGGCGTGCTCGGCAAGCGCACCACAGCACTGCTGCGTTTGTGGAACGATGACCTCGCAGCCCTCAGCAGCGAGCACGCGCGCCGTGGCTTCGTTGACGTTCCCGAAAAACACGCGCTGCACGCAGCCCAGGAGCAATCCGACACGACGGCGCGTCGGTCCTTTTGCCGGAATGCGCTGCGGTAATGTGTGATTGGCAAAGGAAATAGGCGGCAGCAGCCGTTCCATTGCCTGGAGCCGTTGTGGAAGCAGTTTCAACAGACCAGACGCCTTCACCAGCCGCTGCACACCGAACTTCTGATACACCCCGAGCGGCCACGACATCACCCGCAACCTGCCGGGATGCGGAAACAGCGCAAAGATCAGGCTTCTGAACGCACGATCGCCCGCTCCGCGCCTGGCGTCGCGCTCCACCTGAGGTCGCGCCGCTTCCAGCAACGAGTCGTACTGCACGCCCGACGGACACGCGGTGACGCATGCCATGCACCCCAGACACGTGTCGATGTGCTGGACGAAGCGATCGGGGCTCGTCTCGCGTCCGTCTCGTCGCATCTTCATCAGATGAATTCGACCCCGCGGCGAGTCGGCCTCCTGCCCCCAGAGCACGTAGGTGGGACAGGTCGGCAAACAGAAGCCGCAATGTACGCAGTCGTCGAGCAGGTCGCGCCTGGTGGAGGTTTGAGTCACAGGGCCGCGATTATATCGCGCTAATATTGAGGCGTGAGAAGGCTGTTCGTTCTCCTGGCGGCGGCGACGATGATCGCTTCGGCCGACACCAGCGCACTGCAGGCCAAAGATCGCGCCACCGTGCTGCTGTTCATCAGCACAGAATGTCCATATTCCAACCGGTATGCGCCGGAGATTCAGCGCATCTACAAGGAGTTCACGCCCAGAGGCGTGCGCTTCTGGCTCGTGTACCCCAGTCGCGCCGACACTCCGCCGGTGATCGCGAAACACCTCAACGCGTTTGGCTACCCGGACATCGTCCTGCGCGACCGCAGCAACCCTCTGCTGAGGCTGGCGACGCCGACAGTGACACCTGAAGCCGTGGTCTATGACGCGGCCGGAACGCGGGTGTACCAGGGACGCATCGATGACCGCTTCGTCGAACTGATGAAAGAGCGGCCTGCGCCAACGACGCACGACCTCGAACAAGCCCTCGCCTCAGTACTCGCAGGCAAAACCGTCGTTCCCGCCACGACACAGGCGGTCGGCTGCTTCATCGCCGACATGCGCTGAGCTCAACGCCGCGCCTCGGCGATCCGCTCGAGATCCTCCTCCGAGCAAACCACGTCGATCGCTGCCAGCTCGTCGCCGGTAACCACGCATCCGAGCGACCAGATACCGTCGAACGGCTCGTTGGTATTTCGCAGCCGACCCTGAACCAGCAGCGACGCGAGCTGCACGCCGCGCTCATCCGGAGGGGCGAGTGCAACGACGGTTATCGTTGGTTGCTGCAGGGCGTACTGCAGGGCTTTGGCGGCTGTGCGGTATCCGCCGACTCCCCGCGCCAGCAGTCGAATCAGCGGATCATCTGGAGATCCGCCGAGCATCGACTCATACGAGCGGCCGTTCAGACTGAAGGTGGTCCGTGGCGTCAGGAATCCAGCGGGCACATCGAGGCTGCCTCGATTGAAGGCAGTCGCGAGGGCGTAGAGCTGATCGACCAATTTGAAATCTGAAATCTAAAATTTGGAATTTGACATTTCAAATTTCAGGGCTTCTTGACTTCGACCGCCGACGCTTCCTCGATGACCTGCACGAGGGCTGAATGATCCAGGTCGCCTTTGCCGTTGTTCATCAGATCGATCAACATGTTCTGCACGGTGCTCGTGAGCGGCAGAGACACCTTCAGCGATTCGGCAGCCTGCAGAGCGTTGCGAAGATCCTTCTGATGCAGGCGGATGCGAAAGCCCGGTTTGAAATTGCGGCCGTAGACCATAGGGGCCTTGACGTTCAGCACGGTGCTGCCCGCGAGTCCCGCTTTCACCGCGTTGAACACCACCTCCGGATCGAGCCCCGCCTTGGTCGCTAGTACCAGGGCCTCGCCCATCGCAGCGATATTGCACGCGACCATGATCTGGTTTGCGAGCTTGGTGACATTGCCTGCGCCGATTTTTCCCGTGAGCGTCACGGTTGATCCCATCAGCTTCAGGATCGGCTCGACTTTGTCGAAAACGTCTTTCTTTCCACCTACCATGATCGCCAGCGTGCCGTCGATCGCTTTGGGCTCGCCGCCGCTCACGGGCGCATCGAGAAACTCCACGCCCTTCGCTTCGCACGCCGCACCGACTCTCTGCGATACCGTCGGATTGATGGAGCTCATGTCGACGACGATGGCGCCCTTTTTTGCGCCCTCGAGGACGCCGTTCGGTCCGAGCACAGCCTGCTCGACTTCCGGGCCATCGGGAACCATCGTGATGATGATGTCGGTCTTGCCCGCGACATCTTTCGGGGATGCCCCCTTGGCCGCACCCGCAGCGGCCACGTCATCCATGCCGGAAGGCATGATGTCGTAGACGGTCACCTCGTGACCGGCTTTCAAGAGGTTCTTCGCCATGGGCCGACCCATGATGCCGAGACCAACGAACCCGATTCTGCTGGACACGTTTCAATCTCCTTTAAAAAAAAGGCATCTTACCAGAGGATCGGGCCTAAGCCCGATCCTTCCCGGTTCAGAAATGCGTCCGTGCTGACTGAGAGAAGCCTACGAAGGCAGGTATGAGTACGTGACGGGGAAAAAAATTCGTAGCACTTTCGGGGATGTGGCGCGCACGGACGCTGAAAACCGGAAAGAATCGGGGTGCCTGGTGTTCACGCCCGATCAGAGAGCAAACCGCATACCAGGCGCGAAGGAGCTGGGGATCTGCGAGAGTGGCCGGATTTGCTGGGGTTCCTGGGCTGGGGGCGGAGATCACCACGACACGGGTTCAGACAAAAGTGTGTGATACGCCGATGCCTTCCACACTGATGTCGGAACGCGTGGACCGCTCGGAGACGAGTCCTGCAGGTGGCTCGCGGTCAGGAAGCGTGTGACCGACGATATTGTCTGTTCCGAAATATTGGACAACAATCGTGTCGATCAGTGTAGGATGCTCACCCCGACGTAGAAGAAATTGAGGTTAATTCCCGGATTCGGCTCTATGCGCCGCCGTTGGAGACGTGCTGGACGTTGAAGTTGGACTCACCGGGCGGCGCCCCTTCGCCGGTGTAAATGACGCCCCCGCTGCCTTCGGCGAATGCGCGCAGCCGACCCCCTCCGAAGGGAGGTGAGGGTTTGGTTTGGCCTGACCGGCCAGAAGAGGAAGGGGCCAAAGCAAGAGAATGCAGGTCCACGCCCGGATCGTCGTCACGCGCGGCGCAAGCTTACATTAGAATACGCGCTCGAGTTCAGCGGGAGGCATCCATGGCCAAGAAGAAAAAGAAGACAAAGAGCAAGGCAGGAAAGAGAAAGTCGAAGCCGTCGCGCAAGAAGAAGACCGCACCGCGCCGCAAGAAAGCTGCGCCGAAGCGAAAGGCCGCAAAGCGATCGCGCAAGAGCACCGCGCGCCGCGCGTCACGTCCGGTGGCGGTACGTCGCGCGCCGGCTGCGGCGCCCGCGGCACTGCCCGAACCGGAGCCGATCGAGTTCGAATTGCCGATCGACGACGGAGGGCTGCCGTCGTAGAAGAATTGAAGATTGGTGGATTGAAGATTGGGGCATTACGAAACGCAATGTGCCAATCTTCAATCTTCAGTCTTCAATGATCGCGCAGCACAGGCGAGCCGTCCCCTGTAAACCGCGTACCGAGCAAGAGCTGCACAACTTCGCCGTAGCTGCCGATGCCCGCCTCCACGCGGTTGGCTTTCAGAAACTTGTCGTAGACCGCGTTGCCGGCGCGATTGGCAAGCGGCGAAACCTGTTGCCTGACTCTTTCCATGATCGCCTGAAGATCGGCGCGCGGACCCGGCCCAAGCGACCGCGCAGCCTCGGCGCGATCTGACGGAGGCAGGGCGCTGACGAGCGTGCCGTAGAGTGAAAGCCACGCGCTGTACTGCTCCGCCACAGGGGCCCGCATGCAGACAAGCCAGGCGACGAAATTGGCTTCCGATTCGTCCGCGTAGCCCGCGAGGTGGCTCCATTCGTGCGCAACCACGAAAGCCCTTTCAAACGGCAGGAGACTCTGGTTCGTCAGCGTCTCGAGAAAAAATGGATCGGTCATACCGTCGATCGACGCGCGTCTGAAATATAAATCCACAACGGACCGTTTCGGGCGCCCCGGCGTCGCCTGCCAGCGCATGCCGAGGGCCGTTTGCGCCTGGAAAAATGCCGGCTGCAGCACGTTGGGCATGGCGTCGTAGTCGGCCCAGGGGCGTCCATGCGCCTCGGCGTGGTGGCTGTTCAGGAATTCGACGTCGCGCGCCACCAGCGCGCGTAGCGATTCGCGAGTGATGCGAGTTTCCTGAAAATCCAGCTGCGATCGCAGCGGCTCTCGCTGGTAGTTCAGCCCCCACACGGCGAGGAACCACAAATACACGACTGCCGCGATTGCGGCCAAATCGAATGCGAGGGCGTTGACGGCACGAAGCCACCCGCGGGCAGGTTTTCGCAGCCGCACGATCGGCAGGGCGATCGCCACGACCACGACCAGGACGAGCGCGAGGTCGAACCAGGCGAACCGCGACGCATTGGCGGCCGCGGTGAGTGGCGGTTGGATTGTGGCGTAGACGCCGCCCGTGTAGAGACGCTCGACGGTTGCGCGCGGCAGCGGTGTGGCCGCAATCGCCAACGCCAGCAGTGGCAGGAGGAACCTGAACGCGCGCCGCATCCCTATGGAAAGATGCCGAGCTCTTCGTAAACGATCGCGACCTTGTTGATCGCGGTGATGAAGGCCGCCGTACGCAGATCTCCAGCCTCGGGTTGCCGCCGCAGCGCTTCCCGGATGTCCTGGTAGGCCACGATCATGGTGTCCTCGAGACCAGAATTCACGATCGCGAGCTCGTCGGTCACTTTCACGAACGATTGCCGCTCGCTGTCGGTGAAGGCCTTGCCCGTGGCCCGTTCGATCGCCTGCAGCATCCGCATTTCAGTCGCCGCCTGACGCCGGCGATCGAGGCGCCCGAGCCTGACGTGCGACAGGTTCTTCAACCACTCGAAGTAGGACACGGTGACGCCGCCCGCATTGGCGTAGACATCGGGAATCACCAGCATTTTTTTCTGGCGGAACACCTCGTCGGCTTCCGGAGTGGTGGGGCCGTTGGCGCCTTCGAGCACAATCTTCGCCTTGATGCGCGGTGCGTTCTCGCCCGTCAACACGCTCTCGAGCGCCGCAGGCACGAGCACGTCGCAATCGAGCTCGAGCGCATCAGGGCTCTTGAGAATATCGGTGGCCCCCGGGAACCCAAGCAGCGATCCGGTGCGCTTGCGAAACTGAAACACTTCGTCCTCGCTCAAGCCCTTCGGGTTGTGAATCGCGCCTTCGCGTTCGGCGATGGCCACCAGGATGGCGCCATGCTCGCGGCAGAATTTCGCGACGTGATAGCCAACGTTACCAAGCCCCTGCACGACGAGGCGCTTGCCCTCCAACCCGACCGACAGCCCCAGTGCCGCCATGTCTTCTGCCGATCGGCACGCCTCGGACAGCGCGTACATCAACCCTCGGCCCGTCGCTTCGCGCCGGCCGTGAATCCCGCCCTCGGTCACCGGCTTGCCGGTGACGCACGCGAGCGCTTCGAGCTCGCCGGTGTGGAGCTGCCCGTACGTGTCGGCAATCCACGACATCTCGCGTTCGCCGGTGCCGTAGTCCGGCGCCGGCACGTCAAGACCCGGACCGATGAACTGCTTACGATCGAGCTCGTGCGTGTAGCGCCGTGTAATGCGCTCGAGCTGGTCGAGCGTGTAACGCGACGGATCGATCTGCACGGCGCCTTTCGCCCCGCCGAACGGCACATCCACCAGCGCGCATTTGTAGGTCATCAGCGCGGCGAGCGCCTTCACTTCCGACTCATCGACATTCGGTGCGTAGCGGATGCCGCCCTTGGTGGGCAGCTTGTGATGGCTGTGCTCGGCGCGCCAGGCGTGCACGACCTCGATCGAGCCGTCGGCAAACCGCACAGGAAACGCGAACGCGTAGACCGCGTTGCAGATGCGGATCTGATCGAGCAGCCCTTTGGCGTGCGAGCAGAACGTGGCCGCGTGGTCGAAGTACGCGTTGACGTTGTCTTCGAAGTTCCGCGGCCGGCGAAGCGCGGTAACGATCGGGGAAACGGTCATAGAACGCATCGTATATGATCACCCCATGGCACGCACCGTGTTTTGCGCGAAGTTACAGAAGGAATTACCAGGGCTCGACGAGGCGCCCTGGCCCGGCGATCTTGGTAAGCGCATCTACGACAATGTGTCGGCTGCTGCCTGGAAGATGTGGGAAGACCGGATGAAGATGATCCTCAACGAGTACCGGCTGATGCCCTGGCAGAAGGAAGCGCAGGCGCTGGTGGCCAAGCAGATGGAGGAGTTCTTCTTCAATCAGAACGACGCGTTGCCGCCCGAATACAAGCCGAAGGCTTAGGGCTTTGGGCTTTCGGCTTTCGGCTTTCGGCTTAGGCCGAGCGAATGGCTCTCGAAAAGTACCGCGAGAAACGGAATTTCAGCAAGACACCGGAGCCGAAGGGCTCGGTCCCTGTCACCAAGGCGCCGGCAAAAGGCCGGACGCCTCGCTTCTTCTGCGTCCAGAAGCATCTCGCCAGTCACCTTCACTACGATCTGCGGCTCGAGCACAACGGCGTCCTGCTGTCATGGGCCGTTCCCAAGGGACCGTCGCTCGATTCAACCGTGAAACGGCTGGCCATGCACGTCGAGGATCACCCCGTTGAATACGGCACCTTTGAAGGCGTCATCCCCGAGGGCTACGGCGCGGGCATCGTCATGTTGTGGGATGTCGGCACATGGCGCCCGGAAATCGATGATGTCGATGCGGCGCTGAAGAAAGGCGACCTGAAGTTTCAGCTGGACGGGTACAAGCTGAAGGGATCGTGGGCGTTGGTTCAAACACGGGGATCGCGAGACCCGTCGGGTCGAAGCTGGCTGCTCATCAAGCATCGCGACGACTGGTCCGGCCCAGTCGACGTGACCGCCGAGTTCTCGAAGAGCGTGAAGAACGACGGCGCCGATTTCGAAGACATTCTCGCCGCCGACGCACCGGACGTCTGGACCGCCAATCGGCCGGCGAAAGGCGGCGCGACCGGTGCGATGCTGGCAGAAATTATCCAGAAAGCCGCAGCGCTGAAGGCCGGAAAAAAACCGAAACGACGATCTCGCTAATCGACCGGCCTATTTCGCGGCCTTGCCCGTCACGACGGTCTTCTGTGTGATTTCCGTCCGCGGCTCTTCGACAACCCTCTCACCAGAAACCTTCATGCCCTTCCTCAGTTGTTGGACGGATGCGGGCTTGCCATCGACGATGAATCGGAACTCCGCTGGGACCATGTACCCGCGGGTTTCGTCGTTCTGGAGCTTCAGGATGACGTAGTTGCCCGAGACGTACCACACCGTGCCGTTGGTCACCGTCGTGGTGCGGAGGGTGATCGGCTGCGTCGTCGTGGTGACCGTTGCCGTCAAAACAGTTCCCGGCTTGAGATCGCCGATGAGTCTGGTCTGTCCGTCGATCATGAACTGGCGGCCGGGCACCACGTCGAACACGCGATACAAGCCGTTCGGCTGCATCCGGACGAGCAGCGCGTTGCCTTCGACGATGACCACTTCCCCGGTCAGTTGCTCAGTCGTCACCTGGGCGGCGCCGGCCGCTTCTGTGACTTTGCCCGTCGTCGTGGTCTGCGCCTGGAGCCCAGTGGCCATGAACATCGGAACCATCGCGGCGACAACGGTGAGGATCGAAGGTCGTAGCATCATCTGTCTTCTCCTTAGTGTGAATACGCTGCGTTTCGCGTGGAATCCTACAGCAGTCTTTTCCCCACGGCAATCCACACCGCCTGGGCAAGCCGGCGCCGGTCGTGGCGCGCGATGTCGTCCAGCCAGAAGTCGCCCTCGAGCAGTTCGCACCCGTTGGGAAGCGAACCGAGCTCGAGCGGGCGCTTGTGCTCGGCCGCATAGCGATCGAGCACGTCGCCCTTGGGGCCCGCGGTGTTCTTCACGAGCACATCAATCGGCCGATCGATCGCCTCGCTGATTTGGCGGACGGCGTCACCAGCCGTAAAACCGTTCATCCCGCTGCCCTCGGTCAGGAGATTGGCGATAAGCACGACCGGGCCTTTCACTTCGTGCAACGCGTCGCGCACACCTTCGACGAGGAAAATGGGCATCAGGCTGGTATAGAAGCTGCCTGGCCCAATCAGCACGGCATCCAGGCGTCGAATCGCCGCGTCGACGGACGGATGAATCTTCACCGACGGCTCCAGCCAGGTCCGCTTCACAAACATCCCCTGGCTCTGTCCGCGATCGACCTCCACTTCGCCGCGCGTCTGCGCGCCGTTGCTGTACTCGGCGCAAACACTTGCCGGCTCGCAACTGACGGGCCAGACGTGGCCCGTGCAGCCCAGCAGGGATTGCAGACCGTCGACCGCTGACAGGAAATCGCCGCTGTACTGTTCCATCATCGACAGCAGCAGATTCCCGCCGGTGTGACCGGCGAGGCGCGAATCGATCGACGGCAGGCGCGACAGCAGCACGCGCCGCGCTTCGGCCTCGTTGCGGGCAAGGGCAAGCGCGCACTTCAGGACGTCTCCCGGCGGGAGCACGCCCAGCTCATCACGCAGCTGCCCGGAGCTTCCCCCGCTGTCGAACATGGTGACGACCGCATTCAGACGCAGCCAGGGATTCGCTTTCAATCCGCCAAGCAAGCTCGGCAGGCCGGTGCCTCCGCCAAAACATCCGATGTTCAACTGACGCAAACGCATGTGGGCCAATTCTATCCCGACTAGAATGGAGTCATGGGCTCCGCTGACACGCTCGCTGCAGAATTGCTGGAGATTTTCGGCCCCCGCCTGAAGATGGTTGCGGCGTTCGGCACCGAGCCGCAGACGTGCGCCGTGGTCGACAGCCTGTCGGCCGACGACCTTGCACGGTGCGCAAAGCGACGCGCCGGCTGGAAGCGCGCCGGGCTCGATGCGCCGCTCCTGATCGTAAGAGACGAGCTCGCGCGCGGGCTCGATGCATTTCCTCTCGAGTTCAGCGAGATCATCGCGACCCGCCGGCTCATTGCCGGCACCGACCTGTTCGACACGCTGGCCGTGCCCGCTGAAGATTGCCGTCGCGCATGCGAAGTGCACGCGCGCGGTCTGCTCGTCCACCTGCGAGAGGGCTATATCGAAGCGTCTGGCGACCAGCGGGCAATCGACCGCCTCGTCTCGGCATCCGCCATTCCATTTCGGGCGTTGCTCGCAAACGTCGCTCGGCTCGACCGGGCAGGCGTGGACGAGCTGATGAAGAAACTCGGGGTCGGCTATCAGATGGGCGGGTTTGCTGAAGCCCTTCACGCTGCGGAGCGGCTGGTCGACTACGTCGACGGGTGGACCAGGAAGTGATCATGTCAGGGCTAAGGGTGCTCAGCGCGGCATTCGTCGTACTCCTCACAGTTCACACGGCGGCAGCCTCGGCGCAGACACTGCCGCCGGAGCTGACGCAACCCGTCAACGATTTCGCGCGCGTGGCCGACGAGTCCAGCAAGGCCGAGCTGACACGCCGCATCCTCGCATTGAAGAAGGCATCCGGCGACGTCGTCGTCATCGCCACGATCGACACGTTTGCGCCCTACGCAGACATCCGCGAGTACGCCGTGAAGATGTTCGAGAACCACGGCCGGGGCATTGGCGAGAAAGGCAAAGACAACGGACTGCTCGTGCTCCTGGCGGTGAAGGATCGCCGCGTCTGGGTAGAAGTCGGCTACGACCTCGAGCAGTTTGTCACCGACGGATACGCGGGCGAGATCAGCCGCACGGTGATGACGCCGTTTTTCAGGCGCGGCGAGTACGGACCCGGACTTCTCGCAGGCGCGACACAGTTCGTCGCACGCATCGCGCAGGGGCGCGGTGTCGTGCTGAGCGAGTTGCCGCAGGCCGCTCTTGAACGCCGCGGTCTCCACGTATCGCCCGGCCTCATCATCCTGCTGATCATCATCTTTATCGTGATCAGTAACATTGTGACGAGCAACACGGGGAGAGGCTCGGGGTTCGGCGGCGGGCGAGGCCGTTGGGGCGGCGGTCCCTGGAGCGGGTGGAACAGTGGCGTCGGCCCATTCGGAGGCGGCGGCAGATTCGGCGGGGGCGGCTTCGGAGGCGGCTTTGGGGGATTTGGTGGCGGGCGGTCGGGAGGCGGCGGCGGCGGGGCGGGGTGGTGAAGAATTGAAGATTGAAGATTGAAGATTGTTACATTGAAAATTGTATGATCGAGGAATGATGAACGCATACACACGCTCTCTGGCGCTTTTCGTCGTGGCGATCGCCACCGTTGCCCTTTCGGGCTGCTCCTACAACCAGTTTGTTTCGCAGGAGGAAGCAGTGAAGGCGCAGTGGGCGCAGGTGCAGAACCAGTTGCAGCGCCGCAGCGATCTGATTCCCAATCTCGTGGAGACCGTGAAAGGGTACGCGGCCCACGAAGAGGGTGTGTTCAAGGAAATCGCCGAGTCCCGATCGAAGCTCGCGGGTGCGACGACGCCCGCTGATCAGATTGCCGCGGCCAACCAGCAGAGCGCGGCCCTGAGCCGCCTGCTCGTCATCGTCGAAAACTATCCCACGCTGAAAGCGAACGAGCAATTCAATCGCCTGACGGACGAGTTATCGGGGACCGAGAATCGGATCAGCGTCGAGCGGATGCGCTACAACGAGCGCGTGCAGGAGTACAACACCAGCCGGCGCCAGTTCCCCGGCGTGGTGACGGCGAAGATCTTCAGTTTCAAGGATTATCCGCTGTTCGAAGCGCCGCCAGAGGCGAAGCAAGTACCTAAGGTGAATTTCAACAAACCGTAGCCGGCCGAAAGCCCAGAGCCTGAAGCCCGAAGCCTATTTAGGCTGCCGCCACCCGCTCTCGAGCAGGTCGCGCTGAAGGTCCATCGAGCGCTTGATGAGATCGGTGGTCTCGTCGAATCGCTCCATTCGCTGCGACCCGTCTTCGTTGGTCACGATCATTTCGTATCCAGTGCCTTCGCCGGCACCTTCCCGGCGAATCTCGCACCGCATCTGCCTGCCGGCACGCTCGAAAATCCACAGCATCTCAGAACACTGTATCGGAATTGGTCCACTACTGCAGCAGGCTCGTTGCACGGTTTGTTACACTGCTTCATGTGGAAAGCTGGGAGCACGTTCTCTGGTCCTCATCTCCGGCGTTTCCGCGTTCACTCCTGCCTGTCTCCACTGAATACATCCTGACCGACTTCAGGATCGTGGTCCGCCGGCGGGGCCGCATCCTGCAGGAACTGGCGCTCGACGACGTCGCCGGTGTCAGATTGACACAGGGCTGGTGGGACCGGATTGTGGGAAACACCACGGTGGTGATCGACTCGCGTCGCCACAGTGCGGCTGTCGCCCTGCATGGGATCCGACAAGGGCCGCAGCTTTCGGTCATTCTCGACCTCCTGAGCGTGGTCAATCCGCTTGCGCCCGATGTGACCAGGCTCTCGCATCCGCGGATCGGGCTGCTGATTGCAGCGACTCTGGCGTTTGCGCTCACCTTCGGCGTCATTGCGGTCGCGCGTCACAACTCGCTCGCGCCGATCACCTACGCCGACGACGACCCGATCGCGCCCCATGGCCGCCGTCGGTCGGCGTCCGATATTGCGTCATTCATGGAAAAGGAAGTGATGCCGTTCGCGCGTCGTGTGCTGGCGCCCATCGAAGGAGGCTCGGCGAACGTCACGTGCGAGACGTGTCATGGCCGCGATGCCCTGGGGCGGAAGTGGCAGATGCCCGGTGTGCGCGCGCTGCCCGAACCCGAGCTGCGTCTGGCCGGCATGGAGCGCGTCGGGTTCTGGATCGAACCGCAGATTCGCAACGCTGTCTACGGCTATCTTGCCGAGGAAGACAAGCAGCCGACCGCGGGTTACATGCGAGCGGTCGTCATGCCCGGCATGGCGAAGCTGATGCATCGCCCCGCGTACGATTTTACGAAATCCTACGGCTACAATCGCGCGCAGGCCGCCGTGGGCTGCTACCACTGCCATCTCGTCGAAGCTCCCTGATAGAATTCCTGGTCTTGGCTGACCTGAAAGACGACCTGGCGGCCCTCCGCATCGAGCGCGAGCCGATTCGCACGCGGCGGCGCAACGGGCCGTTGTGGATCACCATAGTTATCCTTGTTCTCGGCGGCGGCGCAGCCTGGGCGTGGTTCGCGCGTGAGCGGCCGCTCGAGGTGCAGACCGCGGCGGTGGAAGCCCGGGCCGCCGGCGCCCAAACCGGAGTACTAAACGCCACTGGTTACGTCACGGCGAGGCGGCGAGCAACAGTCTCCTCGAAGATTACCGGCAAGGTGATCGAAGTGAACATCGAGGAAGGCATGGTCGTGCACCAGGGGCAGGTGCTCGCCCGTCTGGACGATTCGACGCCACGCGCGACGCTCGCGC
This sequence comes from Vicinamibacterales bacterium, assembly GCA_023717525.1. GTDB lineage: Bacteria > Acidobacteriota > Vicinamibacteria > Vicinamibacterales > JAMQPK01 > JAMQPK01. The sequence continues at coordinate 9,815 of JAMQPK010000011.1, read as the reverse complement.
TCGCACGGGCGCAGGCACAAGCCACCCGGCAAGGCGTGCACGAGAACGAAGTGCGGCGGGAGCAAGCGAGCATTACGCTCGCGCGCATGCAGCGTCTCCGCAAAGACGGACACGTCTCGGAGGCAGAGGTCGACCTGGCCAGGACCGAGCTCGATTCGACCGATGCGCGCATACTCGCCCTGCGCGAGCAGGTGAACGTTGCCGACCGTCAGGTTGAGCTCGAGGAGACCAATCTCGACAACACCGTGATCCGCGCGCCGTTCAATGGCGTGGCGATCTCAAAGGACGCGCAGCCGGGAGAAATGGTGTCGCCCGTCTCGGCAGGCGGGGGATTTACACGCACCGGCATCGGCACGATCGTGGACATGAAATCGCTCGAGATCGAAGTCGACGTCAACGAGGCGTACATCAATCGTGTGACGCCCGGCCAGCCTGTGACCGCGGTGCTCGACGCATATCCGGAGTGGCAGATCCCTGCGCACGTGATCACGACCATTCCTGCGGCCGATCGACAGAAAGCGACGGTCCTGGTCCGCATCGCCTTCGAGAAACTCGATCCGCGTCTGCTGCCGGACATGGGCGTCAAGGTGACGTTCCTGCGCGATGCTCCAGAGGCGTCCACAGCCGCGCTGCAGCCGGCAACGCTGGCACCCAAGGCAGCCATTCGGACGACGGACACCGGCGCCTTCGCCTACGTCACGCGCGGCGACACCGTCGAGCGGCGGGCCGTGCAGGTCGCCGGCAGCGATGGGGATCGCGTCGAGATTCGGGCCGGACTGAAACCGGGCGAGCAGGTCGTCCTCTCGCCGCCGGCGGAGCTGCAGGATGGGATGCGAGTGAGGATCAAGCCATGACCGATACGCTCGTGCAGGTACGCGATGTTCACAAGCATTTCACGCGTGGAAGCGAGCGCATCAACGTGCTCCAGGGCGTCAACCTCGACATTCCGCAGGGAGATTTTCTTGCGCTCATGGGACCGTCGGGGTCCGGCAAGACGACGTTGCTGAACCTGGTTGGCGGCCTCGACACGCCCACGAGCGGCTCGATCAATGTTGGGGGCGAAAACATCTCGAGTCTCTCGGGAAGCGCGCTTTCGAAGTGGCGCGCGAGAAACATCGGTTTCGTGTTCCAGCTCTACAACCTGCTGGCGGTCCTCACCGCCGAGCGCAATGTCGAGCTCCCGCTGCTGCTTACCAGCCTCTCGAAGGCCGACCGACAGAAGCGCGTGGCAATTGCGCTGAAGGTCGTGGGCCTCGCCGAACGGTCGAAGCACTATCCGAGGCAGCTATCGGGCGGCCAGGAGCAGCGCGTCGGCATCGCCCGCGCCATCGTCACCGATCCGATGTTGCTGCTCTGCGACGAGCCCACGGGAGATCTCGATCGAAAAGCCGGCGACGAGATTCTCGACTTGTTGCAGGCCCTGAACCGCGACCACGGCAAGACCATCGTCATGGTGACCCACGACCCGCACGCGGCCGAGCGCGCCAGGCGCACGCTCCACCTCGATAAAGGTACGCTCGCTCAGGCCGAGGTACTGGCGTGAAGTTCCTCCCGCTCATCTGGAAGAGCATCTGGCGCCGCAAGATTCGTACGATCTTCACGCTGCTGTCGATCTTCGTGGCATTCCTGCTGTTCGGGATCCTCATGACGATCCGGGCCGCGTTCTCGCTCGGCGTCGAGCTGGCGGGGGTCGATCGACTGGTCGTCATTCATAAGGTGAGCCTCATCATGCCGCTGCCGGTGTCGTATCAGGGCCGGTTGGCGACGACTCCCGGCGTGACGCTCGCCACGCACGCCAGTTGGTTCGGAGGCATCTATCAGGATCCGCAGAATTTCTTTGCGCAGATGGCCGTCGAGCCGGCGCCGTACTTGAAGGTCTACAAGGAGTTCCGCGTGCCGCCCGATCAATACAAAGCCTGGCTGGCCGACCGGCAGGGCGCCATCGTTGGACGCGAGCTCGCAAAGCGGTTCGGCTGGAAGATCGGCGACCGGATCCCGATTCAGGGAACGATTTGGCGGCCGAAAAGCGGCGCCGGCGACACGTGGCTCTTCAACGTCTCCGGAATCTATGACGGCGACCCCGGAACGGACTTGACGAATTTCTTCTTCCGCTACGACTACCTCGACGAGAACCGGAGCCGCGGCGCAGGGCTCGTCGGTTGGTACATCGTGAAGATCGATGACCCGGCACAGTCTGCGGTTCTCGCGCGGAAGTTCGACGAGATGTTCGCCAACTCGGACGCCGAAACCAAGACCACGACCGAGAAGGGGTTCGTCGAGAGCTTCGCCAAGCAAATCGGCGACATCGGCACCATCATGATCGCGATCCTGGCCGCTGTGCTCTTCACGATCCTGCTGATCGTCGGCAACACGATGGCTCAATCGGTGCGCGAACGCACGAGCGAGATGGCGGTGCTGAAGACGCTGGGCTTTTCGAACGGCGCCATCCTTGCGCTCGTGCTCGTCGAATCGATGTTCATCGCCGTGCTGGGTGGCGCACTCGGACTTGGTCTCGCGTGGCTTCTCGTGCAGGGAGGCGATCCGACGCATGGCATGCTGCCCGCGTTTCTACTGCCAACCAGGGACATCGCCGCCGGCATCGGCGTCATGCTGCTCATGGGACTGCTCGCGGGCGCGATGCCGGCCGTGGCAGCGATGCGCCTGCGCATCACCGACGCGCTGAGGAGGCAGTAATGGGCGGCCTGCGGCAAATCGCCGCTGTGACGATGCTGAACCTCAGGACCATCCCTCAGCGGCTGGGTTCGTCTGCGGTTGCCGTATTCGGTATCGCCGGCGTCGTTGTGGTGCTGGTGGCGGTGCTCTCGATCGCGGAAGGCTTCTTCGCGGCGATGCGCAGCGCCGGCTCTCCTACCCGCGCCCTCATCATGCGCAGCGGGGCCGACAGCGAGATGACGAGCGGACTGGGCGGTCCCGAGACCGACATCATCAAGCAGGCCCCTGGCATCGCGCGCGATGGCCAGCGGGCGATCGCGTCTGCCGAGCTGTTCGTCATCGTCGACCTGCCGAAGCGCTCGACGGGAACCGACGCCAACGTGCCGCTCCGCGGCATCGAGCCCTCGGCACTGCAGGTGCGAGACGAAGTGAAGGTCGTCGAAGGCCGGCCGCTGCAATTCGGCACCAACGAGGTCATCGTCGGACGAGCCGCATCGCGCCTGTTTTCGGGGCTTGACCTCGGATCCGAGATTCGATCGGGCCAGAACACCTGGAAGGTCGTCGGCATCTTCACCTCTGGCGGCAGCGTGGCAGAGACGGAAGTCTGGTGCGACGCTCGAACGCTGCAGAGCGCGTATCGACGCGGGAACAGCTTTCAGTCGGTGCTGGTCAAAATGCCGTCGCCGCAGTCCTTCGACGAGCTGAAGAACTGGCTGACGTCCAACCCGCAGGTGAACGTCTCGGTGAGACGCGAAGAGGAATACTACGCCGCGCAGTCGCGTGCGCTGACGACAGTGATTCGCACCGTCGGATTTGCCATTGCGGGGCTGATGGGCATCGGCGCGATCTTCGGCGCCATCCTCACGATGTACACCGCCGTCGCCACGCGAGCCAGGGAAATCGCGACATTGCGGGCCCTCGGGTTCAATTCGGTGGCGGTAGTCGTGTCGGTACTGGCGGAATCGCTCGGGCTGGCCGCCATCGGGGGCCTGTGCGGCGGATTGGCCGCCTACGCCGGGTTCAACGGTTATCAGACCTCGACGATCAATTTTCAGACATTCTCCCAGGTGGCGTTCGCCTTTCGTGTCACGCCCGGGTTGCTGATGCTGGGCCTCCTCTATGCGCTGGTGATGGGGTTCGTCGGTGGCCTGATGCCGGCCATCCGGGCGGCCCGCCTGCCGATCTCCTCTGCACTGCGAGAACTGTGATCACGATCGCGGCGTGGATTGCAGCAGGCATCGCACTGTGGCTGACGCGGAGCGTGCTCGATATGTTCGGCGATGCGGGCCATTCGACGCGTGTCGCGATGCTGCCGTCGGCGCCGGAGCTTGCCGGCCTCGTCATGATCGCGCTGCTCGCCGCCGGGGCGGCCGCCGCCATCGTCAATGGGTGGACTCGCGACCGTTCCGAGCGATCCGATGCCCGGCTTCAGATTGCTCTGCCTTTATTTGCGCTCGGCGTCATCGCGATTCCGTACATGCCGGTGCTGCCAGACCTCATTCCCGCGCTGCGCATGTTTGCAGGCCCGGTCGTTTGGACCGTCTGGATCTCGGTGGCTGGACTCGTCCTGATGTCGGGACTCGCCGTGCGCGCGTCGATGCAACACCGGCATCGATCGAAGGGCGGCACACGCCTGGTGGGCACTGTCGCCATCTTCGCCGGCACGCTTGCGATCGCCGGAACGACAGCGATTCAGCTTCGCGATACGCTGACTTACCCCAGTGGTGAAGAGCCGCACTACATGATCATGATGCAAAGCTTCTGGCGCGATCATGATCTGAAAATACAGAACAACTACGATCGCAAGGATTACGAGGAATACTTTGCGCCAAGTCTGACACCCGACCAGCCGTCGTTGGGCGCCGACGGTCAGATTTATTCCACGCGCGGCATCGGACTCGCCGTGCTTGGTGCGCCGATCTTCGCATGGCGCGGCTATCACGGCCTGGTCTGGATGTTCGTGGTGCTCGCCGCGCTCGCCGCCACCGTGATGTGGAGGTGGTCGTTTGCGCATACCGGATCTGGTGAGGCGGCGACGCTTGCGTGGCTCGCCGTGTTCATCGCACCTCCCGTCCTGTTCACGACCATCGCTGTCTACCCCGACATCCCGGCCGCTTTCTGTGTGATGGTTGCGCTGGCGTGGCGATCGAACCCGCAAGGTTCGAAAGACACCGTACAGGAGTACCTCATTCGCGCCGCAGCTGTTGGCCTGCTGCCGTGGTTGTCAATGACGTACGCGCCAATGGCCGCCGCCATCGTGGCCGTGCTGGCCCTTCGCGCCGGCGCAAATCGGAAAGCCGTCGCCACCGTGCTCGCGATTGCCACCTTCAGCATGGTCTCGTGGCTCGCGTTCTTTCACCACATTTGGGGCCGGTGGTCGCCGATGGCGCCCTACGGAACAGAGCCCATCCTGGGTAACGCGATAGCGGGAATGCTGGGATTGTTGTTCGACCAGGAGTTTGGTGTGCTGGCTTATGCACCCGCCCTCATGATCGGCCTCGCCGGGCTGTGGAAAATGGCGAGCGCCCATGATCAACTGACGCGAACACGTGGACGAGAGCTTGCGGCAGTGTTTGCAGTCCTGCTCATCAGTGTGGGCGCGCTGGGGATGTGGTGGGGCGGCGCAGCGCCACCGGGTCGGCCATTGGTCCCTGCGCTGCCACTGCTGGGACTACCAATTGCCTGGGCGTATCAGAGGGCGTCGGAATTCCCGGTCCGCCGCGGTGTCTATCAGCTATTGATCTTCATTGGAGTGTCACTGTCTCTGACGATGCTGTTCGACCAGGATGGCGGGCTCCTGGTCCAGGATGGCGACGGTTCGTCGCGACTACTGCAATGGCTGACGTCGCTCTGGCCTGCATGGGAGGCCGCACCGTCGGTGGCCGCCTTTGGACTTCGTCATTCAGCGCCGCTCATTGGCCTCTGGCTGCTGGCGACTGCCGCAGTGTCGTGGGTCTCTGGCCGAGGCCGCGTGCGATCCGCGGGCTTGGGTGCGCTTTCAGCGAGCGTCCTCGTCACGCTCGCTGCAATTCTGATCGCGATCGTAGGTCCCATCGTCGCGCGCCCTGCGTCTGCGTGGGTGCTGCAGCCCGAATCGCGCTCGCGCCTGCCTATGCTCGACAGCTTCGACGCTGCGGCCAGGCCGCACGCGATCATTTACGACCCACTCACCTTCACCCATGCGGCGAACATCCCGCCGCTGATGACGCTGGCTGCCTCGCCCGGTGAACGGCCGGGAGCACAACCCGTCCCCGTGCTGCTGAACGCACGCTATGCACTGGCCGCGGGCCAGTATGACGTCGAGATTGGCGGCATTCCGGGGAGCGAAGCGGCGCGCGGCACCGTCGCCCTGCAGGTCGGTCGCATGGGATCGCCCATGCTCGAGTGGGATGCCGACATTCCCTCAGGGGGCAGCTGGCGTCAGCGTTTCTCGCTGCCGGTTGACGCGGAGTTCGTCGGCTTCATCGCAACCCCGCCGATTGCATCGGCCACCTCGCTTCGCATTCGACCGGTCTCGATTGTCGACAGGAGCCGGCGCGAAGCCACCGTCCACGGCGCGGCCGTCAACGTGCTGTCCGCCGTCGCCTTCCCCACCGCCTCGCTGTTCTTTCACGATGAAGACGTGTATGCCGAGCGGACGGGCGTATGGGTGCATGGTGAGTCCACGACGACGATGACGGTTGCGCCGCAGCGGCCAGAGACAGGCGTCACGCTTCGCGTGCACAGCGGCGCAGCACCAAATACAGCGGCCTTCTCCACTTCGACGTGGGGACAGCGGGTAGCGTTGGCGCCGGGAACCCCGATCGAAGTGCACATCCCCCCTCCCGCCAAGGCGGGCCCGTTCCTGCTACGAGTGACGACCGAGCGCGGATTTGTCCCGGCGGAGGTGATACCGGGTAATGCTGACCGGCGCATTCTTGGTATCTGGATCGAGATTCAGCAATGACGAGCGAGCGGCTTGGCCTGCTCGTGGGTGCCGCAGCCTTCTGCCTGATCGCAATACTGAATTCGGGCGGATATCGCTACGGCATCGGCGATCAGGCGTTCTACATTCCAGCCGTCATCCAGCATTTCGACGCGGGCCTTTTTCCACGCGACCGGCTGCTCCTGCACGCTCAGGATCGCTTGATGGTCTTCGACGACCTCGCCGCAGCGCTGGCACACGGCGCAGGCGTATCTGTGCCGGTCATTTTCTTCGCCGCGTATCTGCTTGCGATGGTTCTGCTCTTTGGCGGTCTGGTGTCGATGGGCCGCACGATGTATCGCTCGTGGTGGACTGTCGCGCTGTTGACGGCGCTGCTGACGCTACGACACAGGATTACGCAAACTGGCGCGAACACGCTCGAATCGTATTTTCACCCGCGCCTCCTGGCGTTCGCCATCGGCGTCTGGGCGCTCGCCGCCTTCATGCGCGCCAGGACCGCAGCCGCTCTGCTTCTGGTGGTGCTCGCGTGCATCATGCATCCGACAACGGGCATCTGGTTCGGCATGTGGGTCATTGTCGCGCTCGCCGTATCCGAACCAGCGTGGCGGCCACCGCTTGCGGCGTTTTGTGGGGTTGCCGGCGCCGCGGCAGTCTGGGCGGTCTCTTTCGGTCCATTGCAAGGGCATCTCGGACGGATGGACCCGGTATGGGCTTCCGTATTAGCCGGCAAGGACTACGTCTTCCCATCAGATTGGGGTCCGGCATTCTGGCTCGTGAACTTCGGATACCTTGCGATTGCCGGCGCGACCTTTCAGATGCGGCGACGCCGCGGCATTGCACTGCCGAGGGAATTCGGGCTGGTGATCGGGGCGGCTTCGCTCGCCGCCCTGTTTCTCGCGTCCTGGCCGTTGATGAGCGCCGGGGTTGCGCTCGCGCTGCAGTTGCAGACCTCGCGCATCTTCTGGCTGCTCGATCTGCTGGCAGGGATCTATCTCGCGTGGCTCTTCGCAGAAGCGTCGCCGGTATCGGCGCGAAAAGCGATTGTGGGTTTCTTTGTGGCCAGTGCGGTCGCGCGCGGCGTCTACGTGATGGGCGCCGAGCACGCCGGCGACCCCATCGTGCGCCTGGGCCTCCCGCGCGACAATTGGGGCGATGCCATGGCGTGGATCTCGGGGACGCCGACCGGCACCCACGTGCTCGCCGACCCGGGCCACGCGTGGAAGTACGGCTCGAGCGTCAGGGTCTCCGGGGAGCGTGACGTGCTGATCGAAGAAGTGAAAGACACGGCAGTAGCGCTCTATTCGAGAGACGTCGCAATGTGGGTGCTCGGCCGTATCCAGGACACGCAGCATTTCGATGCGTTGACGGCGGAACAGTTTCGCGGTCTTGGCGCGCGTTACGACCTCGACTATCTGGTGATCGATCGCGACGTGGCGTTGCCGCTGGCCTACCGCAATGCGCAGTTCCGTATCTACCAACTGGGGCTGCCACCGACACCATGACCGACTACACGCCGCTTCCCCGTTGGAAGGGGGGGCATTGGATGACTTTGTACGCGTGGGGGAAGCCGCGCCATTTCCCGGCGCTGCCTGCCGCACAGCCGCGCTACTTCGACGTCGCGCCTCGGACACGCGTACTCGCGCATTGTCACTGGCAGCAGCGGCCGTGGGAACGCCCGACGCTCATCGCCCTGCATGGCCTCGAGAGTTCGAGCGACGCGCATTACGTCCGCGGTCTCGCCGACAAGGCCTTCACAAGCGGGTTCAACATCGTCCGGCTGAATCAGAGAAACTGCGGCGGCACGGAACATCTATCCGACAGTCTCTATCACTCGGGCCTGACGCACGATCCGCTCGCCGTAATGCGCGAGCTCATCGACGTTGACGGGCTGCAGGAATTCTCCGTGGTTGGCTACTCGCTCGGCGGCAACCTGACGTTGAAGCTCGCCGGCGACTTCGGAGCGAATCCGCCGAAAGAGCTGCGCGCGGTTTGTGCCGTCTCGCCGACGATGGATCTTGCGGTGTGCGTGGACGCGCTGGAGGAGCGCCAAAATCGTCTCTACCAGTGGCATTTCGTAAGGAACCTGAAGCGGCGGATGCGGCGCAAGGCCGAGGCCTGGCCCGGTCATTTTCACCTCGACGCGCTGCCGCAGGTCCACACGATCCGCGAGTTCGATGACGCCTACACAGCGCCATTTCACGGCTTCAAGGATGCGGCCGACTACTACCACCGCGCGAGCGCGATGCGCGTCATCGACAAGATCAGCATTCCGACACTGATCATTACGGCCGCTGACGATCCGTTCGTTCCGCCGGGGCCATTCCGCGAACGGGCGGTGATACACAACAGGAACATCCGAGTCGTTGTGACACCGCACGGTGGGCATTGCGGGTTCATCGAAGAGTCGAACGGAAAATACGACGGCTACTGGGCCGAACGGGAGATTGTTGAGTTCCTGCGGGGTGCCTGCCGGCTGAGCAGGATCGAATAGAGTAGGGGTTCTACCATGGACGCATTCCTCACAGCGGACGGACTGATTGCCTTACTCACGCTCACCTTTCTCGAGGTGGTGCTGGGCGTCGATAACGTCATCTTCATCTCGATTCTGTCCGGCAAGCTGCCTGTCGCCCAGCAAGGCAAGGCGCGGCGCGCCGGACTCATTGCCGCAATGGGCATGCGCATCCTGCTGCTGCTCTCCATCACCTGGATCATGCGCCTCACCCACCCGTTCTTCTCGGTAGTGGGCCAAGACATCTCGGGCCGCGACCTCATCCTGATCTGCGGCGGGCTCTTCCTCATCTACAAGGCCACCGTCGAGATCCACGAAAAACTCGAAGGCGAAGAAGGCCACGGCTCGGCCAAAATGGCGGCGTCGTTCAGGGCCGTCATCGTCCAGATTATGCTGCTCGACATCATCTTCTCGCTCGACTCGGTCATCACCGCCGTCGGCATGGCCGAAGACATCAGCGTGATGATCGCCGCCGTCGTCATCGCCGTCGCCATCATGATGTTCCTCGCCGCCCCCATCAGCACGTTCGTCGGCAAACACCCGACGGTAAAAGTGCTGGCGCTCTCCTTTTTGTTGATGATTGGCGTCGCGCTGATCGGCGACGGCCTGAGCTTCCACATCCCGAAGGGCTACATCTACTTCGCGATGGGCTTCTCGATTTTTGTGGAGATGATCAACCTGCGCGTGCGCGCCAAAGCAACGCCGGTG
>JAMQPK010000005.1 GCA_023717525.1 Vicinamibacterales bacterium | reverse complement strand
AGGGCACGCAGGGCGGCAACACGCCGCACAAGCTCGATGTGTCGATGATGTACGAGTTGCCATTTGGCGAGGGCAAGCCGTTCCTGAACGAGGGGGGCATTGCGGCCGCGATCGCCGGCGGATGGCAGGTGAATTCGTACTACTCGGCCTACTCAGGCTCACCGTTTACCGTGACGGCGTCCGCCGCATCTCTGAACGCGAACAGCCCGCAGATCGCTGATCAGGTAAAAGACAGCGTCGAGATTCTGGGGGGTATCGGTACAACCAGCGCCTGGTTCGATGCAACCGCGTTCAAGCCGGTGACCGAAGCACGATTCGGCACAGCGGGTTTCAACACCATGCGCGGTCCCGGTTACGGCAACCTCGACATGAGCTTCTTCCGGTTGTTCCGCCTGGGCCAGACGAAGGCGCTGCAGGCCCGCATCGAGGTGTTCAACATCACCAATACTCCGCATTTCGCAAACCCAGGTGCGAACATCGGCAACGTCGTCTACAACGCCGATGGATCGATCCGTACCTTGAACGGTTTTGCCGCGGTTACTGGTACGAACTCGGTCGGCCGCGAGTATGACGAGCGCTATATCAGGCTGGGATTGAGGTTCAGCTTCTAGAGAGGTGCCTCATGAGACGACTGTGGATCGCCGGTCTTTGCCTCGCGCTGTCGGTGACGGCAGCATTTGCCCAGTCGAACCGTGGCACCATCACGGGAACGGTGACCGACGCCGGTGGCGGCGTAGTCCCTGGTGCAAACGTCGTGGCCGAAGATCCGCAGTCAGGCACCAAGTATGAAACGGTGACAACACCAACCGGCAGCTACACGATCGTGCAGGTGCCGGTTGGCGTTTATAACCTGAGCGTGGAACTCCAGGGGTTCGGAAAATTCCGGCAGGAAGGCATCCGCATTTTCACCGCGCAGACGGCGCGCATCGACGCGAAACTCGAGGTCGGCAACCTGTCGGAAGAAGTCCGCGTGGTCGCCGACGCTTCGATGCTGAAGACCGAGAATGCGGAGATCAGCTCGAGCATCACCAGTGAAAACCTGAACGAGCTGCCGCTGAACTTCGGCGCACGCGGAAATTTCGCGGCGGCGGCCATACGGAACCCGTATACGTTCGTCAATCTGGTGCCCGGAGGAAGCATTTCCTCTTACAGCTCCATCAAGCTGAACGGCGCGCCCCTGAACACGTACCAGATCCGCGTCGAGGGGATGGAAGCCAACAACAATCGGCTTGTGATCAGGGTCGATCAGGTGCAGCCATCGGTCGAATCGCTGGAAGAAATGACCGTGCACACGAGCAACTTCGCCGCGGAGTACGGGTCGGTGGCGGGCGGCATTTTCAATCTGACGGCCAAGTCGGGTACGAACCAGTTCCGCGGAAGCATGTTCGACTACTTCGTCAACGAGGCATTTGGTGCCGGCATTCCATACACCAACGACGGGAACGGCGAGCTCCTGAAGCCGCGTAATCGACGCAACAACTGGGGCGGTAGCCTTGGCGGTCCCGTGATTCTCCCGAAGTACGACGGACACAACAAGACGTTCTTCTTTTATTCGTTCGAACAGTTCAGGCAGATCGAGACAAGAGCCGGCCTGCTCTCGACCGTGCCGACCGACAGGATGAGAAACGGAGATTTCGGCGAAGCGCTGACAGGCCGTGTGCTTGCCACCGATCCGCTCGGGCGGCCGATCATGGAAAACGCGATCTACGATCCGCGAACGACGCGCACCGCGCCGAATGGCCAGATCGTGCGTGATCCGTTCCCGAACAACGTGATCCCGCAGGAACTGATCGATCCTGTGGCGCGGAAGATTCAAGCGTATATCCCGACCGCGACGCGTCCCGGGTTCATCAACAACTGGGATCAGTCGTTTCCGGCCGATACGGTCAAGTCGATTTCCACGGTGAAGGCCGATCACAACTTCACGAGCGCCGGCGGCAAGCTGTCAGCGTACGTGTCGAGATACTGGGGGCCTCACTACAACGGGTCAGACGGGCTTCCGATACCCATCACGGCCGTCAGGCGCATTCCCACGTCCACATGGACGACGCGCGTGAGCTACGATTGGACGCTTTCGCCGACGACGCTGCTGGATATCCGGGGTGGGTATGTCCGCCACTACAATCCCGACGGCCCCCTTCCGGAAGTCCGCGACTTCGATCCGGTCAAGGAGCTGGGCCTTGTCGGCGCACTGAACGGCAACGGCTTTCCGATCATCAGCAACAGCCTCTTCGCCGCGACAGGCGGCGGCCTGAACCAGCAAATCGCCGTCGGCGGCAGCATTCCAGCGACGAGGAAACCGGCTATTCAGGGAAGCTTGACGCACGCGCGCAACAGCCACACGTACAAGTTCGGGTTCGAATGGCGCGACGATCAGCTCACAGGATCGCCCATCATTGCTGGAGCGAACTACGGCTTCAACGCGCAGCAGTCCGGCCTGCCGTCGACCAACGGACAGAACCTGTCGGGCGGCAGCGTGGGACTACCGTATGCGAGTTTCCTGCTGGGCCTCGTGAACACGGCCTCGGTGGCCAATCCGCCCGATCCTCAGTGGAGAAAGCCGACGGCGGCTGGCTACGCCCAGGACACCTGGAAGATCACCGGCAATCTCACGCTCGACTACGGGCTCCGGTGGGACTACCAGGGCTATCCCTACGAAGATCAGGATCGTCGCAGCATGTTCGACCCGAACGTGGCGAACCCTGCGGCTGGGAATCTGACAGGCGCGACGACCTACGAGGGCAGCGGAACCGGCGCGTGCAACTGCCGCTTCGTGAAGACCGATCCCAAGGCCATCGGGCCGCGAGTCGGGGCGTCGTATCAGATGAATCAGAAGACCGTGATTCGCGGAGGGTATGCGATTACCTACGCGCAGACCAACGGCGGTGAATCGGCCGGCGGTGGTACGCTCGGCGCCGGCGGTTGGAGCACGCTGAACTACAGCAGCGCCGCGTTTGGGGATCCTGCGAACATCCTGAAGAACGGCCTGATCTACAACCGAGACGACCTGTTCAAGGTGACGAACAATCCCGGCATCCGGCCTTCGCTCGGCCAGATCGACAACCCGTCTCAGTGGATCCATCCAGATGCCGGCAGGATGCCGAAGATGCAGCAGTGGAGCATCTCGGTTCAGCGCGAGTTCCTGAAGGATTTCGTGGGCGAGGTGGCGTACGTCGGCAATAGAGGCACCGGTTTTCTCGCAAACAGCCTGTCGAGCCTGAACGCGATTAGCGAAGAGCGTCTGAGGTCGTTCGGACTCGATCTGCACAACACGGCGGATCAGGCACTGCTGCGTTCGCGCCTCGATTCCGCAACGGCCGCGGCACGGGGGTTCAATAAAGCGCCCTACGCGAGCTACTCTCTGGCAAATACCGTGGCGCAGAGCCTGAGGCCATACGCGCAGTTCGGCACGTTCAACTCGATCGGCGTGCCGCTCGGTATGTCGTGGTACGACTCGATGCAGGTGAAGGTGAACAAACGCTATGGACACGGGTTGAACTTCACTTACACGTTCACGTGGCAGAAGGAATACAACAATTTCAGCGGCAGTCAGTACGACATCTTCCAGTCTCCAGAAAGCCAGAAGAGCATCTCGTCATTGTCGGAGCCGCTCGTCAGCGTGCTGGCCTTCAACTACATGGTCCCCACCATCGAAGGAAACGGCTTCGTGAAAGCCATCGCCAGCAACTGGACGATTGGCGGGATGGTGCGATATGCGAGCGGGCTGCCGATACCGGTGCCGGCGTCGACGAACAACCAGACCACGCTGACGTTCCAGACCACGCGATTCAACCGTGTGCCCGGCGAGCCGTTGTACCTGAAGGACCTCAACGGCAAGATCGACCCCAATGCCGATTTCGTCCTGAATCCGAAGGCGTGGGTCGACGCCCCGCAGGGCGAATACAGCACGTCACCGGCCTACTACGACGACTTCCGGTATCAGCGCAGGCCGGACGAGCAGTTCAGCTTCGGGCGGGTCTTCCCGATGAAAGGCACGACGTCGCTGAGCATCCGCATGGAGTTTTTTAATGCGTTCAACCGCACTCAGATGAATAATCCGAGTGCGACCAATCCGCTCCAGACGCAGTTGAGGAACGCGCAGGGCGTGCCGATTTCAGGGTACGGCCGTATCGACACAGGCTCAGTATACGGACCGCCGCGCAGCGGGCAGATCGTCGCGCGGGTAAGCTTCTGAGAATTGAAGATTGAAGATTGGAACATTGGGGAATTACGACGGCAAAGGGTAATGGACGGTCGCCGAACACGAGTGAAGGATCAACGAGTGTGAGGTGGCTGTTCGGCTCGTTGCGCTGAGCGCGATGAAGAGTCGGCGAGCGCGAAGTGGCAGGTCGCTTCTGAGAATTGAAGATTGAAGATTGGAACATTGGGGAATTACGAGGGCCAAGAGGTAAGGGACGGTCGCCGAACACGAGTTGAGGATCAGCGAGTGTGAGGTGGTTGCTCGGCGAGCGAGAGCGAGCCGAGATCATCAAAAAAGGATGACGACATGAAGCGAAGAGACTTTCTGAACGCGGCAGCACTGACGGCAGGCGGGGTCATGCTCGGTGGCGCATCGCCGCTCGAGGCACAGCAGAACGTTGCGGGGGCGCAGGGCGCGACACCTCCGACGCCGAAGCCAGGATGGCCCAGCCGGGTCGCGAAAGTGGAGATTCTCTTCACCGCGCCGGGTTTGTCGGGCAACGGGATGCAGTGCACCGAAGAAGGCATCTGGACGATCGACAACGCCGGCAGTCGCACGGACACGCCGGGGCGTTGCAAGGTGTACCTGTCGAGCTACGAAGGGAAGATGCTGCGTGAGTTGTCGCCTGAGGGCACCGGGCCGAGCGGCATCGGTGTCGATGAAGACAACAAAGCGATCTGGATTGGATCGACCTACAGCCGCGAGATCATTCGCGCCGACGCGAAGACCGGCGAGACGATGGAAAAGCACTTCACTCCTGGCGCCGGCGTCATTTACAGGCGAACGACCGACATCCCGGCCAGGCCCGACACCTACGGCGCAACCGTGCGCGGCCCGCGTGCTGGTGGCGCAGGCGCGGCGGCTGGTGGACGCCGCGGTGGCGGCGCGGGACGAGGAACTCCGGCGGCCGGACAGAACAGCGGACAGGCGACGGCGGATGGCGTCGGTGTCGGGCGAGGCGGAGCGATTCCAGGCAATCCCGGACCCCCGGCTCCAGGTACTGGCGCTCACGGTCAGCAGGTTCAGAACGGCAAGCTGTGGATCGCCGTTCCGCCTGGACGGATGATCTACAGGATGGATCCCAAGACCTGGACGGTCGAGCATATGTTCCCGACCGTTGGCTTCCGGCCGCACGGGATCGGCATCGAGACGCCCGACGCGCGGTTCCTTTGGGAATCGGACACCAATATGGGCGCGTTCTTCAAGCGCGACATGATGACCGGAGAGGTCGTCGACTCGATCGTGCTGCCCGACGGATCGCCATTCCCGCATGGCGCATCGGTCTTCAAGGGATACATCTACTGGGTTGACGACATCGGCAACGGCAAAGCGCCGGTGTGCCGCACGAAGATCTAGTTCGCCCTCATCGGCTTCAGACTCCGGACTCCTGGCCTCTGGCTGGAGTCCGGAGCCGGAGGCACGAAGCCCGCACTCTCCTCCAAGGAGGACGCATGTTCTCGCGCGCCATCTACCTTCTGCTTCTCTCGATGCTTGCAGGTGTCATTCCCGCGTCCGCTCAGGAGACGCGCGGCACGATTTCCGGCACCGTCCTCGACGACCAGGGCACGGTAGTACCTGGCGCGACGATCACGGTTGTGAACGTCGACACCAACGTGTCGAACGTGCTCACGAGCAACGTGAGCGGATATTACGAGGCGTCGCTGCTCCTGCCGGGAAACTATCGCGTCACGGCCGAACTGCAGGGTTTCAAGACAGCCGTGCGCAGCGGCATCATCCTCTCGGTCGGGCAGCAGGTCGACGTGAAGATGTCGCTGTCCATAGGCGCGATCAGCGAAACCGTGGTCGTGACTGGTGAGGCGACCATGCTCGACACCAGCGTCGTCTCGACAGGACTGAATCTCGATCGCAGGAGCGTGGAAAGCCTTCCGATGTTTTCGAATATGCCTGTGCTGCTGACCAGGTTTGTCCCCGGCGTGAACTCCTCGGCCGACGTACCGTACGTGGCACAAGGCTTCGTGAACAGAACCTCGTCGGACACGTCCTCGCCAGGCGGCGTGGGCGGAAACGAATGGACGATCGACGGTGCGACCAACAACGGCAGCGACCGCCGTCTCGCGTCCTCGCCGAACTCCGACATGATTCAGGAAGTGCGGATCGAAACCGCCAACTTCGATGCATCGTTCGGGCACTCGACGGGCCTCGGCATCTCGATGATGACGCGCAGCGGCACGAACCAGATGCACGGATCGATGAATTACCAATACTGGAACAACCAGTGGAATGCCGCGAAGTACTTCACGAAGAAGAACTACTACGACAACATCGCGCAGGCGCAGGCGCGTGGCGACGTGGCGACCGTCCAGCGTCTGTCGGCGCAGCCGATCAACCCGCTTGGAAAATCGAACAACCTGGCAAACACATTCGGCGGGCCGCTGATAAAGAACAAGCTCTTCGTTTTCGCCAACTACTCGTGGAATCACGACGATCGCCCTGCGGTATCGCAGCACACCATTCCCACGGCCGAAAACCTTCGTGGCGACTTTTCGAATCTGCTGGCGGTCGATCCCGTTCAATTTCAGATCTACGATCCGAATACGACGCGTCCCGATCCAGCCCGTCCTGGTTTCTTCATTCGCGATCCCTTCCCCGGGAACATCATCCCGCAGAATCGCATCATCAACCCGCTCTACGCGGCGTACTCCAAGTGGTTGCCGACGCCCAACAACAACCCCACCGATTCGACGAGACAGCCGACCAACAACTATCAGGCGAACACGTACACCGATCCGATCGACAGCCAGATCTACGGCGTCCGTGTCGATTTCAACCTGTCGAACGCGCATCGGTTCTTCGGTCGATGGAGCGGCAGTAATTTCACTGAGGGGCTGAACGACTGGACGTATCAGAGCGCCCCTGGACTCCATAACGAAGACATGAGGCGGACAACGAATGCCGGTACGGTGAACTGGACGTGGATTAGGAGCGCCACAACCGTTGTCGATGCGCAGGCTAGCGCGAACACGTTCTTCGAGGGAGGCGATCGGAATACGCTCGCGACCTTCAAGCCGTCCGACGTGGGGCTGCCCACGTACCTCGACCAGAAGTGCGAGGCCTCGAATGAGGCGCGGCTTGCCAGCGAGCGTGGCGGGTCGTGCGCGCTGCCGATCATCAACCTCGCGGGATATCAGGCATTTGGCAAGAACGCCGCCGAGGGGTACGACACGCTGAATCTCCAGTTCACGCTGAACATGACCAAGATCCGCGGCGAGCACACGATGCGCGCGGGCACCGACGTTCGCCGGCATTCAAGAAGCGGATTCAATCCGGGCGCCAGTCAGAGCTCATATACATTCGATAACACCTACACCCGCCGCTACTCGGATACTGCGCTCTACACAGCAGGGAGTCTCGGGCTGAGCTGGGCGTCGTTCATGCTCGGACTGCCGACGGTGTCCACCATCAATACGCCGACCGACTACGCGACGTCGTCGCCGTACTACTCGGTGTTCGCGCAGGATGCGTGGCGGCTGACGCAGAAACTGACGCTCAATGTCGGCCTCAGATTCGAATTCGAGCAGGGGATGCGGGAGACGGCCGACCGGATGCTGGTGGGTTTCGACCCTGCACTGACCCCGGCGATCAAAGACGAAGCGGTGGCTGCGTACGCGAGGAGCCCCATTCCGGAACTGTCGGTCAGCGCATTCCGCGACAATCTCGATGGAGCGGGTGTGTACGCGGGGGTCGGTGGTCAAAGCCGTCGAGCATGGAAGAATCAGGCGATGTGGCTGCCGCGCGCTTCGGCGGCCTATCAGGTGAACGACCGCCTGGTCGTGCGAGGCGGCTACGGCATCTACTACGACACGCTCAATGCCACGGCGATCGTTCCGAACCAGTTGGGATACAGCACCGTGACGTCGGTGAACTCCAGCAACGATTTCGGCCAGACGTGGATCTCCGGCAATCCGAAGGCCGGAATTTCGCCGCTCGTCGACCCATTTCCCCTGCGGGCGGATGGCACCCGCTTCGTGGCCCCGGTCGGCAATTCTCTTGGAGGCGACTTCGTCGACGGAAACACGCTCACGTACGGAAACCTCAATCGTGAGCATGCGCGGATGCAGCGATGGCGGCTTGGAGCCCAGCACGAGCTCGGCCGGAATATGACGTTCGAGGCGGCCTACGTCGGTTCCTTCGCCGACCACGTGGACGTGAACGTACGGCAGGACGTGCTGCCGGAACAGTACTGGAATTCAACCGCGACGAGAAACACGGCGCTGGCCACGAACATGAACGCGAATGTCGCAAATCCGTTCTATATCGCGAACTTCGAAGGACTGCGCGCAAGCAACCCGGAACTTTATGGACGGCTCGCGGCGCAATCGCTCTTCGCGAGCCCAACCGTGGCAAAGAACCGGCTGCTTCGGCCTTCTCCGTTCATGGCGACTCTCACAGCGGCCGCACAGCCGCTCGGCGAGGTCCGGACGCATTCGGTCGAACTGACGTTTCAACGCCGTTTCTCGCAGGGGTTGAGCTTCAGCCTCGGATACGTCGGTCTTCTCGCGGAGGAATGGACGACGGTGATCAACGAGTACGAACAGCGGCCGACGCAGTGGGTGTCCAGCAATAATGCAAGGCCCCATCGCGTGACGGCCGGAACGGTCTGGGAACTGCCATTCGGCAGGGGGCGTGCGTTCTTGAACGACGGCGGTATGCTCGGGAAGATCTTTGGCGGATGGCAGACCGGCCAGACTTTCGAGTGGCAGCCTGGTCCGCTGGTCGATTTCTCGGCTCAGAACCTTTTCTTCTACGGCAACCTCGAAGACATTCCGTTGGACGACCCGGCGCTCGATCAGTGGTTCAATGTGAATGCGGGGTTCGAGCGAAATTCGACGCGCGTACCCGCAGACTTCCAGACGCGGTTGTTCCCGCTGCGCGTAGACGGCGTGCGCCGGGATCAGACGATGCTGCTGAACAGCACTATCTCGCGCACATTTCCGCTGCAAGGCCGGACGATGTTTCAAATCAGGCTGGACGCGCAGAATTCACTGAACCGGCAGCATTTTGCCAATCCGACAATCAATCCGACATCGACCGATTTCGGGCGGGTGACGGCGAATGCCAACACCGAGCAAAGGTTCCTGGTGTTGATTGCGAAGCTGACGTTCTGAGGCTCAGAGCAAGGCCACGGGCTTGGTGGAACACTCCAGCGGCAACCGCCTGCGCGCGCTGAGTTGTTGGCTGGCGGCGGCCGCGTGCTGCGCGCACATCGCGGCCCAGAGTCGACGGCCGCAAGCGGCGTTTATCCCGTTCGAAGACGCGCGTCCTGCCCTGCAGCACCTTGCGAATCTAATCCCCGACGAGTTGCGCAGGAAAGATGCGACCGCACTCTCTGCGTTCTGGCCCGAATGGACCAGGCAGGCCGACGCACGGATTCGCGCGAGGCTCGCGCAAGGCGATGAAGACTCGCTCGTGAACTTGTTGCTGTTCGGCACCTCCTTCACCACGCAGCCCCGCCTGACGGCCCGACAGATTGAAACCATCATCGGCAGCTCGGCAGACTCCGCCGTCGCGGGATCAAGACTCGACGCCGTGACAGAGGCGAGGCTCGACGACTTCATCCGCGCGGCAGCCCAGCCCAATGGCCGCGAGCGATTCCTGTTTGCGCGAAGTGCATTGGTCGCCAGGGGGTTCCCACTCGAGACCGTTGAGGGCCAGCGGCAGGCCAGGGCGTACTTGCTCCGGGCGCTCGCGCGCGTGTTGAAGGAGGTCGACACCTTGCACGGCCTTATCGCCGACGCGGAACGTTCCGAGACTCCGGGAGCAGCGTTCGCCACGCGCTCGGGTTTGTACCGGGCGCGCGGCCTTGCCTCCGACACATCGCTGGCGCCGAACTTTGCCATCGAAGAGGCGCTTAAATCGCTGCGCGCGGCAGGCCGGTTGCCTGTGTCGATGCACCGCGTGGCTGTCGTGGGCGCCGGTCTCGATTTCGTCGACAAGCAGGAAGGGTATGAGTTTTACCCCCTCCAGACGCTGCAGCCATTTGCCGTGATCGATTCGCTGCTGCGCCTGCGATTGGCCGACCGAAGTCGCCTGCGTCTCACCACGTTCGATGTGAGCCCAAGGGTGAATGCGCACCTTCGAGAGATCGGCGCACGGTCGGCAAAAGGGCAGCCATACGTGTTGCAGCTGCCGCTCGACGCGAGCGAAGTCTGGCGTGCGCCCTTTGTCGCCTACTGGAGTGGGTTTGGCGACACGATCGGTCGTCCCGAGAAACCCCTCGCCGCTCCAGCGACTGCAGGCGCGGTAAAGCTCCGCGCCGTGCGCGTGCGCCCGGAATTCGCGGCCACGATCGAGCCGCTCGATCTCAATGTCGTCCTGCAGCGACTCGAACTGGCGCAAGACGAGAAGTTCGACCTCGTCATCGCGACAAACGTCTTCGTCTACTACAATGAGTTCGAGCGGGCGCTGGCAATGGCCAACCTCCAGTCGATGATGCGCCCAGGCGGCCTGCTGCTCTCGAATAACGCACTCGTCGAACTGCCGGGTTCGCGTCTTCGCTTCATCGGCGAGACAAGCGTCGCCTATTCGGAACGCAAGGACAACCGCGACACCATCGTCTGGTACGAATGTTCCGACTAGCCCACGCTCCATCGTTGCTCCTGCTGGCTGCGAGCCTTGCTTTCGCTCAGGGAATCGACGGCACGCTGACGAGCCGCGCCCCAAAGACGGCTCTGACGATCTTCGATGAGATCGAGGATCTCACGGAGAGAGCCGCGTTCCGCGACGTGTGGAATGCCCAGATGCCACAGAACCAACGAGACCTTGGCGTCCGATTCGTCGAGCGCTATCCGCGGTCGATCCTGCTGAGGGAAGCGTACGAACTCATCGCTCGTGCATGCGTGGCGCTTGGCGACGACACGGCCGGCCTCGACTGGGCGAAGCGTTCGTTGCGGCTCATGCCAGAGAACCCTTTTCTTCTGGTCATGACCGCAGAGGTGGCCGCCCGCCAGCAGCAGCTCGATCTGGCGGAGACGAGTGCCAGGGACGCGCTGTCGTATGCCGCAAGGGCGGCGACACCAGCTCCGCTTACACCGCAGCAGTGGCCGGCAGCGCGCAATGACCTCCGAGCGACGGCCTATTTCGTGCTCGGGCGGGTGGCGGCGACACGAGGAAAATACGCGGAGGCCGAACGATTTCTGCTGGACTCGTTGCGACTGAGGCCAGACGACCCGCAATCGCTCTACGTGCTCGGTCTTGCCAGGATGGAACTGAACGATGACGCGGGGGCAGCGCCGGCGCTGGCTCAAACGGCGCGGTCCGCCGGACCATTTGCCGAGCCGGCCGCGCGGTCGCTCCGCGTGCTCTACACACGGCACGCCCAGTCGTCCGGCATCAGCTTTCAATCGTATGCAGCCTCCCTGGTCTGGAATCCACCGGGGCCGCCGCCGGTCGTGCCGGTACCATCCGCGCAGAGCCAGTACGCCGGGTCGGCAGCCTGCCGGGAATGTCATGCCGCCGAATACGAGTCCTGGCGATCGACGGGCATGTCGAAGATGCTTCGCCCATATCGCCCGGAGGACGTCAGCGGAGATTTCTCCGGGCGGCAGACGGTCAGCGACCAGGCGCGCGCTGTGACCGACAAGGGCCGCCACTTCATCGAGATCAGGCAGGGGGAGAGCGCTCGCTGGATTCGCTATCCCGTCGATTACATCATCGGCTCCAAATGGCAGCAGGCCTACGCGACCCAGCTTTCGGATAAACGGCTGCTCGTGTTTCCCATTCAGTACAGCCGCCTGCAGGAGACGTGGCTGAATTACTGGAAGATCGTTGATGGTCCGGGCTCGGCGCGCGCGGACATCTCGCGGTTCCACGAGGTTCCCGAGAACGCCGTCTACCAGAGCACGTGCGCGTCGTGTCATACGAGCCAGCTGGCGCTTCACGACCTATCAGCCGAATCGGCGGAGTTCCGTGAAGGAGGTATCAACTGCGAGATGTGCCACGGCCCGTCACTGGATCACGCGCGATCGATCAAAGGTGCGGCGACGCCGATTCGTTTCGCGCGGCTGACGGCGGAAGAGTCGACGGCGATTTGCGCGCAGTGTCATGCGCAGTCGGCCGTGCACGAGGCTCTGTCAGGCGGTGCGGTGAACTATTCGGATGGCGCCGGGCCGTTCTATCGCACGTATGTCTCGCATCTTCCGTCGAATTTCGCTCGAAGCGCCTTCTATCGGGACGGCCGGTACCGTGCGACCACGTTCATCAGCGAGTCGTTTGCCCGGTCGCAATGTTTTCGTAAGGGTGGGGCGACGTGCGTCTCGTGCCATAATCCGCATCCGCGGGACGCAAAAGAGAACCTGACGTCGCTGAAGTTCCGGTCGGATGCCAATGAGATGTGTGTCCAGTGTCACACCGAGCTTCGCGATCGCCCGGAGCGTCACACGAGGCATGCGGCCGGGACCGAAGCCAGCCTGTGCGTCTCGTGTCACATGCCGCGTATCATGGATGCGCTGTTGTTCCCCGCACGATCGCATGAGATAGACGACATTCCCGATGCGGAGATGACCGCGCGCTTTGGACCCGGTGACAGCCCCAACGCGTGCCTGTCGTGCCATCGAGATCGCGACACTGCCTGGATTCGGAGGGTGAGATGAACCGTAAAGAATTTCTTCGAGCAGCGGCGGCCGGCGCAGCCGGGGCGCTGGCGAGCGGCGCGGCAGAAGGTGCGCAGACGCCGGCATCCTCAGGCTCTAAGAAAGTGTCCGGCGAGGCCGTTAAAGGGTCGACGCGTGCTGTCGTCGATTTTGTCATCGCTGCCAGGCTCGAACAGTTTCCCGCAGACGTCGTGACCCAGGGCAAGCGATGTCTGATCGACGGCGTTGCCATGATCCTCGCAGGCTCGACTGTGAAGGGGAGCGCGATTGTCCGGCAGCATGTCCGGGCGCTCACCGACAAGGCGGGGGCGTCGATTCTGGGGCCAGAGCGCATGATGGCGCCGGCGCCGCAAGCGGCGCTCGCCAACGGGGCATCCGGCCACGCAATGGATTTCGACGACACGCAGTTGTCGACCACGCCCGATCGAACGTATGGGTTGCTGACGCATCCCACCGTGCCGGCACTGGCCTCGACGCTGGCGATCGCCGAACAGCACCAGGCGAGCGGTGCTGCCTTTCTCGAGGCCTTTCTGACAGGCTTCGAGGTCGAGTGCAAGGTCGCCGAAGCGATCGATCCCGATCATTACAAGCGTGGTTTTCACAGCACCGGTACGGCAGGGACATTTGCCGGCGCTGCCGCGACGGCTCGACTCCTGAACCTCGACGCCGGACGTACATCGCATGCCATTGGCATCGCCGCGAGCCTGGCTGCGGGCCTTCGCGTGAATTTCGGATCGATGACCAAGCCGTTGCATGCCGGACGCGCTGCGGAAAGCGGGGTGGTCGCCGCGACGCTGGCGTCCAACGGCTTCACGGCCGGCGATGACGGCCTCGACGGGCAGTGGGGGTATTTCCAGGTGATGGGAGGCGGCGCCGATCTCCATCGGCTGGTCGGGGCTCTTGGGAAGCCACACTCGATCGTCGATCCAGGTGTCTCGGTGAAGCCTTACCCGTGCGGCAGCCTGAGTCACCCGAGCATGGACGCGATGCTCAAAGTCGTCACCGATCACGATATCAAGCCCGGACAGATCAAGGCCATCCGCCTGCGTGCCGGTACCAACATCCTCGAGCCGCTTCGCTACAAGACGGCGAAAACCGAGCTCGAGGCGAAGTTCTGCGTGCCGTTCCTGCTCGGCGTCATCGCATTGCGCCGGAAGGCGGGCATCCAGGAATTTACGGACGAGTTCGTCGAAAGCGAGCCGATTCAGCAGATGATGACGAAGGTCACGTCGATCTTCGACGCGAAAATTGAAGCGATGGGCTTCGACAAGATTAGAAGCATCGTGGAAGTTGACCTCGTCGACGGTCGTACCTTCGTCCAGTCGTCCGACGAGCGCTACCGCGGATCGCCGGCGTGGCCGTTTACGCAGGCCGAACTGCACGCGCGGTTTGTCGATTGTGCGTCGCCGTTGCTATCGGCCGCCCGTATTCAGCAGGCGATTGGGCAGATCGAGTCTGTCGAAAAACTGAAGGATATCCGGGAGCTGACGCGAACGCTTACCGCGTGAGGCTAGCGATTCTTGAAGTAGTCGTCGAGATCTGAACGGCGGCTGGGCCGCGGGTTCGAGCGTTTGGCCGCGGAGGCGCTGTCGGGCGGCCGTTCCGGATTCCAGACCCCGCCGCACTTCAAGCAACGCCAGTACGACAGGCCCTTACCCATCTGATCTGGCCCCTTGATGAGATCGGAGTGGCAGGATGGGCAGGCAGTGGGCGTTGTGCCGGGCTCCGGTGGTGAAACCGTCATGAACTACTGAGTATAGCATTGCGTGAAAAGGAGATGAGAGGAATGCGTCAGAAGTCCTTGTCTGGTCCCGCCCTGTTCGCGTCAGTCCTGATGGCTGTGTTCCTTTGCGCTGGGCTGCCGTCGGCGCAAAGTCAGCCCGCGCGGCTGAACGGCGCCATCGACAAGCTGCAGCGCGGAAAGGCGATTGCCGGCGCCATCATGTACGACTTCTCGCTCTACGCCGCACGGCAGTTTGCGACGTCCGATCTCGACTTCATCATCCTTGACATGGAGCATCAGTCGCTCGACTTCGAGCGCCTGCAGACGTTCTTCATGGGCTCCATCGACAAAGCGGCGATTGCGAAACAGGGGAACCTGCAGGTCCGTGTGCCGCCCATCGTCCGAATTCCGACCTACGGCCGCGACCTGAACGAAGCCATCGTGAAGCAGGTGCTCGACATGGGCGCCTTCGGCATCATGTTTCCGGCTATCGAGAACAGGGAGCAGGCGCTGCGGGCCGTTCGAGCGGCGCGTTACCCGCCGCGGCGCGATTCGCAGTATCCGGAGCCTCGAGGGATGCGCGGCAACGGCAACATGCCCGCGGCATGGTTCTGGGGCCTGTCGCGCGCCGAATACTCGCAACGGGCCGACACCTGGCCGGCGAACCCGAATGGCGAACTGCTGCTGTTTCTTCAGGTCGAGACGATGGAGGGCGTGCGCAACATCAACGAGATTCTGTCGGTGCCGGGCATCGGCGTGCTCTTCATCGGCCCGAACGATCTTTCGTATTCACTTGGTGTCGCCGATGGCGCACCGGATCACGAGGCGGCGATTCAGACGGTACTGAAGGCGTGCCTCGCCAGGAACGTGCCGTGTGCCATTACCGTCGACTCGGAGGACGTTGTCCAGCGCTTGAAGCAGGGCTTCCGCGTGGTGTCGCTCGGCAGCGGCGGCCTCGAGGCTTCGATGGACTCCGCACTGAAGCTCGCCCGCGGTGCGATGCAGCCGTAGCTACTTCCACACGGGATTGATGAACGCTCCGTTGCCCGCGACGTCCCAGACGGCCACGCGGGCCCACTTCCAGCCGGCCGCCGGCGCCCGCCATTCGAAGGTGCGCTTTCCGAACTCCTGCGTGTCGCTGAGCGGAATAGTCTCGCGGTGCGTCGTTGTGCCATCTCCCCACACGACTTCTGCGAACCGGAGGGGCAGGGTCCATTGCGCCTCGACCGTTGCGACGACCTGATCCGCGGTGGAACGAGACAAATCCACTCGCGGAATCAGCACTTCCCCCGTCGTCGTGAAGAACTCGCCTTGCGCAAGCGGAACGAGCGCGTCACCCCAGCGATCGAACTCCGGCAGGCGATCCAGCCTGATGTAATTGATGTTCATGTGGGCGTAGATCTCGTGCGTGTGGTCGAACTGAAACATGTCGACCTCGCCGAAGATGCGCTTGCGCAGGCCTTGATTGCTCAGGTCGTCGAGCAGGGTGAACGCGCGGTCGCCAAGGCGCGGCGACGAGAGATCGGACGGCAGCGCCTTCCACCCGGCGCCGAGATAGCGCGGATCGCGGAAGAAATCGGTGGCGAGAATCTTGTCCGGGAAGCCGGTCGAGCCCTTCGTGCGTGGGTGCGTCTGGTACATGTAGCCGCCCTCGCGCCGAACGAGCTCGAGCATTTCCTTCGCATCCGCAGCGCTGTAGACCTTGCCGTACTTGGGGTGCTGCATCTCGAACGCCCCGTCCTTGGGCCGGCTCATGAACCAGTAGACAGGCTTGGGGAAGATCACCGTCCAGTGGCCTCCGAGATACACGTTGGCTTCTTCCGCGGGAATCAGCAGAAAATCCTTGTCCGACTGGGCTCGCAGCGCGCGAAAGTACGCGTCCAGCTCGCCGAGACGCACGTCGGTCAGGTCGGCCGGATGGCCATCACCGTGGAAGTCCATGATCATCGATGCGTCCACGCCCATTGCCTTCAGCACTGGCTTAAACGGCGGCGTCCACGCAAGTCCATGCGCCACCGCCTGGACCGTGTCGGCCAGGTGCCAATGCGTGCTCAGCGTCTTGTACCCGGCAAGGGCAGGAAACCGGTCGCTGTTCGTATAGCGCAACACGTGCGCGAGCGCCGCCTCGGGAGCTGCGCTCGAGAGCAGGAAGAAGACGCTCATTCGCTGCGCACGGCCTGGAGGTGCGTTCATCCAGGGGTAGTACTGCCAGTTCTCGTCCCGATACTGGCGCACGCCGAGTGACACGCGTCCGCGCCAGGATCGGTGCCACAGGTAGCCCAGATTCGAGGAGAAGTCGCGAGGGAAGAAGTACTGGTGCGGCGCGGGGAAGACCGCAAGGCTGCCGCCGGCCGTTTTCACAGCCAGCGTGCGGTAGCGTGCCTTCACCGATTCACGCTCCGCCTGCAGCCCGTTGCTGTACTCGCGTCGCAGTGTGCCTTCGGTGTCGTAGTACGCCACCTCGGTCCGCATGTTGTTGCCCGGTTGCGCATCCTCGGCGGCCGCGATGTCGAGCCCCGCATCGTAGTAGTAGGCGACGTCAGGATCCTTGGTTGTGAGAACAGCTTCCTGGTGAAGCAGGCGGCTTCCTGGATAGAACGTGTACGCGAGCGCGCCCTGGAAGCTGCCCATCCGCATGCCATCGAAGAGCAGCTCCACGCGATCGCCGAGACTTCGCGCCGCCGCGCCTCGCAGGGTAAACGTGCTCTGCACGTGTTGCGTGCCGTCGGGATGACTCGCCGGATCGTCGAAGAAGGCATCCCACCCTCCACGACGCTTGCCGGTCTCGCCCCTGTAGAAAGGGCGCGCCTGACTGACGACGGGAGACGAGCCTGTTGCGATCGACGAGATCAGGGGACGTGACGGATCCAGAGAAAACGTCGCCCGCCAGGTCTGGGCGGCCTCATCGAGCCACGTGACGGTCACGCTGGTGCCGCTGGAGGCAACGGCGATCGGCCCGGGGCGCAGACCTGTTGTATCGAGCGTGATCGCCTGGGCGGATGAAGCCCGCGGGGCCAGCAGGAGCGCGCTCAGCAGGAGGACCACCAGATGTCGTGTCATGCCGGACAGTATCTGTCCGGCGCACCGGCCCGTCAATCCGCCGTACACGAAAACGGGCGGGCCGCACACACACGGCCCGCCCCACCTTCCACTTCCCACTTCTTACTTCCTACCTACAGGGTCAGTACCGATAGTGGTTCGGCTTGTACGGTCCGTCCACCGGCACACCGATGTAGTCCGCCTGATCCTTCGTCAGCTTCGTCAGCTTTACGCCGAGATGATCGAGATGCAGGCGAGCGACCTGTTCGTCGAGGTGCTTCGGCAGCATGTACACTTTCTTTTCGTACTTGCCCGTATTGCCGTGCAGTTCGAGCTGCGCAATCACCTGGTTGGTGAACGACGCCGACATGACGAAGCTCGGATGCCCGGTGGCGCATCCAAGGTTCAGCAGACGGCCCTCGGCGAGGATCATCACGCTGTGCCCATCGGGGAACCGGAATTCGTCGTACTGAGGCTTGATCTCGATGCGCTCGATGCCCGGAAACTTCTTCAATCCTGCCATGTCGATTTCGTTGTCGAAGTGGCCGATGTTGCCAACGATGGCCTTGTCCTTCATCCGCTTCATATGGTCAACCGTGATGATGTTGTGGTTGCCGGTGGCGGTGATGAAGATGTCGGCCTTGTCGACCACATCCTCGATCGTGGCCACCTGATAGCCTTCCATTGACGCCTGCAGCGCGCAGATCGGATCGATCTCGGTCACGATCACGCGGGCGCCCTGGCCACGCAGAGCCTGTGCGCAACCCTTGCCGACTTCGCCGTAGCCGAAGACAACCGCGACTTTGCCGCCCAGCATCACGTCGGTGGCGCGTGCGATGCCGTCGGGCAGCGAGTGGCGGCACCCGTAGATGTTGTCGAACTTGCTCTTGGTCACTGAGTCGTTCACGTTGATGGCAGGGAAGAGCAGCGTGCCCGCTTCCATCATCTGATACAGGCGATGTACGCCCGTTGTCGTCTCTTCGCTGACTCCGCGAATCGGCGCTGCGATGCGTGTCCAGCGGGACTTGTCCTTGGCGATCGACTGATTGATGCAGCCAAGGATCACGCCCCACTCCTCAGGATCTTTCTCTGGATTGAAGGCAGGCACCTTGCCGGCGTTCTCGAACTCGGCGCCCTTGTGCACGACGAGCGTGGCGTCTCCGCCATCGTCCACGATGAGCGTGGGCCCGCTGCCGTCGGGCCATTCGAGCGCTTCGCTCGTGCACCACCAGTATTCTTCGAGCGTCTCACCCTTCCACGCGAATACAGGCGTGCCTTTCGGGGCCTTTTCGGTGCCGCCCGTTTCGGGACGGCCGACCACGACCGCTGATGCGGCGTGATCCTGCGTCGAGAAAATATTGCACGAGACCCAGCGGACGTCGGCGCCGAGCTCGGTCAGCGTCTCGATCAGCACAGCGGTCTGGATCGTCATGTGCAGGCTGCCCATGATGCGAGCGCCCGCCAGCGGCTTCCTGCTCCCATGCTGTTTCCTGAGCGCCATCAGACCGGGCATTTCCTGTTCTGCCAGGCGCATCTCTTTGCGGCCGAACTCGGCCAGCGACAAATCGCGGACCTTGTACGGCTCGCGGCCCGCGGCCTTCGCGGCGTCGAACGGATGAAGCTTTTCAACTGCAGTAGCCATTCACTTATCTCCTCTTCGCTGTAGCAACAAATAGTCCCGGGCCTTTCGACCTGGCGTCCGGCGAGAGCGGTACGATGCGAACGTCGTCGAATCCGCTCTCGCGGAGGATTCGCCGAAGGTGGTCTTCTGAAAATCCGAGCCAGACATGGCCCATCTGCTGGCGGTAGCTTTCGCGATCGTGCGGCAGCATGTCGACGACGAGCAGGCGGCCGCCGGGCTTCACGACGCGAGCGACCTCTGCGAGCACGGACTCCGGGTCCGGCAGAT
The DNA here is from genome assembly GCA_023717525.1 of Vicinamibacterales bacterium. Classification (GTDB taxonomy): domain Bacteria; phylum Acidobacteriota; class Vicinamibacteria; order Vicinamibacterales; family JAMQPK01; genus JAMQPK01. The sequence goes on along the minus strand of JAMQPK010000005.1, from coordinate 20,136 downwards.
GATGAAGTACCAGCATCAGCGTCGCGGCATCGAGCCTGGCGTCGTCGATCGGCAGCGCCTCGAGCTCGCCGCGGCGCAACTCGATGTTCGCGAATACGCTCAGGCGCTTTTTTGCCGCCTGCAGCATCGCGGCCGAACCATCGACGGCGATGACGTGCGCGACGAACGGGGCGAGCGCGGCGCTGGCCTGACCGGTGCCGCATCCCAGGTCGCCGACCGTCCAGGCCGGATCGGCGAACGCCGGGAGCGCCCCCAGGTGGAAACGCTCGCCAAACATCTCGTCGCGGAGTCGATCCCACTGGCCGGCAGACGAGGAAAAGAACTCCTGGGACTTGGACCGTCGCTCGGCCATCACCGATTGCACGCGGCGCTGATCCTGCAATGCTGCCGGCGTCGGTCCCACTTGTTCGCGCACCAGGGACCAGAGGCGCCGGGCCGCAGGGTCGAGGCCGTCACGACTCATTGCGTACAGATTGCTCGTGCCCTCGGCCCGCGCCGCAATCCACGCACTGTCGGCGAGTGCCTTCAGGTGGCGGCTGACGGTCGACTGCGGCAGCTGGAGGATGCCGCAAAGCTCCGTCACGGTCAGCTCGTGCCTGTCGAGCAGAAGGAGAATGCGGCTCCGTGTCGTGTCGGCGAGGGCAGACAAGTGGTCGAGAATGGCCGGCGAAGCGGAGGCGCGTATGGCAGGCATTAATCCGTAAATCCGGATATAAGGTTACATCAAGACGCACGGCCGGGTCAAGGAATTGACGAGGGTGCTCAGGGACTCCATAATGGAGGAATAATGGAGGACATGTGGCCACCTTGAATATCAAGAATCTGCCCGACGGGCTCTACAAGAAACTACAGGCACGGGCGCGTCGCGAGCGTCGCTCAGTGGCGCAGGAGGTGACCAACATCCTCGCCCACGTGCTGGAAGCTCAGGCGCCGCTGTCGATTCTCGACCTTCAAGGGCTTGGGAAGGAACACTGGCAGGGCATCGACGCGGCAGATCATGTCCGGCGCGAGCGCGACTCGTGGGATTGACTGCCGACATCGACGACGGGCCGGTCGCGATCGACACATCCGTCGTCGTCTATTTCATCGAGGAAGATGCGCGATACCTTCCGCTCATCCGGCCGTTATTCCAGCAGGTGTCGGAGGGAAGGCGGGAGCTGGTGACGTCGGCGTTGACACTACTGGAGGTTTTGGTGATTCCGTACCGTGCCGGTAACCGTTCGCTCGCGGAACGCTACGAAGACCTCCTGACACACAGCCGCGGCCTTCGACTCGTGGACCTTACAAGGGCTCAGCTGCGGGCGGCGGCCCAGTTGCGTGCTGCCACCGGCGTCAAGACGCCCGATGCCCTGCAGATGGCTGCCGCACTGGCTTCAGGGTGCAACACGTTCGTGACGAATGACCGCCGTCTCCCCTCACTGCCGGGCCTTCGCGTGATACAACTCGCGTCGTACCTTTAGTCGGGTTATTCTTCCCTCACACTCACTAGCAGGAGGTCCCAGCGATGGTGACGAAATATACGTTGCTCGGCTTGACCGCGCTCGTTGCGGTTGGTTGGTCGGCCACTGCCGCGCAGGAAAAGCCCGCGCAGGACAAGGTGGTGCCCGGCGGGTACGTGCTCGAGCGCGACGCGCAGGTCGCCAAGCAGGAGCCCGGCACGCACAACGGCGGCGGACAGACGATTGGTTATTCCTTCTTCGCCAAAACACCCAAACTCGGGCTGGTTTTCCGGAAGCGCGCGTTCAAACCTGGATCCGGCATCGGTTATCACCTTCAAAAAGAAGATGAGATCTACTACGTGCTCAGCGGACGCGGGATGATGACCGTCGATGGGAAGGAGTTTGCGGTGGCCGCGGGCGACGCCGTCTTGACGCGTCCCGGGAGTTCGCATGGACTGAAGCAGGTCGGCGGAGAGGACCTCGTGATCCTCATCAACTACGAGCAGGAAGTGAAATGACAGGTGCGAGGGGTGCGGGCCTGCAGGTAACCGCGACGGCGTTCTTCGCGCTGTTCTCCGTCGTTGGTCTTGCGCTGTACGGGCTGCCGCTCTACTACGACCATATGGTGCGCGAGTTCGGCTGGTCGCGAACCATGGTGACCTCCGGGAACGCCCTCAGCAAACTGGTCGTTGGTCCCGTGTTTGGATTCGGCGCAGGGTGGATCGTCGACCGGTTTGGTCCCCGTCGCCTGATGATGGCGGGCATCCTGATGGCCGGTATCGCGCTCATCGGCCTCGGCGCGATTTCGGCGCTGTGGATGTTCTACGCGTTCTATCTCTTGAACGCGCTGGGTTACGTCTGCGGCGGGCCTCTGCCGAATCAGGTGCTGGTGTCGCGCTGGTTCGACAAGACCCGCGGGCGGCAGATGGGCATCGCGTACCTCGGCATCGGCATTGGCGGGGCATTGGTACCGATTCTTGCCGTCTGGCTGACGTCGCATCTCGGCTGGCGCGGATCTCTTCAGGCGCTCGGCGTACTCATCGTGATCATCGCGTTGCCGCTGGCGTACTTCGTGAAAGAACAGCCGCCGGAGACGGCGGAGCAGAAGGCACTGGGCACGGGCGCGCCGGACCGAAAAGTGGTGGCCTCGATTCAGAGTGTGCTGCGGAATCCCGCCTTCTACCTGCTCGCGCTCGGCAGCATGTGCTCGATTGCCGCCGTGGGCGGCACGAATCAGCACCTCAAGTTATTCCTGAGCCTCGACCGTGGATACTCGCAGGCTGACGCGGCTCGCGTCATCTCACTGGTGCTTGCCTGCAGCATCGTCGGACGGCTGATGATGGGGTGGCTGGCCGATCGCTGGCAGAAGAAGACGGTGATGCTGCTGATCTATCTGCTTGTCGCCGCCTCCATTCCGCTGCTTCTTGCGGGCGGCACGCGTACGCCGATCTATCTCTTTGCCATGGTGTTCGGTGTCGCGCTCGGCGGGGAATACATGATCATTCCCCTGATGGCCGGCGAGCTGTTCGGCGTCCACGTCCTCGGGCGTGTCCTGGGCATCGTGCTGACTGCCGACGGCGTCGCGGAGGCGACCGCCCCGATGTTCGTGGGCTATCTCCGCGATTCGAACGGGACCTATAACGTCGGCTTCTACACGCTCGTGGGTGCGGCGCTGCTCGGGGCCGTCGCCATCGCCCTGCTGCCGTCTCGCAAGATCAGCACGCCGGTCGCGTCGCTGCGGCCTCTCGCCACCGATCGCGCCTAACGAACAGGCGCGTTCGGATTCTTCATCAAATCACAGACGCGATCCACGCCGCGCGCGTCGACGCCCGGCGCCTTTGCGGCGGGAATCGCCGCTGCATGCTTGGTGAGGTCGATCTTCTTGGCCGCTTCTTCTGGCGCGATGCCGCGCCGGCAGGCGTCCGACGCCTGCGTGTAGAAGTCTCGCCAGTACGCCTGCAGGTTCTTCATGTGTTCCTTGCCCTTGAACACGGCGCCGTGGCCGGGCATGACCGTCTCGAAGTCGAGCGTCATCACCTTCTCGAGCGTGGCCGGCCATTCCTGTACGAATGCGTCGCCGGTGTAAGACAGGCCGTTGGTCACCATGTCGCCGGTGGCGACAATCTTTTCCTGCGGAAGGAAGACTACGACGTCTCCGTCGGTGTGCGCGCGCCCCATGAACCGAATCTGAATCTCTCGCCCGCCGCGATGCAACGTCAGGTCGTTGGTCAGCGTCGTGGTGGGAGGCGTTGGCTTGATCAGCTTTTGTTCATCGGCATACTGCTGATGAATGGCCAGCTGCCGTTGAAGTACGGCTTTCTCCTGCGGATCGGTGGCTTTGGCGATCTGATCGTTCAACTGGGTGAAGCGGCTGGCGATGGCCTGCACGCTGTTGGTCTGATACGTCCGCTGCTGGAGCACGTTAGCCATCAGATGGCGGCGGGTCATGTCGTGCCCGATCAGCGTCACGTCCGGACCGAAGACCTGATTGCCGAACGCGTGATCGTAGTGATAGTGCGTGTCGACCACGTACTTGATCGGCTTGGGCGTGAGCGTCTTCACATCGGCCACGAAGGACCGCGCGGCCGCTGCCGTGATACCAGGATCGACGATCAAGACATCGTCCGCGTTCACAATCACGGCGCCGTTGCTGCCGGTATTGATCGAGCCTGTGCCGGTCGAGAAGTACACCCCTTCGGCGACCTTCTCGAACTTGTGCGCAGGGAGGGAGCCCGGCGCTGGCGGCATCGTCATCGGGCCGCCCGCACGCTGCGCCTGCGCGAGCAGCGCCCACGCGAGCGTCAGCAGCGCGGTGATCGATATCAGGGCATGTCGTGCACGCATGTGTGTCTCCTTTGATGAACTATTTCGCTCCGACGATGGCGCGAATCACGCCGTCAGTCTTGCTGAACAGATACAACTCGCCGGCGGCATCGACGCTGAGGCGCGCGTCCGCCCGCCCGGCGCCTGAAACTGCGCCTCGTCCCGGCAGATCAGGATCCTGTCCACCGCGCGCCTTATAGGCCGCCATGGTCACCGTAAACATCGTGTCGTGGCTCTGGCCGTTCCACAGGATCTTCACTTCGTGCATCTTCGCGAGGGTGTTCGGATCGCCATCGTCGGCGGCCAGCATCTCTTTGAAGTCGACCCACCAGATACGGCCAGTCGATAGGTCGGTGAAAACGTACTTGCCGCGCAACGCCGGAACAGCCTTCCCGTTGTAGAGGTAGCCGCTGCCAATCGCGTCGCCGCCACCTGGCTTGTGCGGATACTCGACGACTGGATACGTGGGAACGACGACGGCATCGGTCACCTCGTCGCCGATCTGTGTCGCGATCTTGTCGACGTCTGGCAGTCGCGTCGTCGTATTGTCGGCCTGCAGCAGCTCGTTGCCTTCGCGCTGCGAGTAGCCGTAGTTGGCGCCCTTCTTGATGATGTTGACCGTCTCCCAGGTGCGCAACCCGATAGACGTGGCAATCAGTCGACCCTCCGCCCAGTTCAGGCGGTGCGGATTGCGGAGCCCATACGCCCAGATTTCCTTGCGCGCACCAGGCGTGGAAACGAAGGGGTTGTCCTTCGGGACGCGGTAGCGGCCGTTCTCGCTTATCGTGCTCGTTGCAGTCTGCTCGCTTAAATCCGGGATGATGCGCAGAATCTTGCCGACGAGCGTATCGAGCCGCTGGGGATTCTGCCGAATCATCGTTCTGGCTTCGCCCGCACCGCCGTCGCCCATCCCGATGTACATCACGCGCCACTCCGGATCGCCACGCCGGGCGTTTGGATTGAACGCGATCTCTCCCATCGGGTGGATGCGCGCGTTCAGCTGCACGCGCATCAACTCGCGCGCCGTGCCTTCGAACGTGTCGTTCTTGATGTTCGCGTCGGTCCACTCGACGAGCACGGCTTCCTGAAACAGCGGTCCGGGCGTCGCGATGGCTGCCGTTGTGGTGTAATCGGCCGTTTTGAAGCCCGGGATGTTCGTGTTGTCGGGCAGGTTCGACGCTTGAATCTCCGGATTTTCGATGTGGACCGTGTAGAACCTGCCGTTGCGCGCGTAGTCGGGATCGAACTGAAAGTGCGCGAAGCCCGTTCCGTATCCGGCTTCGTACGTGAGCCGGTGAAAGAGTCCCGCACGCGCGTCCCGCCCGTTGAAATCCAGATACGTCGTGAATTTCTTTGTGGCCTTGTCGACGATATAGAGCGGGCCGTTCATGTCGTTGATGAACACCCGTCTGGCGCCACCGGGCTCTTCGCGCAGACCGTTCACGCGCGACAACATGCCGTCGGTTTGCCCGGTGCCGTCGAGCCTTCCCGTCATGGGCATGGTGACGAAGTCCTGAAGCTCGATCGTCAGCTGCTGAGCGGACACCACCGCTGGCAGCAGCCCACAGACCGCGACCACCAGGACGATGGACGATCGACGATGGACGATCGACGATGGACGATCGACGATCATTTCACCGTCGCACCCACAACCTGGCGAATCATGCCGTCGCTCTTGCTGTAGACGTAAAACTCGCCGTTGCCGTCAACGGCCAGGCGTGCGTCTGCCCGTCCCTGGTTCGCGATTGTTTGCCGGCTCGCCAGGTGTTCTTCCTTGCCCCCGCGCGCGTGATACGTCAGCTCGTTGACGGGGAACATCGTGTCGTAGACCTGTCCGTTCCACAGGAACTTGACCTCATGAACCTTGGCAAGCGTTTCGGCCTTCCCGTCGTCGGCGGCGATCATGTCCTTGTAGTCGGCGTACCACATGCGGCCAGTCGTGATGTCTCCAAAGACGTACTTGCCGCGCAGAAGCGGAAACATCTTGCCGTTGTACACGTAGCCGCTGCCGATTGCGTCGCCGCCTGTAGGCACGTGCCCGTACTGGATGACGGGATATTTCGGGATGACCGGCTTGTCGGTCACCTCGTCGCCGATCTGCATCGGAATCTTGTCGACCGCAGGCAGCGGGCCGAGCTTCTGCTGGCCATCGAGCACCTGGAGACCTTCGCGCAACGGCCATCCGTGATTGCTGCCTTTTTCAATGATGTTCACCGTCTCCCACGTGTGGAAACCGACCGAATTCGCGATAAGCCGGTTGTTGGCCGCGTTGTCGGGATCGACGGCCCACGTCAGCCGGTGCGGGTTCCTCAAGCCGTACGCCCAGATTTCCGGACGCGCGCCGGGCGTGGACACGAACGGATTGTCGTTGGGCACGCGGTAGCGGCCGTTCCCGCTGAGCTTGCTGGTCGCGAGGTGCTCGTTCAAATCGGGAATGATGCGATAGATCTTTCCAACCATGTTGTCGAGGCGTTGCGGGTTGGGCCGGATGGCCACATTCCGGGACTCGCCGGACGCGCCGTCGCCGACTTCTCCGTACATCACACGCCAGTCCGGGTCGCCGGGGCGGGCCGCCGGGTTGAAGAGAAGTTCTCCCATCGGGTGGCTACGCGTGTTCAGCCGCACGCGCATTAGTTCGCGCGCCGTACCTTCAAAGGTGCTGTCCGATGGATTCGTGTCGGTCCATTCGATGAGCACGCCTTCGTTGATGGTCTCACCAGGTGTCTGGATCGTCGCCGTCGTCTTGTAGCCGGCGACGTTCAGGCCGGGGACGCTCGTTTTGTCCGGCAGGTCGGGCGCTGTGCTCGCGGGATCCTCCATGTGCACGGTGTAGAACTTTCCGTTGCGGCGGTAATCGGGATCGAAGTTGAAGCCGTTCAAGCCGTTGCCGTAGCCGCTGGTAATGAAGAAGCGCTTGAAAATTCCCGGCCGGCCCTCGCGGCCGTCGAAATTCAAATACGTGGTGAACTGCCTGGTCGTCTTGTCGAGGATGTAGAGGGGGCCGTTCATGTCGGTGACGAACAGTCGCCCTGCACCACCGGGTTCCTCTCGAATCGCGTTGACGCGGGCGAGCAGCACTTCGTTGCTGCCTTTGCCCTCGGTCACGCCGGTCAGGGGCAGTGTGGCGTAGTCCTTGATTTCAAGCGTCAGAGTCTGTTGGGCGTGCGCAGCGGCCGCCCCGAAACAGATCACGCTGGATACAGCGAGCACCCGACAACGATTTCGCATGTCCACCTCGACCCTCCAATGCTGACGTCCGCCCTGGGCGTCTGTCATGATAGCCGTACACGCTTCGTTCGCATATCATTTACGCCACACACTCACTCGTAACCCCTTTGAGGTCCACACAATGAGAGCGTTCGGGTTAGCTGCCGCCGCCATCGCCGCGTTCGCCTGTGGTCTCCATGCGCAGGGCGTGCCGACGCCGGAGTTTCAGATCCCCGCCATTCGCGAGCCTCACCACTTCGTGAAGCTCGACAACAAGTATGTCCGCGTGCTCGACGTCACCGTTCCCGGGTTCGACGGTACCCTCTATCACATTCACGAAAACCCGTATTTCTGGATTTCGATCGGCCCGGCCACGCTCCGCGCCTTCAACCTCGGCGCGAAGGAAGTGGTGGAACTCGATGCAACCGATGGGCAGGTGCGCTACTCGCCAGTGGTGACGCATCGCGTCGGAAACATCGTGGCGACGACGTTTCGCAACATCACGGTGCAGATTCAGGCGCGCGACGACATTTCGCCGGGCACGTCGTTCATGGCCACGCCCAAACCGGCGGGATATCAGGCGCAGGTGCCGCTCGACAACGAACTGGTCCGCGTCGAGCGGCTAATCCTCGAGCCGGGGCAGTCGACCGGACGCTACACGCTCCCGAAGTCCGGGATCCTGGTCGCGGGCCACGACGGGAACATCACTCTCGAAGTGCAGGGGCTTCCGCCGAGGAAGATTGCCATGAAGGCTGGCGACTTCGAATGGCACACAGGCCCCGAGACCCACGTCATCACGAACACCGGCACGACGCGCTGGGACGCGATCGAAGCGGTCTGGAAATAGGCCGCGATGTCGGTATCGCAGTTGCGCTTTCATCCTGCCCAGAGTTCGCACGCCCATGCGCGCGATCGCTTCGGAGCGAGCGATGCGCTTGAGCAAGCGCTGAAACAGACCGTTCGTGGTGACGTGCGCTTCGATAGCGGAGCGCGCGCCTTGTACGCCACGGACGCGTCGAATTATCGGCAAGTCCCGATCGGGCTGGTCGTTCCGCTCGACCTGGCCGACGTCGAAGCGACGATGAAAGCGTGCCGGGCGTTTGGCGCGCCGGTATTGTCCCGCGGGGGCGGCACCAGCCTCGCGGGTCAGTGCTGCAACGTGGCGGTCGTCATGGACTTCTCAAAGCACTTGACGAAGATCCTCGAGTTGACGCCAGAAGTCCTGAGCGCGCGCGTCGAACCGGGCATCGTGCTCGATCGGCTGCGCGATGCCGCGGAGGTGCATCATCTGACGTTCGCACCTGATCCCGCGACGCATAGCCGCTGCACGCTGGGCGGCATGATCGGCAACAACTCCTGCGGCGTGCATGCGTTGATGGGAGGGAAGACCGTCGATAACGTGAACGAGCTCGACGTCATGTTGTACGACGGGACGAGGATGACAGTCGGCGTCACGTCCGATGCCGAGCTTGCGGCGATTATCGCGGCCGGCGGGCGGAAGGGACAGATCTACGCCGGCTTGCGGGAGATTCGCGACAGGTACGCGCCGCTGATCCGGCAGAAATTTCCGCGCATTCCACGCCGTGTGTCCGGCTACAACCTGGACGAGCTGCTGCCTGAACAAGGGTTCAACGTTGCGCGGGCACTCGTCGGCAGCGAAGGGACATGCGTCACCGTGCTCCAGGCAGGCCTCCGCCTGATGGCCAGCCCTCCATTCAGGCGGCTCGTGTGCGTCGGATTTCCCGACGCGTTCATCGCCGCGGACCACGTGCCGGCGATTCTCGCGCACAAGCCCATTGGCCTCGAGGGATTCGATCAAGCGATTCCCAATTCGCTTCGTGCGAAAGGCATGCGCCTGGACGAACTGAAGCTGCTGCCGGAAGGCAAGGGAACGACGCTCGTCGAGTTCGGCGCGTGGACGAGCGAGGATGTCGACGCGCAGGCGGAGCATTTCGGCGCCTGGCTCTCGACCCTGAAACCTCCACCGTCATATCGCGTCTGCAATTCGCATGAAGCGGCGCAGGTGTGGCACGTGCGCGAATCGGCGCTGGGCGCCGTCGCGATTCAGCCTGGAAAGAAGCATGGATGGGAAGGCTGGGAGGATTCTGCCGTGCCGCCCGGCCGCCTGGGCTCGTATCTGCGCCAGCTGTTCGCGCTGATGGGGGAATACGGTTACGACAGCCCTATGTACGGCCACTTTGGCGAGGGCTGCGTGCACATGCGCATCGATTTCGATCTTGAAAGCGAGCCGGGCATTCTGAAAATGCGTGAGTTCGTCGATCGCGCGGCCGATATCGTCGTCGACCACGGCGGCTCGCTCTCCGGGGAGCATGGCGACGGCCAGTCGCGCGGCGCCCTGCTGCCGAAGATGTTCGGGCCGGAGTTGATGGACGCCTTCCGCCAGTTCAAACGTCTGTGGGATCCAGACAACAAGATGAATCCCGGCAAGCTGATTGACGCGCGCGAGCCGCATCAGGACCTGCGGCTCGGTGCCGACTATCGTCCGTTGCAACCCTCGACGCACTTCCGCTTTCCGAACGATGGCGGCTCGCTGGCCAATGCGACGTTGCGCTGCGTTGGCGTGGGCGCATGCCGCAAGGAGGAAGGCGGCGTCATGTGCCCGAGTTACATGGCAACGCGCGACGAGAAGCACTCGACCCGCGGCCGGGCGCACCTGCTCTGGGAGATGCTGCAAGGCGAAGTCATCGAAGACGGTTGGAAGAGCGAGGAAGTGAAGGACGCGCTTGACCTGTGTCTGTCGTGCAAAGCGTGCAAGACCGAGTGTCCAACGAACGTCGACCTGGCGACCTACAAAGCCGAGTTCCTCTCTCACTATTATGAAGGCCGCGCGCGCCCCCTCTATGCCTATGCGTTCGGCATGATCGACCAATGGGCGCGACTGGCATCGAAGATGCCCAGACTGGCAAACACGTTGGGCCGCTTTCCTCCGGCCCGGGCGGCGGCGAACGCGCTCCTGCATATCCAGCCACAGCGGAAGCTCCCGGAGTTCGCCGGGACGACGTTTCGGGCACTCGTGGGGGCGAGAGGCTTGCCAGCCCCAGCGCCGTCAGGCGCGAAGGCTGGTGCGAGGGAAGTGCTTTTGTGGGCGGATACCTTCACCAACTATTTCCAGCCGCGTGTTGCCGAGGCCGCCTATGATGTAATCACACGCGCTGGTTTTCGAGTGAACGTCTTACAGCGGCATGTATGCTGCGGACGGCCGCTGTACGACTTCGGCATGCTCGACAAAGCCAAGGAGTACCTGACCGGAGTCATGGACGCCTTGTCGGCGCAGTTTGCGCACGACACGCCGATCGTCGTGCTCGAGCCGAGCTGCGCGAGCGTCTTCAGGGACGAAGCGTCGAACCTGATGCCGGATGATCCTCGGACGGCCAAGCTCAAGAAGCAGACCATGCTGCTTGGCGAGTTCCTGGCGAAGTACGCGCCAGACTTCAGGCCGGCGCAGACGTCGCGAAAGATGCTGCTGCATGTGCATTGTCACCAGCGGGCGATCTTCAACGTGAAGGACGAGGTTGGTGCCCTGGCTGCCACCGGCGGCGACGTGCAGATGCTCGACGCCGGTTGCTGCGGCATGGCGGGTCCGTTTGGATTCGAGCAGAAGAGCTTTGCCGTGTCGCAGACGCTCGGCGAGCGGATGCTGTTGCCGGCCGTTCGTGCGGCGGACGCGCAAACCATCATCGTGACGGACGGATTCAGTTGTCGAGAACAGATCGCGCAGAATACCGAGAGGCGCGCCGTGCACCTGGCAGAAGTGCTCGCGGGCGCCCTCGAACCTTAGAACTCTAGAACCTTAGAACCTTAGAACCTCGGATCTCACAAATGTCTACAGACTCCAACGATTCCCGATCACCCGAGCAGTGGCTGCCGGTGCTGCTGCTCCTGTTTGTCGGCAGCGGTTGCGCGGCGTTGATTTACGAAATCGTCTGGTTCCAGATGCTGGAACTGTTTGTCGGCTCTTCGTCGGTATCCATCGGCGTCCTGCTCGGCACGTTCATGGGCGGCATGTGCCTCGGCAGTTTCCTGCTGCCGCGGATCATCTCGCGCCGCCAGCATCCACTGCGCGTCTACGCGTTGCTCGAGCTCTGCATCGGCGTGATCGGATTGATGCTGCTCGTCGTCATGCCGCTGGTCGGCCGCGTCTACACGAGCTGGGGCGGCTACGGAATCACGGGATACCTGCTCCGGGGACTGGTGGCGAGCATCTGTCTGCTGCCGCCGACGCTGGCGATGGGGGCCACACTGCCGGCGGTTGCGCGGTGGGTGCAGACAACGCCCAGCGGGGTGTCGTGGCTCGGGTTCTTCTATGCCGGCAACATTGGTGGCGCCGTGATCGGGTGTCTGCTCGCAGGCTTCTACCTCCTGCGCGTGTACGACATGACGACAACGACGTTTGTCGCCGTGGGCCTGAACGCCCTCGTCGGTGGGCTCGGCTTGCTCGTCGCGTCGCGAACCGACGCAAGCGCATCGCCGTCAACCGACACCGCGACTCCAATCGCTGACGATGGACGATCGACGATCGACGATCGCGCCCCCGTCTACATCGCGATCGGACTCTCGGGCTTCTGCGCGTTGTCGGCCGAAGTGATCTGGACACGCCTGCTCAGCCTCGTGTTCGGGGCGTCAACGTATACGTTTTCGATCATTCTCGCGGTGTTCCTCATCGGCCTCGGCATCGGCAGCAGCCTCGGCTCGCTCGTCGCCAAAAGTATCAAGAGCCCGCGTGTCGCGCTGGGCTGGTGCCAGCTCCTGAATGTGGGGGCGATCGCCTGGAGCGCCTACATGTTGATGAGCTCGCTCCCGTACTGGCCCATCAACACGTCCATTACGTCGAGCATCTGGTTCAACTTTCAACTCGATTTCGTTCGCGGCTTCTGGGCCGTCCTGCCAGGGCCGATCTTGTGGGGCGCGAGCTTTCCGCTGGCGCTCGCTGCGGTGGCGCGAAGAGATGAGGATCCTGGCAGGCTGGTGGGTGGTGTCTATGCCGCCAATACCGTCGGTGCGATCCTCGGGTCCGTCATGTCGGGATTGATCCTGGTCTATTGGTTCGGCTCGCAGCACGCACAGCAGGTCATCATGATCGTGTCCGGCATCTCGGGACTCATCCTCCTGGCGCCCGTGGAGTTCAGTGCAACGCCGACAACACGCACGCTGCGATGGGTGGCGCCCACGGCGCTGGTGATTGCGCTCGGCGTCTCGGCGTATCTGGTGCGGACCGTTCCGACCATTCCCGGAATTCTTGTCGCGTATGGCCGCTATGCGGCGACGTGGCTGGGGCAGGAAGGGGACATCTTCTACGTCGGCGAAGGGCTGAGCTCGTCGGTGGCCGTCTCGCGGATCTCGAGCGGCGTGCTGAACTATCACAACGCGGGGAAAGTGCAGGCGTCGAGTCAGCCGCAGGACATGCGCCTGCAGCGCATGCTCGGGCATTTCACCACGCTCACGCCGAAAGAGCCGAAGCAGGTACTCGTGATCGGCTGCGGCGCAGGCGTAACCGCCGGCGCCGTGAGCATTGATCAACACGTCGAGTCGCTGATCATTGCGGAGATCGAGCCGCTCGTGCCGCAAGTGGTGTCGGAGCACTTTGGCGAGCACAACTTTCACGTCGTCAAGAATCCGAAGACGCACGTCACGATCGACGACGCTCGTCACTATCTGCTGACGACCCACGAGAAGTTCGACGCGATCACGTCCGATCCGCTCGATCCCTGGGTGAAGGGCGCGGCGACGCTGTACACGAAGGAATTCTTCGAGCTGGCGAAATCGAAGCTGAATCCCGGTGGCACCGTGACGTTGTTCGTGCAGCTTTACGAGAGTAGCCCGGCCGCGGTGAAGAGCGAGGTCGCGACCTTTTTCGAAGTATTTCCAAACGGCATCATCTGGGGAAATACCCATCAGGGCCGGGGCTACGACACGGTGCTCATGGGCACCGTGGAGGCGCCGCACTTCGATGTCGACCAGTGGCAGGCGAAGCTCGACCGGCCGGAGTATGCCGCGGTGAAGAAGTCGCTCGGTGAAATCGGCATCAACTCGGCGCTCGAGCTGTTCGCCAACTATGCCGGACGGGCGTCAGATTTGAAGGGTTACATGGCCGACGCGCAGATCAACCACGATCGCGACCTCCGCCTGCAGTACCTGGCGGGGCTCGGCCTGAATCTTTATCAAAGTGATGCGATCTACAGGGACATTTTGCGGTATAAACAGTTCCCGGAAGGACTCTTCAGCGGCTCGGAGGCGACGATGACGCAGCTCCGGAATGCTATCGCGAGCGCCCCTGGGGGAGAGCCGTGACACGGCCCCGAGCGTTTCTCGTGGCCGGGCTGATTCTCGTGTCATCCCTGGCCGCGCCCCAGGTCATCCCCGGCCTGATTGGCGCCGAGTCGCTGCCGGACGCGCTCTCCGACGAGGACTTCTGGAAGATCAGCACCGAGTTTTCTGAACCAGACGGATACTTTCGCTCGGATAACCTCCTCTCGAATGAACTGACCTACCCGTACATCATCCCGGAGCTGGTGAAAACGGCGGCACAAGCAGGCGCCTACCTGGGCGTTGGCCCAGAGCAGAATTTCAACTACATCGCCGTGCTGAAACCCCGCATGGCCTTCATCATCGATGTGCGCCAGGACAACCTCCGCCTGCATCTGATGTACAAGGCGCTGTTCCATGTGGCGAATGACCGGGCCGATTTCGTCTCCCTGCTCTTTGCACGGCGACGGCCGCCTGGGCTGACCGCGGCCTCAACGCCCGAGCAAATCTTTGCCGCCTTTGCCACAGTGGAACTGGACGATGAGCTCTTCCAAGCCAACGTCAAGCTGATCGCACGCGAGCTCGCCAAAACTCACGGCTTTGCACTGACCTCCATCGATCTGAATCGCATCGAAAAGATCTATGGGACATTCACCGGATTCGGCCCCGGGATTCGGTACTCTTCGGCCCAGGGGGGCGGCGGGTTCGGTGGCTTCAATCAGCCGAGCTATGCGGACCTCATGACCTCGGACGATATCGACGGCCGGCCCGCCAGCTACCTGGCCAGCGAACAAAGCTTCCGCGTCGTGAAGGATCTGGAGACCAGAAACCTCCTCGTGCCGGTGGTCGGGAACTTCGGCGGACCCAAGGCACTTCGGGCGATAGGGCAGTATCTGGCGGACCACAGCGCGGTGGTTTCGGCGTTCTATCTATCGAACGTCGAGATGTATCTGAACCAGGAGAACAAGTGGGACAGTTTCTGCCGTAACGTCGCGGTGCTTCCGCTCGACGAGCGCAGCACGTTCATCCGCTCGGCGCGCAGCGGCGGTTATGGCAGGGGCGTAGGACTGAGTCTGACGCTGGCACCGATGGCTGCTGAGGTGAGGGAGTGCAGGTAGGGGTGAGGGGTGAGGGAAAGGGTGGAGGGATATATTCCCTCTCCCCTCTTCCCTTTCCCCCGACTGCGAAGCCAGCGAAGTCTCTAGTGTGTTGACGGCAGGCCGTACGCGTCGTCTGAGTATCGTCGCAGGAATTTTGCCTCAACGAGCGAACTGAGCAGCAACTCGCAGCTGGAGCGGTCCATGTTCCACAGGCGCTGTGCCTGATCCACGCGGAGCCGCAGACCCGGCATCTCGAGGAATTCACTCCGCACGCGTTTGATCAGGTGATAGGTTGGACTCATGATCTGCACTCCAAATTCAAGGTGTTTCCGCCGCCCGCCATTCGAGGAGCAAGGCGCATACCAGGTACGGCGGCTTCGCGAGTTGGACGGTTTCAGGCCAATTTCAGCGAAAACTCAAGATTTCGAAACGGCGCCAAAAGAAGAAATCTGACAATCACGTTGAGTCATTGGAGTCATGCGACATGTTTGTCTGATTGACCCGCGAGAAGCATGGACCGAGAATATGGAAATCGACGTGTTTGTAGGATCCTGGAGAAGGAAGGCCGAAACTGTCGCCAGGGCACTCTGGTCGGCGAAAGGAGGAAACCATGAGGGCCGATCGGGCGTCTAAGAGGGAGGAGCGAACTATGGCAAGACGACCCAATGCAGCAGTAGGCGTAGTCTGTCCGAGGTGCGGGATGCTGGCCGCGCGGATCATCGGACGGTCTGAGAGTCTGCCGGTGATCTACCTGCAGTGTGAGGACTGCGGCCGGACGTCGGTGGCACCCAGCGGCGAACAGGCCTAATCGTTAGACCGATATTTTTCCTATAATTGCGGGGTGCGCCGGTTCTTCAGCCTGCTCGCGTGCCTGGCCGTGCTCGTCGCCGGGCCGGCCGCAGACCATGCGGCCATCGACGAGGTCTTCAAGGCATTCTGGGATGCCGGCGACCCGGTTGGAGCCGCCAAACGCATTGGCGACGTCCTGAAGACCGGGGTCACCTTCGACGACGCGCTGGCCCGCGTGCGGCGCGGCCGGGACTATTCGCCCGACGCGCCGCGAGGCGCACAGCGGTTCGTCCAGCGCGTCACGACGCTCGATCATCCTTACACCGTCATCATCCCCGACAACTATGACTCGACACGCGCGTATCAGATGCGTGTGCAGCTGCACGGCGGTGCAAACCGCCTCGCGCCGCCCGACTTCACCCGCGCGGCTATCGACCGGCTGCCCAGCGCTGTCGAGGAGATCAAAGTCTTTCCGGCCGCATGGCAGCAGTCGATCTGGTGGCAGTTCAGCCAGGTCGAGAACCTGTCGAGAATCCTCGATCGCATAAAACGGCGTTACAACGTCGATGAGAACCGGGTGTACCTGACCGGCACGTCTGACGGTGGCACTGGCGTGTATTTCATGGCGCTTCGCGACACGACCTCCTGGGCCAGCTTCCTGCCGCTCATCGGCAGTATGACCGTGCTGGCGAATTCCGCCGTCGGCGTCGACGGCGAGATGTACCCCGGCAACGCCGCCAACAAACCGTTCTTCATCGTGAATGCGGGACGCGACCACCTCTACCCGGCGCACCTGATTCAGCCGTACGTCGAGCACCTTGTGAAACTTGGCGGCGAGGTGACGTTCCGCGTGAAGCCCGAGTCCGAGCACAGCACCGACTGGTGGCCGGAAGAGCGCGGCGCGTTCGAGGTCTTCGTGACCGATCATCCGCGCGATCCGCTGCCGGACAAGCTCTCGTGGGAAACCGAACGCGCCGATCGCTACAACCGCGCACACTGGCTCGTGATCGATCGGCTGGGAGATGTCAGCGGGCAGAGCGACCTTGCCGACAGCAACCTGCTGCACCGCGGGCGCGAGTACGACTTCGGACTCCGGATCAACGCCAATATTGAGCGCGGCCGGCGGGTCATCGACATCGCTCCCAATTCCAATGCGCAGCGGGTCGGTCTGCGTACCGGCGATCTCTTTGTCGACATCGATGGCAGGAGCGTCGAAACGTCGCGCGATATTTTCGCCGTGATGATGCGCTGGGAAATGGGCACGTCCGTTCGAATGACCGTGGAGCGCGGAGGTCGCCGGATGGCGCTCGAGGGCGAGTTCAGGCCGGACGAAGTCGACGTTCCGCCGCTGCAGATTTTTCCCAGAAAACGCCCGTCGGGCCGCGTCGATCTCGCGCGTCACGGCAACGTCGTCGAAGCGCGCACGCACGGTGTGCGGGCGTTCACGCTTCTGCTCTCGCCGTCGAAGTTCGACTTCAACCGTCCGGTGAAGATCGTGGCCAATGGACGGACCGTTTTCGAGGAGCGCGTCGAGCCGAAGGTCGAGACGTTGCTGAAGTGGGCGGCGCGCGACAACGATCGAATGATGGTGTTTGGGGCGGAGGTTCACGTAGACTTGAATAAGTGATGGAGTATCGGATTACGCAGTACCCCCTTGAGCAAGGCGCTCTCGAGATTCAGTACATCGAAGAATTCTTCGGGGAGTATCAACGCCGCAAGACGGCCGCCGAGATCGTCGGACGACTCAACAACCGCGATCATCTCATCTTGATGGCTACCTCACCACTGGCGGATGACTTCGCCACGGCTGTGCCGGTGTCCTATAAAGTGGCGCACGCGATCCGCTCGCGGGAAGACATCCCGAAGCTCGCCGATCTGGTGTCGCGCCTGCGCGACTGCGTGAACTTCGACGGGCGGAAGATCCTCTACACGTGGATCGGCGGTACCCGCCGCGACTGGCGAGGGCAGGGGCATTTTCGTGCGCTCACCGAGCAGCAGGAAGCCTGGGCCGTGGCCAACGGCTTCGACGAAATCCTGGTGAAGACGAAGAACAAGTTCTACGACATGCGGGGCACGCTCGATCATCTCCGCTTCGACGTGGTGAAGTACGAGCCGCATCCGAACAACCTCGAGTCCAAGGTGTACCTCAGCAAGAAGCTGAACGCCGAAGTCCTCGATTCCCATCGGAGCATGCGGAAGGTCGTGACGGTCGGGCAGTAGGCTTCAGGCCGTGGCCTCTCGGCTTTAGGCTCTGGGCTTTGGTCCAGGCCGAAGGCCGGCTAGCCGCAACCCTCAAGCGACGTGATCAATTTCTTCAATCCGCTGATCAGGCGGCTGTACTTTGGTTCGAAATCTCGGTACACTTCCGCTGGCAAGAAGGTCAGACGTGCGGACAAGTCCAGTAGGTACAGCGTTTCTGCGGCGGAGCCCGTGGCGATGTTGACGAAGTGCAGGTAGTCGCGCGTGGTTCGTCTGGCGCACCCTTCGACGATGTTCGTTGCGACTGAGGTGGCCGCGCGCCTCAGCTGTACGCATAGTCCGAAACGTTCATCGGCTGGAAAAGTGGCAGTCGCAGCGTACACGTCGAGCACGAGCTGGTCGGCGAGGACAAAAACATTGAGCTTTCGGTGGTCTCTACTCACAGCCGACTCAGAGGCGAGCAAGGAACAGACCGTGCTGATCAGAGGCCCGGAGTCTAAAGCCTAGAGCCCAAAGCCATCTGCATCGATGTCCAAGAAACGTAAACCCACAACATCCAAACTCGACTTCGACGCGCCGGAACCCGAGGCGGGAGCGGGCGGAGGGAACGGTGCGGGCGGCGTGGGTAGTGTGCCGCTGCACGAAGCAGCGCAGTCGCGATACCTGAACTACGCGCTGTCGGTCATCACGTCGCGCGCCTTGCCGGATGTGCGTGACGGCTTGAAGCCGGTGCAGCGCCGCATCCTCTACACGATGTGGCAGCAGGGGCTGACGGCGGATGCGAAGCACCGCAAGTGCGCCAAGGTCGTCGGCGACGTCATGGGGAGTTTCCACCCGCATGGCGATGCGGCGATCTACGAAACGCTCGTGCGCATGGCGCAGTCGTTTTCGTTGCGCTATCCGCTGGTCGACGGGTCCGGCAATTTCGGATCGCTCGATGGCGATGCGGCCGCGGCGATGCGGTACACCGAGTGCCGGCTGACGCGCATCAGCGACGAGTTGCTGGCTGAGATCGAACAGGACACCGTTCCGTACCGGCCGAACTACGACGGCACCAAGACCGAGCCCGTCGTGCTGCCGGCGAAGCTGCCGAATCTGCTTATCAACGGTTCGACTGGGATTGCCGTCGGCATGGCGACGAACATCCCGCCGCACAACCTCAGCGAAGTCTGTACCGCCCTCATTCGCCTGCTCGAGAACGACGAGCTCGGCAACGCGCAACTCTGCAAGTACATCAAGGGCCCGGATTTTCCGACCGGCGGCCAGATTCTGAATTCGCCGGAAGAGATCAAGCAGATGTATCGCACGGGCAGCGGCACGATCCGGTTGCGCGGCACGTGGGACATTGGGGAAGAGACGCGGTCGACCAAGACGGTCTTCGTTGACAGCGTTCCCTACACGGTCAACAAGTCGCAACTGGTCGAACGCATCGCCGAGGTCGTGCTCAGCCGGAAGCTGCCGCAGCTGCTGGACGTCAAGGATGTGTCGACCGACGACGTCCGTATTGCCCTGGAACTGAAAAAAGACGCCGACGAGAAGATGGTGATGGCGTACCTCTACAAGCACACGCCGCTGCAGACCACGTTTCCGGTCAACCTCACGTGTCTCATCCCAACTGAGAACCCGGAAGTCGGGCGGCCGGAGCGGCTCGATCTGAAGTCGATCCTCTGGCACTTCCTCCATTTTCGCCTCGAGGTCGTCACCGCGAGGCTCGAGCACGAGCTCGAGGCGCTGAAGAAGCGCATCCACCTCCTGGAGGGCTTCGAGAAGATATTCGACGTCCTCGACGAAGTGCTTCGCATTGTGCGCAAATCCGACGGCAAGCAGGATGCCGCCGAAAAGATCATGAAGCGGTTCGCACTCGACGCCGAGCAGACCGATGCCATCCTCGAGCTGAAGATCTACCGCCTGGCGCGCCTTGAAATTCTGGTGATTCAACAGGAGCTCGACGACAAGCGGAAGCGGGCCCGCCAGATCGCCGCTCTGTTGAAGAACGAGGAGAGCCGCTGGACCCTCGTGCGAGAAGAGCTCGAGGAAATCCAGGAGGTGTACGCCAGCCCAAAGGTCGACAAGCGTCGCACGCTGATCGAAGCCGAAGAATCGGTTGAGTACTCGGCAGACGACTTCATCGTCGAGGAAGACAACGTCGTGATCGTGTCGCAGGATGGGTGGGTGAAGCGTCAGAAGGAAGTGAAAGACTTGTCGACAACGCGGCTGCGCGAGGGCGATGCGGTGCTTGCGGTGCTGCCCGGCAGCACCCGCGCCACGGTCGTGTTTTTCACCAACTTCGGCAGCGCCTATACGGCACGCGTCAT
>JAMQPK010000238.1 GCA_023717525.1 Vicinamibacterales bacterium | reverse complement strand
TCGAACGGCGGGTGCGCGGCGTGGAGATTGTGACGTGAGCGTCCCGATCGTCACCGCCGAGCACGTCTCCAAGTGGTACGGCCAGGTCATCGGCCTCAACGACGTGTCGCTCACGATCGGCGGCGGTGTCACCGGCCTCCTTGGGCCGAACGGCGCAGGGAAGTCGACCCTGCTGAAGCTGATAACCGGACAGCTGAAACCCAGCAAGGGGTCGCTGAAAGTGCTGGGAGAGCCTGTCTGGGGCAACCCGGCGATCTACCAGCGCATGGGCGTTTGCCCCGAACAGGATGCCTTCTACGACCGCATGACGGGGATGGAATGGCTGACCGCCTTGCTTCGCCTGCAGGGCTACGACGAGCGCGAAGCGCGAGACGCCGCCGTTGCAGCGCTCGACGAAGTCGATCTGAAGGAAGCCGCAGACAAGCGCATCGGTGCTTACAGCAAGGGAATGCGGCAGCGGGTCAAGCTCGCGCAGGCCATCGCGCACGAGCCGGACTTTCTGGTGCTCGACGAGCCGCTGTCGGGCATGGATCCGCTCGCGCGTCGCAAAACCATCCGCTTGCTGCGCGGCTGGGCAGCGAAGGGCCGCAACATCATCGTCTCGAGCCACGTTCTGCACGAGGTGGAGGCGCTCACATCGAACATCCTGCTCATGCACAACGGGCGCGTGCTGGCAGAGGGCAATGTCCATCAGATCCGCGACCTGATCGATGAGCATCCGCATACTGTCTGCATGCGCGCCCAGGATCCGAGGAGGCTTGCCCGGGAGCTGGTGACGAATGCCGACGTACTGAGCCTGCGCTTCGACGAAGACGCCGTGTACGTTCAGACCGAAAAACCAGATACGTTTTACGCGCGGCTGACGGACATGGCTTCCAACGGCAGTTCGGGCGAGATCTTCGAAGTGACTTCGCCCGACGATAACCTGCAGGCCGTATTCGAATACCTGGTGAAGTCATGAGACGCCGGCTATCTTTCAGCAACGCTGTGTTCCGCGTGTTCGACGTCGCCGTGGGGCAGTTGCTGTGGTCGCGGCGCACCGTCTTCATGATGCTCGTGGCCGCCGCGCCGATCGTGATTGCGGCCATTTTCCGCGCCACCGACGCCGTGGGCATTTCCGCGTTCCGGGTGAACGGTCAGCCCGTGAACGGCCCGGTGATGTTCGGCGGTGTGATATGGCTCCTCTATCTGCGGTTCATCGTTCCGGTGCTCGGGACGTTCTACGGCACGGCGCTCGTCTCGGACGAAGTGGAGGATCGGACCATCACCTACTTGTTCACGCGGCCCATTCCGAGGGGCGCAATTGTGATCGGCAAGTACATCGCGTACTTGCTGTGCACGGTCCTCGTCGTTCTTCCGTCGGTCGTCGCCGTCTACCTGCTGATAGTCCCAGTGGCCGGAGGCAGCCTGGGCGCGACGTTCCCGCTGCTGTTGGGCGATCTTGGAATTCTTGCGCTCGGACTTGCCGTGTATGGGGCGGTATTCGCGTTCATCGGCGCCCGCGTGCCGAGGCCGCTCGTCGCCGGCCTTGTGCTGGTATTTGGGTGGGAACAAATCGCGCTGATCGTGCCGGGGTACCTCCGCCGCTTCACCGTCGCCTATTACCTCCAATCGCTCGTGCCTCATGCCATGCCGCAGGACGATGTGGTGTCGGTCATACAGTCGCTGTTTTCGGAGCCGCCATCGGCGGCGTCGAGCATTCTATGGCTCCTGGGCATCCTGGTGGTGGCGCTCTGGCTCGCTGCCCGGTCGCTCGAGACCCGGGAGTACGTGCTCGAGCAATAGGCCCCTGGCGGGGCACGGAACTGCTGGTAGTGGCCGTTCGTCTATTCGGTATCAGCCATGACCAACAAAAGCCGCTATTTCCTGATTGGCGCCTCCCTGCTCCTCCTTGCCGGCGTCGGCGTGGGGATGGTTGCCTACTACCGGGCGAACCAGGTTGCCGGGATACCCCCGGGCCTGCCCGACGAGCTTCGGTACGTGCCGGCGACAGCCGAATTGGTGGCATACGCCGACATTCACACGGTGATGAATTCCGAGCTCCGGCGCGAGCTCGAGCGGGCGGCTGCTATCCATTCGAAGGGGAAGGGCGACATCCACGATGTTGCGGGGATCGATCTCGAAAAGCAGGTCAACCACATCGTCGCCTATCTGGACGCCCAGCCTGCTTCCGGGGCGGCCCAGTCGGGGGAGCCCAACCGTGAGGTGCCCAGAGGGCTGTTGATCGTGCAGGGAACGTTCGAGCAGCCCAAAGTCGAAGAGTTCATCCGGGAGCACGGCGGGACGCTGGAGGACTATCACGGCAAGCAGCTCTCTATTCATCGGCCTTCGGAGGACGAGAAGCAGCGCCACGGGCCTAACGGTGAGGTGGCCGTGGGCTTTCTCCAGCCGAACCTGATTGCCCTTGGCAACGCGGACCTCGTCCGGCACGCGATCGACTTGTCGACCGCCGCCACCGCGACGGCCAATGTCACCAGCAGTGCCGACCTGATGACCCTCGTGCGCGCCGCCGCCGGCGAAACCGCCTGGGTGGTCGGTCGCTTTGACGCGGTCAGCCGCCGGATGGGTTTGCCCAGCGCGGTTCGGCAACAGGTGCCGCCGTTGCGCTTGGTCTCGGCCAAAGCGCACATCAATGGCGGCGTCAGGGCCGTGATCAGCGCCGAGACCGCCGACCAGGCCGCGGCCGATCAGTTTCGCGATGTCGTTCGCGGGTTTGTGGCGATCGTCCGCATGCAGGCCGGAGCGAAGCCGGAGCTTCAGAATGCGTTGAAGAGCCTCGAGCTCGGCGGCACGGGGAGCACGGTGCAGTTGTCGTTCGCGATGACGCCGGAAACGTTCCGGGCGCTGGTACCACAAAGGGAGCATGGTGACAGTCGATAGACTATGGACGATAGGCGATAGTCCGAGTCACTAGTCGATCAGAGACTAAAGACTGGACCAAGAACGAAGGACCAAGGACCAAGGACCTATTGGACCTATTGGACCTATTGATTCTTTCCGCTGGCCTTCAGATGTTCCACGTAGTCGCCTGACGTAATGCGCGGCGCGCGCCCGAGCGGCGCGTTGTAGAAATACACCCACACATCCTCTAGCCGGCCGTCGTCGAGAGTAGCGGCGACGCGCACTCGCGTGTACAGACTGCGCTCGGGCTCGGCTGCCCGATAGCCCTCAATGCGATCGAGGGCCGCCAGGACCGTCGCCGCGTCCGCCATTTCGAATACTTCTCCCCACACCCGAGCGTCGGTTGCCGGCACGGCCGCCGGATAGATGCCGAGATCGAACAGCTTGCCGTTGATCGACGCACGGCCGGCAAATTTCAGGAACGTATCAATACCGGCCCGCGTCGTGCGGTTGAAGCCGGTGCGCAGTGTTCCGTAGAAAAACACCTGCTCTGCCATGCCTGGATTGTGACACGGTTTATGAGATCCGCCGGCTCGCTTTGATCGCCTCGATGAATTCTCTGATGACGCCGCTGACGCGATCCGAAACCTCGATGAATTCGATGCCCGACCGGTAGTGGACGATCTCCTGCTCCACGTCACTGATCCTGCAGTGCGCCACGCGGCCCTTCAGAACGATCGACCGGTCGCCAAGCGTCAGCTTGATGTCGTGCAGCGAATTCAGGTGAAGCTGAAAGACCGTTTCGACCAGGCAGCCGCCGGAGCTGATTTCCCGAATCGACAGCGGCTCGAAGAGCATCACCTCGCCGTGCAGTTCGCCGAGAATCTCGATTCGCTCGATGTCCCGTTTTTCGTCAGGAGGGCCCGTCATTGACGGGTAAGTATACAGACTTCGCCGTATACAGACTTCGTTGATCCCTTAGTTTCAGGGGAGAGGGGTGAGGGGTGAAGGAAGACGGTCAACGGTGAACGGTAAACGGATCAGTTCATGTACGTCGCGGGCTGATCGCTGAAGACATCGTCGCTGGCAGGGCCGAACGACTCGCCGCGGTCGTCTTCGTCGGACGACACCGTCCAGGTGACGACCGGAATATTCCGCGTGTCGGCATCCAGCTTCAGCATAGACAGAACGTGGAATCCGTCGATGTCGTCGATGTCCAGGCACACGACAATCAGGTGCGGCGTGAGCCGCTTGATATGGCTGTACGCGCGCTCGGTCGACTCGATGAAGACGACGTCGTACTGGCCCGCGTCGAGGACCGTTTCGAGGAGTCCGTTCAATTGGGACTGCTTGCCCACGACGACGACCCGCTGCATGGCAGTCTTCGGGCTGGGCGGCGTTGCCGTGTCGATTGTAGTAATCATGGCCTTCGCCTCCTCCTTCTACCCCTCCAATACAAGATCTAGGCCAGAAGAATAAGCATTGGAAATAGGCCGTTTTTCAGCCAGTTGCGCGGTGTGTCACCGCTTTGTGAAAGTGGGCACGAGGAACGAAAACACAGATTGCGGCGTGGCGACCAAAATGGTGCGTACGAAAAAAGAGGGGGAGCAATTTGCTCCCCCTCGCCGTGCTTCCGAGATTGCCGAATTTAGAACAGGAACTTGATCGAGAACTGGCCCTGAGTGCCGGCCTCGAACAGATCCTCCATGCCGTAGCGCGGGTCGTAAGCGTTCGCACCATCGGGCGTAGCGCTGACCATCGCTTTGTAGTCGTAGCCCTTGAAGAGATCGTTGTTCGCGAGGTTGATCGCCGACGAGGCGCGCGGCGCCCCGGCTCCGCGGTTGAGATAGTTGAACGTGTGTCTGGCCGTCTTCTGGTTGAAGAGGTTCAGCACGTTCAACTCCAGACGGAGGCGGCGGTTTCCGCTCATCTGTATCTCGTGAGAGGCGAGCAGGTCGGTCTTGCTGTAGACCGGCGTGCGGCCCATGTCGCCGCGGCCCTCGACGAAGACTTCCGTCTGGTTCACGGTGTTGACGTAGGTCGTCACCGGCGTGCCGCTTCCGGCGTACACGAACGCGCCGATCTGGGTGTTGCTCGCGATGTTATAGCCACCGTAGAACTTCGCCACCACCGGACGGTCTGTCGCCAGGCGTCCGAGGTAATCGAGGTTCCCGTGAGAATCGAACATCGAATCGTCGAGGTCCCAGTTGCGGTTCACGTTGCCGCCTTCGCGGAAGATCGAGCCCGCCTGTTGCTGTGCCGTCGCTGAGCTGGTGCCCGTCGTCGGCGTCCTGATTTCGTCCGAGCTGGAGATACCTGCGTAGTTGCCGTACAGCCGGCTGAACGTCAGGTTTGCGCTGCCGAACCAGTTGTTCGAGAAGCGGCGGCTGACACCGAGCTCGACCGCGTCGTACTGGCGTTTGGCCTTCGGCATCTCGAATGACCCGCCGCCCGTCAGAGGCGCAGCGGACGCCGGCATGATCTTGCTGTTGCCTTCGCCGGGGTTACCGATGAGGTACACCTCGTTGCCGTTCACGAGCGCGCCGAGGTCTTCGATCGTCCGGTTCAGGTTGTTGTGCACGTAGTGGATGGTCGCCACCGTGCGCGGATTCAGTTCGAAGTCGAATCCGGCACTGGTGCTGTCCTGCGACATCGGCTTGATCGTCGTGTCGATCGTGTCGAAGCTCGGCACACGGCGATCGCGGCAATTACCGCCGCCCTTCCAGAGGTCGCGGCCGGGCGCGTTGTCGAAGTTCGCGACGAGCGGATCGTTCGGGTTGTCGATCGCGCGGTACTTGATGCACCAGACGTCGCCACCGAATGAACCACGCGGCATCTCGTACTTGGTCCAATCGAAGTAGCGGCCCCAGCTGGCGTACAGCTTGGCACGGCCGTTCCCCATCGCGTCGTAGCTGAAACCGAGGCGCGGCGCGATCTTCTCGCTGAACGGGAAGTCGAGCACGTTTTCCTGGATTTCCGGCTTGAACGACGGCACCTTCTCGTCTTCCGCACGGATGCCGAGGCTCAGTGTCAGACGATCTGCAATCTGCCACTGATCCTGCACGTAGAGGGAAATGATGTTCGCGCCGGCCTTGCCGAACGTGCCGCGGTTGTTGACGGCGTAGTACCCATAAGTGCCCTTGTCGGGTGCCTGGCCGGCCAGGGCCAGCGTGCTGCCCCAGAAGACCTCGACATAGCCACCCGGATACCGTGAGTCGACGTCGTTCAGCGTGTGCTGATATCCCACGCCGCCCTTCAGCGTGTGCCAGCCGGAGGCTTGGAACGTGTGAAGGTAGTCAGCGCTGAAGAACCTGCGCGTAGTCGTGTCGAAGTCTGTGGTCCGCGCCAGAGGAGTATTCTGCGAATTGACCGGACCGTAATACTGCGGGAAGCCAGGAAGGGTGATCGCGTTCGCGGCGGTTGAGTAGAGCCACGCTGTCGTTTCCGGAATGCCTGAATCGCTGAAGCGGTCGCGGAAGTAACCGCCACGGAACCCCACGTGGGCACCGCTCGATACGGCGACGTCCGTGTCACCCGTGACGTTCATCTGCATCTGCTCCCATCCGCGAGTCTTGTTCGGCTCGCTGCTGGCTTTGGATGCCGAAATGAAGTTCGTGCCCGCGCCGTTGTACGCAGCAAGCGTGCCCGTGACATAGGAGGGAGTGAACAACGTCGCCACGTAGGCGTTCACCTTACGGCTGCCCATGCTGACTTTCCCGA
>JAMQPK010000038.1 GCA_023717525.1 Vicinamibacterales bacterium | reverse complement strand
ATGAACTACTGGCCGGTGGGCACGGGCCCGTACATGCTCACCGATTTCGTCGAGAACCGCCGTCACGTGCTGGAGCGCAATCCCAATTTCCACGGCGAAACCTATCCGTGTGAGGGCGAGCGCGGCGACAAGGAAAAGGGGTATCTCGCCGATTGCGGCAAGCCGCTCCCCTTCGTCGACAAGGTCGTGTTCGACATGGAGAAGGAAAACGTTCCGCTGCAGGCCAAGTTCCTGCAGGGTTATTACGACACGCCGGCGATCGAGCGGCTGGACTACGGCACCACGTACCTGGTGGCGATGGGCGACGACGTCAAGAAGGACAAGGAGTACCGGGAAAAGGGAATCAAGCTGCCCACGACGGTCGAGGCCAATAACTGGTACCTCGGCTTCAACTGGCTGGACCCGGTTGTCGGCAAAGGCGCGACACCGGAACAGGTCGAGCGCAATCGCAAGCTGCGGCAGGCGCTGGCCATCGCCATCGACTGGGAGGAGCACGTCGCCATCTTCGAGCGTGGCCAAGGCGTGGCTGCGCAGGGGCCGCTGCCTCCGTCGCTGTTCGGCTATCGCGAGGACGGGCCGTCTGCGTTCAACCCGGTGGTCTACCGCAAGGGGCCGGACGGCCAGCCCATTCGCCGCTCGCTCGATGAGGCGAAGAAGCTCCTCGCCGAGGCCGGCTATCCCAATGGCCGCGACGCCGCAACCGGCAAGCCTCTGGTCCTCAACTTCGACTACCAGCAGTCGGGCCCGGCCTCGAAGGCTCTGCTCGACTGGTATGTGAAGCAGTTCGCCAAGATCGGCGTGCAGCTCGAAGTGCGCGCGACCGACTACAACCGCTTCCAGGACAAGATGAACAAGGGTTCGGTCCAGATCTTCTTCTGGGGCTGGCTTGCCGACTATCCCGACGCCGAGAACTTCCTGTTCATGCTCTACGGGCCCAACGCCAAGGCCCTGACTAACGGCAACGGCGAGAACAACGCGAACTACCAGAACGCGGAGTTCGACAAGCTGTACGAGAAGATGAAATTCCTCGACGACAGTCCGGAGAAGCAGAAACTGATCGACCAGATGATCGAGATCGTGCAGAACGACGCGGTCTGGAGCTTCGGCTACTTTCCCAAGTCCGCGGCGGCCTATCACCAGTGGGTCTCGAACGGCAAGCCGACGCAGATCATCCGCAACCACATCGGCTACCTGCACCTCGATCCCGAACTCCGCACGCGCAAACTCGCCGAGTGGAACCAGCCGGTCTGGTGGCCGATCCCGCTGATCCTGATCGTGCTCGTGGCGGCCGTCGTCCCGGCGTGGTTTGCCTGGCGCCGGCGCGAGCGCGAGACCGCCGCGCGCACGCTGGCTGCCGCCGGCGCAGCGCCATGATCAATTACATCGTCCGCCGCATCGGCTATGGGATCCTGATCCTGATCGGCGTCAACCTGTTCACGTTCATGCTGTTCTTCACGGTGAACACCCCGGACGACATGGCGCGGATGAACATCGGCGGCAAGCGCGTCACCCAGGATGCGATCGAGAAGTGGAAGGTCGAGCGTGGCTACAACAAGCCGCTCTTGTGGAACGCGCAGAAGCCCGGCATCGACAAGCTGACCGACACCATCTTCTACGAGCGCTCTGTCCAGTTGTTCGCGTTCCGGTTCGGCGCCTCCGACAGCGGGCGCGACATCGGCCACGAGCTGCGCGAGCGCGTGGGCCCGTCGATCGCCCTCGCCATACCGACTTTCCTGCTCGGCATCTTCGTCGTCATCGTGTTCTCGCTGCTGATGGTGTTCTTCCGCAATACCTACCTCGAGTTCTGGGGCGTGACCGGCGCGGTATTCCTGCTGTCGATCTCGGGGCTTTTCTATATCATCGTCGGCCAGTTCTTCTTCAGCAAGACGCTCAAGCTCGTCCCAATCTCGGGCTTCTCCGGGGGCTGGGACCTGTTCGTGTTCCTGGCGCTGCCCATCGTCATCGGCATCGTGTCGCG
>JAMQPK010000186.1 GCA_023717525.1 Vicinamibacterales bacterium | reverse complement strand
AGGAGCATGCCCGGACGATGAGCGATGGCGCCAAACTGAGTTTTCAGGCCCGTGGCCGCGATCCGGCACTGCATCGGGTTACCCCGTGGTCACAACGATGGCGTTACACGCCCGTCCGGCACTGCGTCTGTACGAATGAGGGACGGTCGAATCGAAGTACATCGAGTCGCCCGCGTGGAGCGCGTATTCGTCGTCACCGATGTGCACACTCAGAGTGCCAACCAGCGCGTAGATGAACTCCACTCCGGGATGGGTATGCGGCCGCAAATCATCGGCGGCAGCCGGAAGAAACTCCGCGTAGTACGAATTGAACCGGCGTTCGGTCGCCGGGTAGTCGAGCGACTCGAATCGATACGCCACCTGCCTGGCGCCAGGCCGCTCGGGGAGCCGTACTCGCTGCGCCTTCCGGACGACTGCGATGAGCGGTTTCTCGCGCGCACTGGCAAAGAAGAATTCGAGCCCGACGCTGAAGACGAGCGCGATGCGCAGCAGCGTCGGCAACGTCGGGAACAGCCGACCGCGCTCGATCTTCGAGAGCATCGCCGGCGACAGGCCGGTGTGCTGCCCCAGTTCGACGAGACCCAACTTCTTCTTAAGGCGCAGCGAGCGGATTTTGGTGCCGATATCGTAGCCGCTCAAGCCTGCCTTCAGCGTCGCCGACAGCATCGATCCTCCCCCTTTTCCTGACAGTCACATTCTGCGGCGGTTTTGTCGCACCGCTCACACGACTTTCGCAACCGGGTGTGATTTTACTTGCAATCAAGTAATTGTGAACTAAATTCAAATACAGAAGGAAGGGTCATGAAACAGATCGACATCGTCGCTGCCGTTCTCGTCGTCGTTGGAGCCCTCAACTGGGGTCTGGTTGCCGTCGCCCGTTTCGATCTCGTCGCCGCGCTGTTCGGCATGCGCTTCGGCGAGGCCTCGGCGCTAAGCGCCGTCGTGTACGGCCTGGTCGGCCTGGCCGGCGCGTATCAGGCGTTGTTCTGGAAGCGTGTGCAGGTCCGCTGGGCCCAACCAGCGTCGCTGCACGCTCGTTAACCGCAAGTCATTATCAGAAGGAGTAGACAATGTTGAAAATTCTCGCAATCGGGACCATGGCAGCCGCGGCGATCACGCTGGTCGCGTCGAATCGAGCGGCGGCGGCTGACACGAAGGACATCGTCGACACGGCGGTCGCCGCTGGATCGTTCAAAACGCTGGCGAAGGCTCTCCAAGCGGCCGACCTGGTCGCCACACTCAAGAGCTCTGGCCCGTTCACCGTGTTCGCGCCAACCGACGAGGCGTTCGCGAAGCTGCCGGCGGGCACGCTCGACACGCTGCTCAAGCCGGAGAACAAGGCAAAGCTGCAGCGCATTCTCACTTACCACGTTGTCTCCGGTCGCGTGATGGCCGCCGACGTCGTCAAACTGCACTCGGCCAAGGCAGTAAGCGGTGACACGATCACCATCGTTGCGAATGCCGGCGGCGTGACCGTCGACAACGCGCACGTCGTCAAGACCGACATCGCGACCACGAATGGCGTCATCCATGTGATCGATACGGTCATTCTCCCGAAAGACAAATAGGCAACTTGCATGGACGCGAACGTCCTGCTCACTGGCGCTACCGGATACATTGGCGGCCGTCTTCTTCGACAGTTCGAGGAGGGCGGCCGCGCCGTCCGGTGTCTCGTCAGGCAACCCGCACGCCTCGGTGCGACCAAGACAACCACCGAAGTCGTCCAGGGTGACTGCCTGGACGAGTCATCGCTCGACCGTGGGCTCGCCGGCGTTCATTGCGCTTTCTACCTGGTGCACTCGATGGCTGGCGGAGCCGACTTTGCGGACGTCGACCGACGCGCTGCCGGCAACTTCGGACGAGCCGCTGCGCGTGCCGGAGTGCGCCGGATCATCTACCTCGGCGGCTTGACCGACGAAACCGGGCCGACTTCAGTCCATTTGAAGAGCCGCGCCGAGACCGGTGAGGTCCTCCGCGCGAGCGGCGTTCCGGTGATCGAGTTTCGGGCGTCGATCGTCATTGGGGCAGGCAGTCTGTCGTTTGAAATGATTCAGGCCCTCGTCGAGCGACTGCCCATGATGGTCTGCCCCCGTTGGGTCGCGACGCTCACACAGCCCATTGCCATCGATGATGTGCTCGCGTATCTGGATGCGGCGCTCCAGTGCCCGGAGAAAATCAGCGGCGTGTTCGAGATCGGCGGCCCAGAGGTCGTGTCGTACGGTGACATGATGAAGGAGTATGCGCGGCTCCGCGGGCTGAATCGAGTACTGCTACCAGTGCCGGTATTGACGCCGCACCTATCTGGGCTCTGGCTCACTTTAGTGACGCCGGCGCAGGCGCGTGTGGGTCGCTCGCTCGTGGAAGGACTGCGGAATGCAACGGTCGTCCGATCGTCGACGGCTCGTGAAATCTTTTCGATCGAGCCGATGCCACTCCATACGGCATTCAGTAAGGCTATTGATGATGGTGAGACAGCCCGTCGAAAGATGGATACGCGCACAGTTGTTGTGGACGTTCCGCCCGCCAAGGCGTTCGCACCCGTGCGGCGCATCGGCGGTGTCGCCGGTTGGTATTTCGGCAACGTCCTCTGGACAGCCCGAGGCTGGCTGGACACTTGGCTGGGCGGCGTGGGCATGGGCCGCGGACGTCGCGACGCCGATGCCTGCGATGTTGGCGACACGATTGACGGGTGGACCGTTGAAGCCTACGAGTCCGACCACCGGCTCCGGCTTTCAGCCGACTTGAAACTTCCCGGTCGCGGCCGGCTTGAATTCGAAGTCACGCCACTCGCCGATGGAACGCGGTCGATGATTCGGCAGACGGCTACGTTCGATCCAAGAGGGTTGCTGGGACGTGCATATTGGTACGCCATCCTCCCGATCCACGGCCTGATGTTCCGCGGCATGCTCAAAGAGATCGCCCGGCGGGCGGCTGACGCTGATTCTCCCTCGAGTGTCGGCGTGTTTGCTTATCGTTCAGTTGTGCCAGGACGCGCCGCGGAGGTCTTTCGCTGGCACGAACGGCCGGAAGCGCTGCTCGACCTCATCCCCTCGCGCCGGTGGGTTCGGATCGAAAAGCGCGCGGGCGGTTTGCGCGACGGCGGCCGCGTCACGTTTTCGTTCGGAGTCGGACCGTTTCGGATGCGGTGGGAAGCTCGCCACTACGGGTATCTTGGTGGATCGCAGTTCTGCGACGAGCAGATTCGAGGTCCATTCCAAGTCTGGCGGCACACACACCGGGTCGAGCCAATCGGAGACGAGCAAAGCCTGTATGAGGATCGCATCGAGTACGCCGTGCCCGGCGGACCGCTGGCGCAGCGGCTGGCGCAGCCGGTGCTCCAGCGGCTGCTCGCGAGGGCGTTCGCACGCCGCCACGATGTCGTCCGCACGGCGATGTTGGACGGCGGCCGGACATCCCGAGAGTGATGCGATCTGCGTTGGTGGTATTTCTGATGACGAGTGCTGTTGACGGCCAGCCCGCGGGCCCCGTCCGTACCGTGGACGTGGTGAATCTCGACCGCTATGTCGGCGACTGGTATGAAATCGCGCGCTTTCCGAACAGATTTCAGCGCACCTGCATCGGCGACGTCCGGGCCAGCTACGTCAAGAGGCCTGATGGACGCATCGATGTGATTAATCGATGCCGCACCGCAGACGGCGGCATCACCGAGGCCCAGGGCGTAGCGCGAATCGTCGATGCCCGCACGTCCGCAAAGTTGAAGGTACGTTTCGCCCCCGCCGCACTGTCGTTCCTGCCCTTCGTGTGGGGAGACTACTGGATCCTGGGACTGGCCGACGACTACTCGTGGGCCGTCGTCGGATCGCCAGACCGAAACTACCTCTGGATTCTTGCGCGCGCTCCAGTATTACCTGCCGAGCCCTTCGCGTCAGCTCTTGCGGCTGCTCGCGCCAGTGGCTTCGATGTGGAACAACTGGTGAAGACAAACCACACCGCGACGTCGCGATGACGATGAAGAAACGAAAGGTTGTCGTCCGCGACAAGATGCAACGCGGGTACGTGTACTACCGCACCGAGCCAATTGGGCGAAATTTCGCGCAGGAGTTCAATCCGCAGCTAACGCCAAAGCAGATGTTGCAGCTTGGCGTTTTCGGC
Source organism: Vicinamibacterales bacterium (assembly GCA_023717525.1). Classification (GTDB taxonomy): domain Bacteria; phylum Acidobacteriota; class Vicinamibacteria; order Vicinamibacterales; family JAMQPK01; genus JAMQPK01. The sequence continues at coordinate 17,464 of JAMQPK010000186.1, read as the reverse complement.
GGGAAGTACTTGACCGACTGCCGGAGCGAATTCCCCGCCAGCTGGTTTGCCCGTGCAAGGCTCTCCGCCGGGCGTCGCGATGGTCGGCTCAACTGTTTCGGTGTCAATGCCTCGCAATCGCTGGCCGCGTGGCGATTGCAGGGGTGGACCCGACCTCAGGATCCGCGAGGGTGGTTCCAATGGTACTGCCGGTACTACATGGGGCGCCGTTCCGCAGACGACGCCCGCCAGATCCGCAGATGGCGAGCCATCGCGCGACACATCGCGGCGATACGCAAGAACTGCGAGAAAGGTGATCTCGCGTGTCGGCGGAAGCAGCGGCAGGCGGTGCTGCATTGGGCATATGACAGCCGAACAATCTAGCGCCGGCGCAATTCGCATTGGCATCTCCTCGTGTCTGCTGGGCCAAGCTGTACGTTTCGACGGCGGCCACAAGCGCGACTCCTTCCTGACCGGGACGTTCGGAACGTTCGTGCAGTGGGTACCGGTTTGTCCGGAAGTGGAATGCGGCCTGCCTACGCCGCGACCATCGATGCGACTCGTGCGCACCGAAGACGGCGTCCGGCTGCTGACCGTGAAGACCGCCGTCGATATCACCGGCCAGATGGAGCGATATACGCGACAACGAGTCGCGCAGCTCGTTTCGGAGGATCTGTGCGGTTACGTGCTCAAGAAGGACTCACCGAGCTGCGGCCTTGAACGCGTAAAGGTCTATGGTGCACACAACGTCCCGGTCAAATCCGGGCGAGGAGTATTCGCGGCCAGACTCGTCGAACGTTTCCCGTTTCTACCTGTAGAAGAAGAAGGCCGCTTATCGGATCCCCGGTTGCGCGAGAACTTCGTTGAACGCGTCTTTGCGTATTGGCGGCTCCGTGCCCTCTTCAGCGGCAAATGGAATCTTGGTGCACTTGTACGTTTCCACACGGCACACAAACTGATCCTGATGGCGCATTCGCCAGACGCGTATCGAAAGATCGGCCAGTTGGTGGCCCGAGCGCGAAAGGTTCCGCGCAAAGAGCTCGAGGAGCATTACACGGAGATGTTCATGACCGCTTTGGCGGTCATCGCGACACCCCGCCGGCACACGAACGTACTGCAACACATGGCGGGATACTTCAAAGAGCACCTCGACCGAGAGTCGAAGGCAGAGCTTCTCGCCGCGATCGATGACTATCGCTGTGGGCTCGTGCCGCTGATTGTGCCAGTAACGCTACTGAGGCACTACGTCCGGGTCCACAACACGTCGTACCTGGCCGAGCAGCTGTATCTCGGGCCGCACCCCAAAGAGCTCATGCTTCGCAATCACGTGTGACGCCCGCTAGCGCCCACTTTGCCCGCGATAGAGCAGTGACGTGTCTCGACAGCCGTGTGCTGAAACGCGACATCCAGGCCAGGTTCGACATTCCGGCGACTTCTCTAACCTATTCTCTTGCAATCAGTTGTACTCGGAACCCGAATGGTCCGGGCATTGCTGCCTGGAGTTGCCTGAATGGGCTTCCGGCGGCATCGTACAAGCATCCTTACATGTGCAGCGAGTGCGATTTGGGCCGGAGCGCTTCTGGGCTTCGCGTACTGGCCGCCGCCTGACCAGGTCGTTCAATATTCCGCTCTCATTCTGGCTACCATTCTGACAAGGGCTCTTGCCGCGCAGCGGGCCGCTGCGAAGGACTGGGCCACCGCGCCTCCGTCGTTCATTGTCGATTTCGCCTCGCTTCTGCTCCTTGGCCCGAACGCGACGATGCTCGTTGCAAGTGCCGGTGTGGTTACGCAAGGCCTCGCGGATTCACGACGCCAGGATCTGCCTCGCCGGATGTTCTTGAACCTCGCGACGGCCATGGTTGCGATCCAGGGGGCGGGCGTAGTGTACCGGCTGCTCGGTGGCACGCTGGGACACTTCATCTGGCCCAATCAGGGTCTGCCAATCGCCGCCGCCGTTATCAGCTATTGCTTCGTCAACAGTGCTTCTGAAGAGATCGTCTTCCCGTTTTTCACGAAACAGCCAAGCCGCCGATCGTGGCCGAAAAGTATTCTCCGAGGCTGCCCGAGCTACTTCATCGGCGCTGGCCTGGCAGTCGGACTCGTCGAGGTGGTCGATCACCGGATGTGGGCCGTCCTGCCGGTCGCGGCGGTGCCGTTGTTCTTCGCCTACCGTGCCTATGGCGCCAACCTGAACCAGCTTGAAGAAGAGCATCGGCGTAAGGAAGTGATCGACTCCCTCGATCAGGGCATGTCCATCGTCGACAGCGACGGCGAGATCACGCTCTGGAACGATGCCACCGAACGCATCCTGGGCTGTCCCCGCGATCAAGCACTGGAGCGCACGCTTGTGGAGGCCGTGCCCGCGCTGGCAAAGACCGGACTGCCGCGGGCGCTCAGCGACGCCCTGGCAGATCTGAAGCCGCGGACGCTCTCCCATCTTCAACTGCCTTCGGCCGCTGGCACTCGCATTCTGAATGTCAGAATTCTTCCGGTCGTCGGCGGCGTGACGTTGCTCTGGCACGATGTGACAGAGCGGACGCGCGCGGAACACTCGCTGAAGCGAAGCGAAGAACGGCTCGCGCTCGCGGCGGAAGGCGCAAATGACGGGCTCTGGGAGTGGGACCTTCGAAGCCAGGAATTCTACTACTCGGCTCGATGGAGAGCTCTGCTCGGTCTGTCTGCCTCCGCCTGCATCGGCCGCCCGGAGGATTGGACGGAGCGCGTGCATGCCGAAGACATCACGTCGCTGAAGGATGCGCTCAAGGCGCATCTCTCCGGCAAGACGGAGCACTTCTATCACGAGCACCGGATTCGTCACGAGGATGGCACCTACCGGCGATTCCTCTGCTGCGGACTGGCCGTGCGGGGCGAAGGCCGTCGCCCGGCGCGAATCGGAGGATCGCTGACCGACACGACCGAGCGGACCCTTGCTCAGGAAAGGCTCCAGAGCGCCGGGTTTCGCGATGCGTTGACCGGACTGTCCAATCGCTCGGTCTTCGTCGAGCACCTGGGCCGCCGTCTCGAGGAGTTGAAAACGCAGAAAGGCGCGAAACGATTCGCTGTTCTCTACCTGGATCTCGATCGCTTCAAAGTCGTCAACGACAGCCTCGGCCATCTTGTGGGAGACGAGTTGCTCGTCGCCGTGTCGCGCCGCCTCGAGTCGTGCCTCCAGCCTGGAGACGCGCTCGCCAGGCTGGGCGGAGACGAGTTCGCCATTCTCCTCAACGATCTGGGCGACGAAAATCAGGCCAACGCCATGTCGTTGCGCATTCAGGAGTCGCTCAGCGCACCCTTCTCAATCGGCGGGCGCGAAGTCTTCACCTCTGCGAGCATCGGCATTGCCTTCGGCTGGGGACAGTACGACAATCCCGACGAGATCATGCGCGATGCGGATACGGCCATGTATCACGCGAAGTCGCGCGGCAAGGCCCGGCACGAGCTGTTCGATGCCGACATGCACGCGCGCGAGCTCGACCGTCTCGGTTTCGAGAACGACCTGCGTCACGCCGTCAGCCACAACGCCTTCGAGGTGCACTACCAACCGATCGTGTCTCTGGCCTCTGGCAGGTGCATCGGCTTCGAATCTCTTGTCCGATGGACACGCGACGGCAAGTCGATCTCACCGGCCACGTTCATCCCGATCGCCGAAGAGCTTGGGATCATAGAGCCGCTTGGCACGTGGGTGCTTCAGCAAGCCTGCACCACGTTCGCGGACTGGCAGCGCCGTTTTCCCGGCGCCGGCCTCGAGTGCATCACCGTCAACGTGTCCAGCCGGCAACTGATGCAACAGAATTTCCTGCGAATTGTCGAACAGGCCGTTCAGAGCTCCCAGCTGAAGACGTGCGATCTCCGCCTCGAGATTACGGAAACCGCGTTGATGGACAGTACCAACGTGGCTGCGGAGCTGCTTCGTCAACTGCGCGACTTCGGTGTGAAGATCTACCTGGATGATTTCGGGACCGGCTATTCTTCCCTGAGCCATCTACACAAGCTTCCAGTCGACGCGCTCAAGATCGACCGCTCGTTCGTGAAGAGCCTGTTGCTTCCCGATCGGCCGGCCATTGTCGAGAGCATTCTGGCGCTCGCCCGCACGCTGAACACGAGCGTCGTCGCCGAGGGAGTCGAGAGCGAAGTGCAGGCGCAGCGGCTGGAGCGCCTTGGGTGTACTCACGCCCAGGGCTTTCTGTTCTCGCGTCCGCTTTCGGCTTCCGCCGCCGAAGAAATCCTGGCGGCCAACCAGCCGCTCGGTCCTCAGAAAACCCAGCCCTCGGTTCGCACCGCTGCGACCCGGAACGACGCTGCCTACTGCGTGACTCAGTAAGCGTATAATGGAGTTCTCGCTTTCCTGAGCCCTGCGGCCTGTCAGCCCTCAGCCCTCACCAAAGCACTTCTCCGGGAGGGCACATCTGAGGGGATTCTTCCGGCATTTGTGGAACGCCAGGACCCGGTCGCCAGACAAACCGTTCCGCGACGAACTGCTCAGCATTGAACGGCTGGAAGAGCGCGCCCTGGCCCTCGCGGCAAGCTTTACCATCGATCCGAACCCGCAGTCGCACGCCAGCAAGATCTTTCCCAGATTTAACGACAACGCCCGTGTGCTGCGCACCGCGTACCGGACCCTCGCGGATGATGTACGGACGGGACAGTTTGTTACCGCCGCCGCTGAGTGGCTGCTCGACAACTTCCATCTGGTGACCTCGGAGATCCAGGACGTCCACCAGCATCTGCCCCGTGCCTACTACCGGCAACTGCCGACGCTGGCTTCGCGCGAACACGCGGGGCAGACGCGGATCTACGCCATGGCCGTCGAGCTGGTGCGTCATAGCGACAGCCGCATCGATCGCCAGCAACTCACGGTATTCATCAACAGCTACCAGCGCATTGCGCCGCTGACGATTGGCGAGCTCTGGGCCTGGCCCAGCATGCTGAAGCTCGCGCTCATCGAGAACCTCAGGCGCCTGGCGGTGGTGACCCTGGAGGCGCGCCGTGCGCGTCTGGACGCCGACGCGTACGTCGCACGGGTCGAAGGCAAAAGCGGAGACACGGGTCGACCGGCCGCAGCTCTGCCGTCGGCGCTCGATGTCGCCTCGATCGTACAGCTTCTGCATCGAGTCCGCGAGTACGGCCTTCGCCTGTCGTCGATCCGCACGGCGATCGAGGAACATCTCACGTCGCAGGACACCACGGCAGAAGCGGCGATTCGCGGTGAGCATCAGCGACAGGCGGCCAATCAAGTGTCGGTGGCCAACGCCATCAACAGCCTGCGCCTGTGCTCCGCGCTCGACTGGCGCGAGTACGTCGAGTCGGTCAGCCTCGTCGAGCAGGTGCTGCAACGCGATCCGGCCGGCGCCTACGGGCGGATGGACTTTCTGAGCCGGGATCGGCAGCGTCAGGCCGTCGAAGAACTCGCGGCTCCGAATGGAGATGCGCAGGTCAGGGTTGCACTGAGGGCGATCGAGAGCGCCCGACAGGCGGCGGCGAAGGGGTCGCCGGCCGATCGCGCGGCCCACGTCGGGTATCACCTCATCGATCACGGACGGCCCGATCTCGAGGTCGACGTCGCGTATCGGCCGCGATTCGCCAAGCGCGTCAGACGGCTTGTCTTCTCCCACGCCACGCTCCTCTACCTGGGGCCGGTGGCGGCCATGACGACATTGTTTCTGGCCACGACTGCGGCGTATGCGTGGCGCGAAGGGGCCTCTCCGCGCGGGGTCGCTGCCCTGTCGCTGCTCCTGGTGATCCCTGCGGCCGACGTCGCGATCGCGCTTGCTCAGCGCGTGATTGCATGGGCGATTCCGCCTCGTCGCCTGCCCCGCCTCGACTTCTCAAGTGGTGTTCCGGAAGACGCCCGCACGATGGTGGTGGTTCCCACCATGCTGCCAACCCTCGCGTCGGTCGAGGCGCTGCTCGAGCATGTCGAAGTGCTCGCCCTGGGAAATCTCGATCCACGCATCCATTTCGCCATCCTGACGGACTTCCCCGACGCCGATTCGTGCGAGCTCGCCGGCGATCTGCCGATTCTGTCCGCCGCGCGCGACGGCATCGAACGTCTCAATGGACGATACGGCTTGCAGCACGCCGATCGATTCTTTCTCTTTCATCGCGCACGCCGATGGAATGCGCGGGAACACACGTGGATGGGCTGGGAGCGCAAGCGGGGCAAGATCGAGGAATTCAACCGCCTGCTCAGGGGCGCGTCCGACACGAGCTTCAACGTGCAGGTGGGCGACCTCAGCATTCTCGCGTCAGTGCGCTATTGCCTCACGCTCGACACGGACACGCGGCTGCCACGCGATGTGGCGAAAGAGCTCGTCGGCATCATTTCGCATCCCTTGAATCGTCCGCGCTTCGATGCGCGCGTCGGCCGCGTCACCGAAGGCTACGGCATTCTGCAGCCGCGAGTGAGCGTCACGATGACGAGCGCCGCCGGTTCGCTGTTCGCCCGGACGTACGCCGGCCACACCGGCGTGGACCCGTACACAACCGCCGTCTCGGACGTCTACCAGGATCTCTTCCACGAGGGCATTTTCACCGGCAAAGGCCTCTACGACGTTGCTGCGTTCGTGGCGTCGCTCGACGGGCGTGTGCCGGAGAACGCACTGTTGTCGCACGACCTCTTTGAAGGCCTCTACGCGCGCACGGCCCTCGTCACTGACGTCGAGGTCGTCGACGACTACCCGTCGAGCGTCCTTGCACATGCGAGGCGTCAGCACCGTTGGGTGCGCGGCGACTGGCAGATCTTGTGGTGGCTCTTCCCGTTCGTGCGGTCACGCAGCGGCCTGCAGCGCAACCGTTTGCCGCTGATCTCGCGCTGGAAGATTCTCGACAATCTGCGGCGCAGCCTGATGGCGCCGGCTACCGTTGCCCTGCTCCTGCTCGGGTGGACGGTCCTGCCAGGCACTCCGGCTGTCTGGACGGCGATCGGGTTGAGCGCCGTCGCACTCCCAGTCATCCTGCGGCTGGTCCGTCTGCTTGGTGGACCGGCACGTCTGGAATCATTGCCCGTATTCCTGCGAACGACGATTGAGGATCTGAACACGGATCTCGCCCGCGTCTCCCTTCATCTCGCGTTCCTGGCGAATCAGGCATATGACATGGCGCACGCGATCACGGTGACGCTCGTACGTCTCGGGATCACGAAACACAGGTTGCTCGAGTGGGAGACGGCCGCGGCCAGCGCTGATCGCGGTGGACCTCCGCACGTGTCGGTGTTCATCAGGGATATGATCGCGAGCCCGCTGATCGCGGTCACCGGCCTGGCCCTCATCCTCCTGGCTCGCTCACAGGCACTTCCCTCCGCGGCACCCATACTCGCTTTGTGGGCCTTGGCGCCGATCGTCGCGTACGCGCTCAGCCGCCCCGTGCCGGCCCAGCGAGCCGTGCTCGGCCAGGAAGACCGCAAGTGGCTCGGGTCGATGGCGCTCAAGACCTGGCAGTACTTCGAGACGTTCGTCGGGCCAGCGGATCATGGTCTCCCCCCCGACAACGTTCAACTCGTGCCGGAGCTCGTCATCGCGCACCGCACATCGCCGACCAACATCGGGATGTCCCTCCTCTCGACGCTCGCGGCCCACGATCTTGGATTCATCGACGTCGACGAGCTGGCCAGGCGCGTCGAAGCCACGCTGACGACCGTTGAAAGCCTGGAACGCTTTGAAGGCCACCTGCTGAACTGGTACGACACGCGTACGTTGGCGCCTCTGGCGCCGGCCTATGTTTCGACCGTCGACAGCGGCAACCTCGCAGGTGCGCTCCTGACGTTGTCGGTGGCGCTGCGGCCCCTGCATCTCGACCAGCTGGCCGATCGATCCGTCGCGTTGTTCGACGGCATGAATTTCAAGTTCCTCTACAACCCGCAACGCCAGCTGTTCACCATCGGCTATCGCCTCGCAGACAGTGAAGGGCCAGGCCGCTCCGATCCGTCGTACTACGACCTGCTGGCGTCCGAATCGAGGCTGGCCAGTTTTCTCGCGATCGCCAAAGGCGATGTCCCGGAGTCCCACTGGTTCCACCTGGGTCGGGCCGTCACCAGCGTCCGCGGGGCGCCTGTGCTGCTGTCGTGGAGCGGCACGATGTTCGAGTATCTGATGCCGCTGCTCATCATGCGCAGCTACCCGAACACGCTCCTCGATGAATCGTGCCGGAGGATTGTGCGTCGCCAGGTAGAGTACGCCGCGACTCGCGGGGTGCCGTGGGGGATCTCCGAATCGGCGTACAACGTCGTCGACCTGCACCACACGTATCAATACAAGGCCTTCGGCGTTCCTGGGCTCGGATTGAAGCGTGGGTTGGGCGACGAACTGGTGGTGGCGCCCTACGCCACCGCCCTCGCCGCAATGGTCGATGCCCCGCAGAGCGCGGCCAACCTGCGCCGAATGGCCGGCGCCGGCCTGGTCGGCGACTGTGGATTCTTCGATGCCGTCGACTACACCACTCGCGAGGCCGAACCGGATGCCTCCGCCACCGGCACGGTGGTTCGCACCTACCTCGCCCACCACGCGGGCATGACGCTTGTCGCGCTGTCGAACGTGCTGCTCGGTGACTTGATGGTCAAGCGCTTTCACGCCGACCCGCGAGTGCAGGCGACCGAGCTGTTGCTGCAGGAGCGCGTGCCTCGCCACACACCGACGATTCAGCCGCGACCGCTCGATGAAATGCGCGTCGTCGCGTCGGCGCCGGCCATCGTCTTGCGGCAGTTTCGATCGCCGCACACGGTCTTCCCGCATGCGCAATTCCTGTCGAATGGCAACTACGTCACGGTCGTGACGAACGCCGGCGGAGGCAGCAGCTTCTGCCGCGGTCTCGCGGTCACGAAGTCGCGGCGCGATCCCACATGCGATCCCGGCAGTCAGTTCGTCTACCTGCGCGATGTTCGCAGCGGGTCTGTCTGGTCGGCAACCTATCACCCAACGTCAGCCGAGCCGGACGACTACGTAGTCGAGTTCCGTCCGGAGCGAGCGACGTTCCGACGCCACGACGACGGAATCTCCACGCAACTGGACGTCGCGGTATCGACGGAAGACGATGTCGAGGTGCGGCGCGTGACGGTTGTGAACCAGAGCGCGCGGATTCGCGAAATCGACGTCACCAGTTACGCGGAGGTCGTCCTGGCGGCACCGGTCGATGACCTGGCGCATCCGGCCTTCGGCAAGCTGTTTCTCGAAACCGAGTACCTGGCCGGCAATGCCGCACTCGTCTGCCATCGGCGTTCGCGCGACTCGCGAGATCCCGCCGTGTGGGCGGTGCACGTCTTGAGTCTCGAAGGCCGGCCGCAAGGCCAGGTCGAATGGGAAACCGATCGCGGCCGGTTTCTTGGCCGTGGCCATGACACCGACAATCCGATCGCGCTCGACGGGCGCGCCCTTTCGGGTACGACGGGCACCGTGCTCGATCCCGTGTTCAGCCTCCGCCAGCGAATCAGGCTGGTGCCTGGCGCATCCGTTCGCTTGTCCTTCACGACCGGGATCGCATCGAATCGAGAGACTGCCGAAGCACTCGCTCAGAAGTACCACGCCCCGAGTGCCGCTTCACGCGCGTTTGCCCTCGCCTTCACGCACGCACAGAGCGGTCTGCGCCATCTGCGCATCTCGAACGAAGAAGCGATCATGTTCGAGCGTCTGGCGTCGAGGGCGCTCTTCACCGATGGCTCGCTCCGGGCAAACCCGGAGACGATTCGATCAAACGAGCTCGGCCAGGCCGGTCTGTGGCCGCACGGCATTTCCGGCGACCTGCCCATCCTGCTCGTGCGTGTCGCTGGCGACAGCGATATCGCGCTCGTGCGACAGGTTCTGCAGGCGCAGGAATACTGGCGATTGAAGGGGCTCAGCGCCGACGTCGTCATCGTGAACGAAGATCCATCCAGCTATCTCGACGAGATTCATGCGCAGCTGACGGCCCTTCTCGACAACGGTCCCTGGCGGACGTGGAAACACCGCACAGGCGGCGCGTACCTGCTGCGCGCCGATCGAATCGGCAAAGCGGAGCGCACGTTGATGGAGGCCGTTGCGCGAGCGGTGCTCGGCGGCGATCGGGGCGACCTCCTCGCCCAGCTCGATAAACCACATCCGGTCCAGAACAGCAGGCGCGCGGCCTTCGTGACCCCAGGTTCGTTGGAAGCCATCATGGCTCCGCCAGCTGGTGCGCCGATCGCGATGAACCTGTCGAATGGCCTTGGCGGATTCTCAGACGGTGGGCGAACCTACACGATCGTTCTCGAGGGGAGCCGCGAGACGCCTCTGCCGTGGGTGAACGTCATCGCGAACCCCGGGTTCGGAACCGTGGTCACTGCGTCGGGATCGGCGCACACGTGGGCGGAGAACAGCCGGGAAAACCGGTTGACCTCGTTCGCGAATGATCCGGTCGTCGACCCGACAGCCGAGGCCCTGTTCATTCGAGACGACGATTCTGGAGACGCGTGGTCGCCCACGCCGGGTCCGATGGCAAGGAACCAGGCAAGCGGACAGTTCGTCATCCGTCACTCAGCTGGCGTCACGCAGTTCTCGCGGACGACGCGAGGCATCCGCCACGAGCTCGACGTGTTCGTGGATGTCGACGACCCCGTGAAGTTCTCGCTGCTGACGCTGACGAACGACAGCGGTGAGGCCCGCAAACTGAGTCTCTTTGCGTACAACGACTGGGTGCTTGGTCCTCCGCGGGAGAGTCAGGCCGGGCACATCACCACCACGTACGACGAGAAGAGCGGGGCGGTCTTCGCGTGCAACAGCTACAGCGACGAGTTCGCGCGACGCATCGCGTTCGCGCATGCGAGCCACCCGCCACAGGCCGCGACCGGCCATCGCCTCGCCTTCATCGGCCGCAACGGTTCGCTGGCGCGGCCGGCAGCTCTTCGTCACCTGTTGCTCCAGCCGCAATTTGGCGCCGGGCTGGATCCCTGCGCGGCGCTGCAGGTGGAAATTGTCCTGAACCCCGACGAACGTCGCCGCGTCGTCTTTCTCCTGGGCCAGGGTTCGGATATCAATCACGTCGAACGCCTCATCGCACATCACGGCACAGTCGATGACGCCGTGACCGCACTGCACAAGGTGCGAGCATCCTGGGACAAAACACTTGAAACGATCCAAGTGAAAACTCCGGACGATTCGTTCGATGTGTTGATCAACCGGTGGCTCGTCTATCAAGACGTGAGCTGCCGCCTGTGGACGCGCGCCGGCTACTACCAGCCGGGCGGAGCCTACGGCTTCCGCGATCAATTACAGGACGTGTGCGCCCTGTTGTTCGCACGGCCCGACCTTGCCCGCAAACACCTTCTTCGCGCCGCCGGCCGGCAGTTCGTCGAAGGCGACGTCCAACACTGGTGGCACGAACCGAGCGGCCGCGGGCTGCGCTCACGATGTTCAGACGATCTGCTGTGGCTGCCTTACGTTGTGGCGGAGTATGTCCGCACAACGGGCGACCTGGCGGTCTTGGACGAGCAAGTACGGTTCCTCGACGCGCCTCTTCTCGCGCCGGACGCCGTGGAAGCGTACGGCCAGCCGCACCTCTCGTCCAAGGAGGGATCGCTCTTTGAGCATTGCATCCGGGCAATCGACAAGGGCCTCACGGCCGGAGCCCATGGCCTGCCTCTCTTCGGCAGTGGCGATTGGAACGACGGCATGAACCGCGTCGGACCGGCGGGACATGGCGAGAGCACATGGCTGGGCTTCTTCGCCTTCAAGATCCTCAGCGACTTTGTGCCGCTATGCCGCGGGCGAAGGGACCACGTTCGCGCAGATCGGTACATGAACGAAGCCCGGCGGCTCGCCGAGAAGCTCGAACGGTCGTGGGATGGTGAATGGTACAGACGCGGGTACTACGATGACGGGACGCCCCTCGGATCTGCGCAGAATGACGATTGCAGCATCGATTCCATTTCGCAGTCGTGGGCGGTTCTCTCGGGCGCCGTCCCGATCCGGTTTGCCGAGCGCGCCATGGATGCGGTCCGCACATTTCTCGTGGTGCGCGAATCGCAACTGCTCTTGCTGCTCAACCCGCCGTTCGATCGGTCGGTACAGGAACCGGGCTATATCAAGGGGTATCCGCCAGGTGTGCGCGAAAACGGTGGCCAGTACACGCACGCGGCTGTGTGGATCGTGATGGCCCTGGCCCGGCTGGGATGCGGTGACGAGGCGGCGGAATTCTTTCACATGCTGAACCCCGTGAATCACGCGCGCACGGCGGGCGACGTCGCCCGCTACAAGACCGAACCATATGTGGTGGCTGGCGACGTCTACGCCAGGCCGCCGCACGCCGGGCGCGGCGGATGGAGTTGGTACACCGGATCGGCTGGGTGGATGTATCGAGCCGGCGTCGAAAGCATTCTCGGCCTTCGGCAACGAGGCGACATGTTCATCATCGATCCGTGCATCCCCTCTTCGTGGCCCGAGTACCGGATCACGTGGCAGTTCCAGGAAAGCCGCTACGAGATCACCGTCTTCAACCCCGAGCGCAGGTGCCGAGGTGTCGCAAGCGCAACCTTGGACGGCACTCCTGTCGACACCTCAGCGATCCCGCTCCTGAACGACGGCCGGACCCATGTCGTGCAGGTCGTTCTGGGAGACTGCGCGAACCACCAGCTTCAGAGACGGCCAGACAGCATCAAGACGACGAGGACCACGAGCACGAGGCCGAGTCCGCCGCTCGGGTAGTAGCCCCATTCCCGGCTGTGCGGCCACGAGGGAACTGCACCGAGCATCATCAGCACAACGACAACAAGCAGAATTGTGAGCATCGTGTTCTCCTTAACTGAGTGACCGTTAGACTGGCGTACCGCTTTTCAGAAAAAGAACCAACCCGACCACCATCGACGCCAACGCCACGGCCGATCCGATCACCAGCGAGACGAGCCGGCCGTCTGTCAGCAGCGCCACCGCCATCATCGGAACCGCTATCGCAAGCCAAATCCGCGAGTTCGATGTCATGAGGGGTCAGCCCCCGAATGCGCCATCGCGAACCGCTCGACGTGCCGTGCACCGCGAGCCACAGTCTCCGCGGCGTCGTTCCGGACGCCTTCGCCCTTCTTGGTGATCTCGTCCACCGTCTCACCGACCTGGGCGCTGGCCTGCTGATACTGTTCGGATGCCCACTTGCGGAGTTCGGCGGCTACTCGCGGTGAGAACCACATCGCCAGGCCGATGCCGACGAACGTGCCTGTCACGAGTCCGATCGCGAAGCGGTGGTCGCATCTTTCCTGTGTGTTTGCATTCATAAAAGCTCCTTTATTTTTTGTTCCGTGTGGCAAGGTCGTAAATCAGGCCGCCAATTCCGCCCGCAGTCGCGCCTATCGCGGCGCCTTTCTTGCCGCCAGCCACCGCCCCGATGGCGCTACCTGCGCCGGCGCTTCCCCCGATAATCAGCGCTTCCTTCTCCCATGAACGCTTTTTCGCCTGTTGCGCCGCGGGCCTGGTCTCCACAATGCGTGGCGACCGAATCAAGTCAGCGCGACTCGCGTTGTTCCCGAGGATCAGGGGATGCAGTCCCTGCTCGTCGCGAAGATAGACAGCCTGATCGTCGCTGGCCTGTCGTTGTGGAATAAAGAGGTGTGCCTGACGGCCATCCGCCAGGGTGATCGGCACGGATGTGCCCTTGATGGCGCCGTCAGACGTCGCGACCGTGTCTGAATACGCGCCCGATACTCCGTATTGCTGCTCGATCTGCTGAGCGTTCATCGCCTCGGCGTCCTGGGTGCACGCGGTGAATCCGAACGCGCTAATGAGCACCAAAGCGGCCGCTGTCATGATTTTGATCATTTGAACCTCTATTAGTCGGCCCACAGAGTGACCGCCTTGTCCAAGTGGAACTTGAGTACTGTTTCCGTTGGAACCTGAACGTCGTGGCCTCGTGTGAGTACTTGAGCACCCGCACCGGCAGCTCCGCCTGCGAGGACACCGATCGCCGCGCCCTTGCCGCCGCCGGCAATCGCCCCGATGATTCCACCGAGCGCGGCACCGCCGCCAACGGCCGCCGCCGTGCGCTTGTTCTTGCCCACTCCCGTACCGCTCTCCAACACCACGTCCGTCGTGCTGACCATGTAGCGCCTTCCGTCAATGGTGATCGACTGAATGTCCACCGCCATCTCAGGACTCCCCGTGGCACCGCCCGACGACATTTGGCGGATCACCAGTTGCGCGCTGGCTCCCGCCGGGATAATCACGCGGCCGGCGGCATTCACGACCTCCTGCTCGAAGATGGCCGAGAACGATTGGCCCTCCCCTGCGTTTCTGGAATCGATCGTTTCGACCGTTCGGACGACAAGCTCGGTCCCGGCCGGAGCCTCGAGTTTGCGGCTGTTCGTGGCGCGTGGGTTCGTCCGATCGGCAGAGAGGAATTCCACCGACTCCACCTCGCTGGTGGCATATCGGCGGGTCGTGCCGCTCGTGTGCCGGAACGTGATGGTTCGTCCCGCGAAGCCCGTGACGGTGCCCTGAACTCGCGTGCCATCTCTCATGATCAAAGTGTCGGCAGAGGCAATTGCCGCCAGCCAGCCCACACACAGACCCATCGCGATGGTAAGAACGATTCGTTTCATGTGACCTTCCTTCTAGTTGAACTGGACGGCGAGCCGTTCGTTGGTCCGCCACTGGCGGAGATGATTGGCCGACAGGCGATAGGACCAGATTGACGCGACTACACTTCTCTCGATCCAGCCGACGGCGGTCAGGATCTTGGGATGGTTCGGATACCGCTGTTTCAGCACACGTTCCAACACGCGTTCTGAAACGTTGTGGACGATGGAAAACTGGAGGCTGGTGAGAGCGTCCCTCAGGATCCTGTTGTTCCCCGCCGCATACCCAATCGGCGCATCGTCGGCCAGGCCACTCGTGGTGTAGCGCGAATTGTGCTCAGACCAGCCGTTCTGGAAGAAAATCTGCGAGCTCTGCCAGTCGAGGCGGGTCGCTTCGTACCGCACGATCGCCGGCACATAGGTCGTCGGATCAAGGAACACGGTTTTGACGACATAAGGCAGCATCGATCCCTGCGTTGACTCCTGCGCGGCGACCGATGATGCCAGCAACATCGTGAGAGAGAAGATAAGAGCGAGGGATAAATTCATCTGCTTGGACTCCACGGAGGGAGCATGTCACGCAGCCTCCCTGGGTACGTGTACACAAGCAGACGTGTGCACTGCAGCACAGGAAGGGGGCGGGCGGTGCCCGCCCCATCGCAGGGTCAGAATGTCAGAACTGCTCCGCCGCTCAACCGTCCGTAGTTGAGCTTCGCATCCCCGAGCGTGATCCCAAGGACGGTAAGGTCCTGGAACGAATGGAAGTAGCGCAGATCGCCTCGCAGCCCGAAGTGATCGCTGACGAAGACCATCAGGCCGCCGCCCACGTCCCAGCCGAGATTGTTGCTGTCGGTCGTCAAGACGCTGGCCGATGTCAGATCGACCTTCGTCTTGATCAGGCCAAGACCCGCCAGCACGTAGGGCCGCACCGGCCCCGCGAGCTTAGGGATGAACAGGACGTTGCTCATCAGCGTCAGT
This sequence comes from Vicinamibacterales bacterium, assembly GCA_023717525.1. Classification (GTDB taxonomy): domain Bacteria; phylum Acidobacteriota; class Vicinamibacteria; order Vicinamibacterales; family JAMQPK01; genus JAMQPK01. Next base: position 2,007 of record JAMQPK010000186.1, on the reverse strand, counting down.
GTGCTCGACGAGAGGCCGGACGCGGTACCGAGAAAGTTCGGCGCGTACGCAAACTCTTCCTCGAAACCAAACAGGGAGCCTATCGCGCCAAAAGAGACGCTGATGTTGAGCTTGGCGTCCTCACAGTTCTCCAGAACATTTGGGCAACCGGCATCTCCGCCGAAGTCGTACCCGATGAGCGGGCTGATGAAACCCTGCGCGTGTGCCTGCGAGGCCGTACCAATAGTAATGATGGCGATTGCGAGCGTGCCGAGTAGCGTCGTTTTCATGTTCATGACGACTACCTTACCCAACACAGTCCGCCGACATCTGTTCAGAAGCGTACAGATATTCCTGGTCAATGGCGGCATGCTGTTCACGCAAGGAGCCGAACATGACAGACACCATTATTCGAAATGAGGACCTGAGGTACATGCTGGGCGAACGCCGGCACGAGTTGCAGAGCGCCGTTCAGAGCCGCCTGAGTGATGCGCGAACCGATCAGCACAAAATGATCGGCGACGAGCTTGAGCACTCGGACGCTGATACCCAGGAGGGTCTCGAACTCTCGCTGCTCGAGATGAGGGCGGAGACGCTGACTCGCATCGACGAGGCACTCGTGCGACTTGACGCGGGCATGTACGGGAGCTGCTACGAGTGCAACAGCGAGATTCCCCAGCGGAGGCTGCAAGCGTTGCCGTTTGCCGTGCGGTGCCAGGCATGCGAACAGCGACGCGAGCTCGCCAAAGGGCACGCCCGCCTGAACGCTCAGCACCACAGCGGCTTCTCGCTCTTTCCGGACGTGGTCCGGCTCTGAAGGGCTAGGCGCTTTTCCGAGCGCCGGCCATCAGCAGCACGACGCCGCCGGCGACCGCCACAACCCCCAGCAGCGGCGAGAGCGGCAGCCTCTTTTCCCGGTCGGCCGTCGCGTGCAACGGACCGATGTCAATCACCGTCTCGCGACTCGTGTAGTTGATTCCTCCATACACGAGCGCCAGCACGCCGATCACGACCAGCACGATACCAATGAGCTTTTTGAGTTCCATGCACCGAGCATGGCACGCGGCAGGGCACGGCAGGTGTCCCATAGGGAACAGACACCTCTCCAACCGGCTTCTATCCTCTTATCTATGCTTTCAACACTAATCGTCGTGCTCTTCGTTCTCTGGGCCCTCGGAGTGGCCACGTCCTACACAATCGGAGGCCTCGTGCATATCCTCCTGGTGCTTGCGATTGTGGCCGTGCTCGTTCGGATCATTCAGGGCCGTAATCCGCTCCGAGGGTAGCGAACGCCGCGCGCGGAATCTCAGGGCAGCGGACGGATCTTGATGTTCCGGAATTGGATCGGGAACTGCTGGTATTGGAGCCGGATGTTTCCCTCCGGAAACTTCGCGTCATGAATATCGAGCGTCGTCTCGCCGTTCAACACGATGACGATATGATCGCCGTCGGCAGTGATCTGAAAGGTATTCCACTGGTCGGCCTTCAACGCATAGTCCCGTGAGGTTTTCGCGGTCGCCACGATGGCGCCGGTGTTGTAGCCGGCCGGCTGCTGTCTCCAAATCTGAACCTCGTAGCCGCCATTTTCCTGGGGCGACCGCACGTACACGCCGCTGTTTGCCTCCGCACTGCATTTGAAATCGACCGACAAGACGAAATTCTTGTAGCTCCGATCCGAGTTCAGGTAGCCCGCGGGCTCTCCACACGCCGTCAACAGTCCGTCGACGACCTCCCAGTGCGACCCGCCCTCAGGCACGGTCGAAGCGGCGCCTCGTGAAGCGGTGCACGGCTTCGGTGTCCCGACCTGTCCCGGCGCCGGTGCCGCCGGCGGCGCGCCGGCTCGACCCCGGCTCGGAGGTGGAGTGGCGGAATGCCATCCATTCAAGGTCTTGCCGTCGAACAGGAGCTGCCACCCCTGCGTCTTCTCCTGCGCCGTAAGCGTATTCGCGTTCTGTCCAAACACCGGCGCGGTGCACAAGAGTAGTGGGAGCATCGAAAGCAGGACACGGCTTCTCGTCATCGGCTTAC
>JAMQPK010000183.1 GCA_023717525.1 Vicinamibacterales bacterium | reverse complement strand
GCGCAGATGGGCGCCGAAGCGATCAAGGAGCTGCTCAAGCGCGTCAATATCGAGAAGCTCGCCGAAGAGTTGCGCGTGAAGATGCGCACCGAGCCGTCGACGCAGAAGAAGCTGAAGTACGCCAAGCGCCTGAAGGTCGTCGATTCGTTCCGCAAGTCGACGAACCGCCCAGAGTGGATGATTCTGGACGTCATTCCGGTCATTCCGCCGGAACTGCGCCCGCTCGTTCCCCTCGATGGCGGCCGCTTCGCGACGTCGGATCTGAACGATCTCTATCGCCGCGTGATCAACCGGAACAACCGGTTGAAGAAGCTCATGGAGCTGAAGGCGCCAGACGTCATCATCCGCAACGAGAAGCGCATGCTACAGGAAGCGGTGGATGCGCTGTTCGACAACGGCCGACGCGGCCGGGTGTTGAGAGGCGCGAACAACCGTCCTCTGAAGTCGCTCTCCGACACGTTGAAGGGCAAGCAGGGCCGGTTCCGTCAGAACCTGCTCGGCAAGCGCGTCGACTACTCGGGCCGTTCGGTCATCGTCGTCGGACCCGAGCTGAAGCTGCACCAGTGCGGGCTGCCGAAGAAGATGGCGCTCGAGCTGTTCAAGCCGTTCATCTATAACAAGCTCGAAGAACGCGGCCTGGTGGCGACCATCAAGCAGGCCAAGGAGATGGTCGAGCAGCAGAAGCCTGAAGTGTGGGACATCCTCGAGGACGTCATCAAGGAGCACCCGGTTCTGCTGAACCGTGCTCCGACGCTGCATCGCCTCGGCATTCAGGCGTTCGAGCCGGTGCTTGTCGAAGGCAAGGCCATCCGCATCCATCCGCTGGTGTGCACGGCCTTCAACGCCGACTTCGACGGCGACCAGATGGCGGTGCACATTCCGCTGTCGCCGGAAGCGCAGATTGAAGCCTCGATCCTGATGCTGTCGGCGAACAACATCCTCTCGCCTTCGAACGGCGCGCCCATTGCGGTGCCATCGCAGGACATCGTCCTCGGCTGCTACTACCTCACGAAGGCCAAGCCGGGTGCGAAAGGCGAGGGACGCGCGTTTGGCAATACCGACGACGTCATTCTTGCGCTCGAAGCAGGAGAACTCGAGACGCTGTCGCCGATCCGGCTCCGCTATACCGGCGAGCTGCAGGACATGACGACGGCGCGCGACGACCAGGCGGTCCTGCACACCGAAGTGCAGACGGTCGAGAACAAGATCATCAACACGACCGTCGGGCGCGTCATTCTGAACGACGCGGTGCCGGACGGCATGCCGTTCGTGAACGGCCTCTTGAAGAAGAAGGGGCTGCAGCAGCTCGTGCAGGCGTGCTATCTGCGTTACGGCCTCGAGAAGACCGTCGAGACGCTCGACTCGCTCAAGAACCTCGGCTTCACCTACGCGACCAGATCCGGTCTGTCGATCGGCATCGACGACCTGATCATCCCGGCCGAGAAGCCGGCGCTCGTAAAGGGCGCCCGCGACGAGGTCATCAAGGTCGAGCAGCAGTACCTCGAAGGCGCGATCACCAACGGCGAGCGTTATAACAAGGTGATCGCCATCTGGTCCGACGTCACCGAGAAGATCGCCGACGAGATGTTCAGCGAGATGCAGGAGACCGAGCAGGCCGGGCGCAATTTCAACCCGGTCTACATCATGGCGGACTCCGGCGCCCGAGGATCGAAGCAGCAGATCCGCCAGTTGGCGGGCATGCGCGGGTTGATGGCGAAGCCCTCTGGCGAGATCATCGAGACGCCGATCACGTCGAACTTCCGTGAAGGCCTCACCGTGCTTCAGTACTTCATCTCGACGCACGGCGCCCGCAAAGGACTGGCCGACACGGCGCTGAAGACGGCCGACTCGGGGTACCTCACGCGCCGACTCGTCGACGTGGCGCAGGACGTCATCATTTCCGAGCCGGATTGCGGGACGCTCGACGGCATCGAGGCGCGGGCCATTATCGAGAGCGGCGAGGTCATCGAGCCGCTGCGCGATCGCATCATCGGCCGCGTCACGCTCGAGAAGCTGATGGATCCGTTCAGCGGCGACACCATCATCGAGGCGAACCAGGAGATCGACGAGGAACTGGCGTCGGCGATTCAGGACGCCGGCATCGAAAAGGTGAAGATGCGTTCGGTGCTGACATGCGCGTCACGCCGTGGCGTGTGCGCGAAGTGCTACGGCCGCGACCTGGCTACCGGCAAGCTCGTCGAACTTGGATCGGCGGTCGGCGTCATCGCCGCGCAGTCGATCGGCGAGCCCGGCACGCAGTTGACGATGCGCACGTTCCACATCGGTGGAACGGCGTCTCGAGTATCCGAGCAGTCGACGGTGGAAGCCAAGAACGCCGGCACCGTCAGGTTCCAGTCCGTTCAAGCCGTCGAGGCGAAGGACGGCGCGCTCGTCGTCATGAACCGGGCCGGATCGCTCGTCGTGCAGGATCAGAAAGGGCGCGACCGCGAGCGTTATCCGATTGTGTACGGCGCGAGGCTGCGCGTGCACGACGGGGAACAGGTGGACGCAGGTAAGGTGCTCGTCGAGTGGGATCCGTACACGTTCTCGATTCTTACCGAGGAGCCGGGCCAGGTCCGGTTCAAGGACATCCTGGAAGGCGTGACGGTTCACGAGGAAGTTGACGAAGTCACGGGCCTGTCGCGGCTCATCATCATGGATTCGCCGGACGAGAAGAAGCAGCCGGCGGTGGAAATCCGGGCGATCGACGGCCAGGGTCATCCAACGGCAAAGGTGACGCGGAAGTACCACATGCCATCGCACTCGCATCTGATGGTCAGCGATGGCGAGACGGTGCATGCGGGCGATGTGCTCGCGAAGATCCCGCGCGAGACGACCAAGACCAAGGACATCACGGGCGGTCTGCCGCGCGTGGTCGAGTTGTTCGAGGCGCGCAAGCCGCGTGAAACGGCCGTCATCTCGGAAATCGACGGCATCGTGAAGCATGGCCCGGTCGTGAAGGGCCAGCGGAAGATTGTGATTGTTCCCGACGAGCCGGGCGCCGAGCCGCGTGAGTATTCACTGCCGCGCGGCGTGCATGTGAACGTGCAGGAAGGCGAGCGCGTTCGAGCGGGAGAGGCGTTGATGGACGGCCCGAGCAACCCGCACGACATCCTGAACGTCCTTGGCGAGAAGGAACTGCAGAAGTATCTCGTCAACGAAATTCAGGAGGTCTACCGGCTGCAGGGCGTGAACATCAACGACAAGCACATCGAGGTGATCTCCCGCCAGATGATGCGCTGGGTGAAGATCGAGGACGTCGGCGACACCGAGTTCCTGATCGACGAACAGGTGGACAAGTTCCGCTTCCTCGAAGAGAACGAGCGCGTGCTGTCGTCGGGCGGGCGTCCGGCCACCGGCCGTCCGCTGCTGCTCGGCATCACGAAGGCGTCGTTGTCGACCGACTCGTTCATTTCGGCGGCGTCGTTCCAGGAAACGACGCGCGTGCTGACCGAAGCGTCGATTTCGGGCCGCATCGATTACCTGCGCGGCTTGAAGGAGAACGTGACGATGGGCCGCCTGATTCCGGCGGGCACCGGATTCGAGTACTACCGCGGCGTCAGAATCCCGCCGGACGAGCCGCCGCCGCCGCCGGCTCCGCCGCAGCCGACCGAGGAGGATCTCGAGTTGGATCGCGAGATGGAGTATTTGATTGAGCCGGAGGAAGCCCTCGGGGGCGGAGGGGCGATTGAGTGAGTCGATAGGCGATAGTCGATAGACGAAAGTCAGAGTCGATAGACAATAGGCGATAGACAATAGTCGGGAAGGGCGGTGGCTGAAAGGCTGCCGCCCTTTTTGTCTTTGTCCCGACCGATGTTAACCTCTGCCGGTTCTTGGAGTAGCGAGGGGCAGATGCGTGACCATTTCAACGACTCAGCGCAAAGCGTGGTGCGCGCAGTGCCCTTTGCGGCAATACCATCGAAGTTGCCTACGATTGCGGGAGGGGATGCGGTCGCGCTGAAATGCAGTTCGTGCTTACAGAGAACGAGCTTGAGCCTGCGAATGTGTCAGTCTGCGAGTTCCTCAAGTCACTGGTGGAAGGCCAAACCGTCGTGGTCTTGGAGCGAGTGCGCCCCGTTGCTCAAGGGATTCGGGGCGATGACATCACCGAACTTGCCTGGTTCCGATCAGCAAGCGAGATCCAGCTTGTGCCGCCCGGGCGCTACAGTGCCGTCTATTCAATGGCCCACGATGGGCGAGAGTGACGCGGAGCGGCAGGCGTTAGGCTGCGCTTTGGTCTGAAGAGGTCCGATGATGAAGAATTCTCGTCTCGTGCTGCTCGTTGCGGTTGGTCTGCTCGCTGGCTGTTCCCGTTCCACGTTCGATGTAGCAGCCGACCGGGTGAGCCTGTTGAAGCGGGATGCCGAATGGGCCGATGCGGCGTCGAATGGAAAGGATGTCGAGAAGATCATTTCGTATTGGACCGACGACGCCTTGGTCGTCCCTCCGGGCCAGCCGGTCGTCGAGGGGAAGGCAGCCATTCGCGCGTTTGTGGCCGACAGCTTGAAGATCCCAGGGTTCAAGATTCATTGGGTGTCGAAAGAAGTCTCCTTTTCACCGGACGGTCAGTTAGCGTATATGCGTGGCACGAACGAAACGACAGTGCCTGGCCCTGATGGGAAGTTGATGACGATTCCTGGCCGTAGCGTCACAGTGTGGCGCCGCGAACCCGACGGTCAATGGAGATGTGCGGTTGACATTTGGAACGCTCCGCCGCCTCCAGGCAAATAGAGATGTCGTTGTTCCACGATTGTCGGAGTGCCGCCTGGCAGGCGTTGCAGGGCGGTGCCTGAAGAGCTGCCGCTCTTTTTGTTCTTATCCAGACCGATGCTAACCTCTGCCGGTTCTTGATGCGCGCATTGTTGGCGGCTGTTGGAACACGGGGCGATGTGCAGCCCGCGCTGGCCCTGGCACTTGAACTGCGGAAACTCGGGCACGCGGTTCGACTGTGCATATCGCCGAATTTCGTCGACTGGGCGAAGAGTCTCGGACTCGAGGCAGTGCCCATGGGAGTCGAGATGCGTATGCCCGCGGGAAAGTCCGGCACGATACCCAATCTCACTCCAGAGGAACTTCGTCGCCTTCGCGAATCGATGCCCGACTTCATCACGGACCAGTTTGAGACTATTGGTGCAGCCGCGGATGGCTGTGATGTGATTCTCGGCGCGAACGCGCATCAGTACGCAGCACCGTCGGTTGCCGAACGCGCAGGCATAGGCTGTGTCACGGCCGTCTACGCCCCGGTCGCTCTGCCCTCGCCTGAGCTCGCACCACCGCCGACACTGGGCCAGGCCGTGGATGCGACCACGTCCGCGAGCATCGAGGAGCAGTGGCGCAGCACCGCCGGGATCTGGAACGAGCGAGCGCTGGCGCGCATCAACCAGAATCGTCACCGGCTTGGCCTGGACCCGATCGATGACGTGCTCGACTACGTCCTGACGGACCACACCTGGCTTGCGGCCGATGCCATCCTCGCACCGGCGCCCGCCGCTCCAGGCCGTGCGATCTTCCAGACGGGCACGTGGGTACTCGCCGATAACAGGCCCCTTTCTGCGGATATCACGGCATTCCTCGAGCGTGGAGAGCGGCCCATCCTGGCTGGGTTCGGCAGCATGCCCGCATCCGGCGATATCAGCCGTCACCTGATCGCTGCCGCCCGCGCTGTGGGCCGCAGGATCATCATCTCCAGGGGTTGGGCGGATCTCGACCTCATCGACGATGCGTACGACTGTCTCGCCATCGGCGACGTGAGCTACGACCTTCTGCTTCCCCGGGTTGCGGCGGTCGTCCACCACGGCGGTGCGGGCACGACTGCCGCTGCAGCGCGCGCCGGCGTTCCTCAAGTCATCACACCGATGTTCAGCGACCAGTTCTACTGGGGCAACCGTGTCGTCGATCTTGGGCTTGGGACCACGACGCCGCACGCCACCATGACCGAGGAGTCCATGACTGCGTCGCTTCGAGACGTGCTCGATCCGTCTGTGGAGGCCCGGGCGCGCACGCTGGCCGGGCAGGTCCGCAGGGACGGGGCCGAAGTTGCGGCGCGACGGATCGAACTCGAATACGGTGCGCAAAGAGGAGCAGATTCATGAAACTCAATCCATACCTTGCCTTTGACGGTCGATGCCGCGAAGCGTTCGAGTTCTATGAGAGGACGTTGGGCGGAAAAAGTGCGTTCATCACGATCGGCGAATCGCCGATGGCGGCGAATATGCCGGTTGAAGCGCACGCCCGTGTCATGCACGTCACGCTGCAGATCGGCGATCAAGTGCTGCAGGGAGCGGATGCGCCTCCGGGACAATTTACAGCGCCAGCCGGATTTTGCGTGGCTGCGCACTTCGACGACCCCGCCGACGGCGAACGCGTGTTCAGCGCGCTCGCCGAGAATGGTAAGGTGCAGATGCCGTTTCAGGCGACGTTCTGGGCGAAGGGGTTCGGCATGCTCATCGATCAGTTCGGCACGCCGTGGATCGTCAACGCCGGATAGGTGATCGGCTAACAGGCGCGAGGAATCACAATGTCGAATGTACCCATGAATCCAAACAAAGCACTCTGGGAAAAGGGCGATTTCACGCGTATTGCCGACACCATGCGCGAAAGTGGAGCGGCGCTCGTGCAGCGGATCGGAGTCAGCAAGGGGCTTAAAGTTCTTGATCTGGGATGCGGCGATGGCACCACGGCGCTGCCAGCGGCGAAATTGGGCGCGGACGTGCTCGGTGTCGACATAGCGCAGAACCTGGTCGAGGCCGGGAACAGGCGGGCCGCCGAGCATGGCCTCGCGAACTGCAGGTTTCAGGAGGGTGATGCGTCCAATCTGCAACAGCTGCCCGATCGGACGTTTGATCTCGTTGTCAGTGTCTTTGGCGCGATGTTCGCGCCCAAGCCGTCTGACGTGGCCAGGGAAATGGTCCGAGTCACGCGGCCGGGAGGTCGGATCGTCATGGGCAACTGGATTCCCAACGACCCAACGCTAGTGGCCCAGATTCTGAAGATTAGCTCGAGCTACACGCCACCTCCGCCGGAAGGTTTCGTCAGCCCCATGACGTGGGGCGTTGAAAGCAACGTGATCGAGCGGTTTGCCGGCGCCGGCGTTCCGGCGGAAAAGATTTCCTTCACGCGAGACACGTTCACCTTCAACTTCAACGGCGCACCGTCGGCGTTCGTCGATGAATTCAGGAAATATTATGGACCGACGATGAATGCATTCGAAGCCGCGCAAAAGAACAACAGAGCAGCTGACCTGCAGAAAGAGCTGGAAGATCTCTTCACCAGCCAAAATAGAAGTGAGGTTGCCACCTCCATCCCGGCAACCTTCTTGTGCGTGACGGCTGCCATTTGAACGGCGCTGAATGATTCTGGGAGCACTCCTGCATCATTTCTACGATCCTTTTCCGGACGTGGAACATTACAGACTCCTCAACCTGTAGCGATGAAGATCATTTCAGGAGGGCTCGACGATCCCCTGGTCCATTCCCTGCTGGAGCATCATGTAAGAACCGCCCGCTCAGAGACTGCTGTCGGAAGCGCTCACGCGCTCGACCTTGACGGATTGAAGTCAGCCGACATGAAGTTCTGGTCGGCCTGGGAGGGCGACACGCTGTTGGGCGTGGGCGCACTCAAGCAGCTCTCGCAGTCGCATGGCGAGATCAAGTCGATGCACACCGCTCAGGCAAATCGCCGGGCTGGGGTAGGGACCGCGATGCTTCGTCACATCATTGAATCCGCTCACGGGATGGGGTTGACCCGGCTCAGTCTCGAGACCGGCTCTTGGGCATATTTTCACCCCGCACGTGCTCTCTATAGAAGCCACGGGTTCGTCGAGTGCCCGCCGTTCGCTGACTACGTTACGGACCCAAACAGCATCTTCATGACTCTTGAACTGTGACCGCTTTGTGCTACCCTCTGCCGATTCTTGGGCGCACCTTTCGGAAGAAACAGGAGGGTGGAATGCCAAGGCTTGGATGCGCAGCGGCGTTATTTGTTGTCGCGTCGACGAGTTGGACTATCGGCCAGACACCAGCCACCTACCGGTTCTTCAACACAAACAGCATGGGTAAGCTCGGGCAGCGCATCGTCGCATCTGGCGCCGAAGGCTATGGCGTCCAGTTTGTTGGCCGTTGTGCGGGCCGGGACGTCGCGGTGCTTCTGAAGCGTGATGGCCTGGGAGCCCGTACCTATGAATTTGTGCAGACCTCCAGGTACGCGACGTTTGTCAAGGAACTCAATGATGCTGGGTCGCGCGGCTTCAGGCTGATTCGCGGCACGACCGCCTCTTTCTACCCATCCGGCAGCAATTGGGCAGTGGTGGTGGCACGCGATGCGGATGGCCGGCGATTTACGTATTCGGGTGTTCAGGCCAACGACGAGGGTCTGAAGGCGCTTGTCGACGGCACAAAGCGCGGCGCGACCGTGGCGGCTGGCATCGGCGATCGATTCATCCTCGAGGAAACCCAGGGTGGAGGTTCCGTGTCTGCAGGCGAGACCGATCGCGAGTATCGCATTCTCTCGACGGAGAAGACATCGACGTTGGAGGGCGAAATCAAGACAAGTGCGAGTGATGGATATCGCGCGATAGAGTCGGCCTTGCTTCGTGTAGTGATGGCTCGTGACATAGGGACAACGACACCCACGGCGGAGTACCGGTTGATCGCCATGCGACGGGCGTCAACTGCGGAGCGTGAACTCCAGGCGGCAGGTGCTGAGGGCTTTCATATCGACCTCGTGCCGGAGTGCACAAACCAAGAGGGCATGTTTGTGCTTCAGAGGTCTCTGGCTGGACGCCGGTTCGACTATCGGATTGCGACGCTGAAGGAGGAGACGGCTGACGACGTCGTTCGTGGAGGCGAATCCAATGGGTTCCACGTCGCAGTGCTCATGAACGAACTGGCCGTACTCGAGCGACAGTTGCCAGACTAGGCCCGACTCATGTTTGAGCAACTGACTAACAGGCGGAGCCGATGGCGGGTGTTCTGGCCGGAAGTTGATGATCTCGAAGGCGCCGAAGAAGCCATCCGACTCTGTTCCTGGTTCGCCTTTGTGTACGCGGGGATTGGGGCAGTGGTCGGGCTTTTCGCACTTGTCTTTGGAGCAGCCAGACTGGACGGCCTGATCGGTGCACTCATCCTCGCAGTCACCGGTGTGGGCGTCCGGCGTCGGTGGCGTTCGGCGGCTGTTGCTGGGCTGGCGCTCTTGGGGCTTGGTCTGGTCGGTGCGCTTGCGCAAGGGTCAGCCCCAGGCGTCTTGGATGCCTTGACGTTCGTGGCGTTCATGAGTGGAGTTCGCGGGACGTTCGCGATTGCCAGGTTGTCAAGACACGGAAGCAGTGGAAAGGACACTCCATCAGCGATCCCTGGAGGCAACTATCCAAGTGGAGGCAAAGCCGAGCGCAAAACCGAAGTAACGCTCTCACAGAAGGAGATTGTATGAAAGCCAGAATCCGTTCCCTGGTTTCGTTCGTCGCGTGCCTTGGGTTGTCGTCCTTCCTCATTGGTGCGGTGTTCGCTCAGAACGATCCGCAGGTCGGCGTCTGGAAGCTCAATGTTGCGAAATCGAAATACAGCCCCGGACCCGCTCCGAAGAGTGCGACCACGAAGATCGAAGCTGCGGGCATGGGCACGAGGGTCATCGTTGATCAGCTACGGCCGGATGGCACTACCCTGCATTGGGAATTCACGGCGAACTACGACGGAAAGGATAGTCCCGTCACTGGGAAGAACCCGGACGCGGAGGTAGTCGCGCGCACGCGTATCAATGCGAGCACGATACAGACGGTTTCCAAGAAGGGCGGAAAGGTCACGACCACTCAGACATCCGCCGTCTCGAGCGACGGAAAAACGAGGACTGTTACGACAACCGGCGTGAATGGCACAGGGCAAACAGTAAGCAACGTCGCGGTGTACGACAGGCAGTAAGCGTGCGGTCGGGCGGCAGCCGAAAGCTGCCGCCCATTTTTTGTTTGGTGCTACCCTCGTGCACAATCCGTGACACCCGAACACACTCCGCCCTCGAGCCTTCGACTGCCGGCAACGGTTCTCCTTTTGTTTGTCGTACCGCCACTGGCCCTGGTCGCGTGGATGGGCTTGAGCGGCTCGTACAGAGGGGAATACTGGCGTTCAATCTGGGTGCGCGCTGGTCTCGGCCTCGTCGTCGGCTCCGCCATTCCGCTTTTGATCGTCGGAGTCGCAGCGGCACTGGGTTTGCTGTCTGACCCCAACCCGAATCCCATAGGCTTGGGTTTACTGTTTTTCGCCGGAGGCATTGTAGGGACGGTGCTGGTCGCCGTCGGCGTTATCAGCGTCGCCCGGCGTGCAGGCGACTAGGAGGCTCCGCGTGGCCCATCCGGGGCAATGGCCGTTCGTCGAAGCTCGCCCGAATCCAGCCAGTTCACCTGACACTGTTCGCACGAGTCGATGACGATGTTCCCCGGGCCTCCGTACAGGTGGCTCAGCATTGCTGCCCGGCACTTCGGACAATTGACCACGCGGTCATTGGGGTTCTGGCGGCGAGGGGGCAGTGTCCGAAACGACCGTTCTTCAAGGACTCGGACGGCATCGATAAGGGCTGCGAAGCGATTCATTCCGATGAGCATCCCGAAACAACGCGAGCAGCAGAGCACCGGAAAACCCTCGAGTCGACTGTCCGAGAGAGGAGTGCCACAAACCGGGCACGGGCTCGTTGTCTCGCCGAGCAGATCGACGTGTTCGGCGATCCATGGCAGCTCCTGCTGATTGCCGCAATGGTCGCACACGAGTGTGCTGTGGTCGCGGTCTATCCTCATTGGGGCCCCGCAGTTGACGCAGTTTGCCACGTGGGAATTATCGGTGAGACGGGTTCGACATGCTACCCTGTTGCCGCCTCAGTACGAAAGGAGCACGATGTGATCGAACACAGCCTGGACAAGGCGCACGCCATTCTGTATCTGCGACCCAAGTCCGCGCTGGAGCAAGGTGACTTTGCGCAGCTCGCGAACACCGTCGATCCATACATTCGAGAAACCGGAAGCCTCTCTGGTCTCATCATCGAGACCCCGGCGTTTCCCGGATGGGAAAGTCTTGGAGCAATGGCGGCGCACATCCGCTTCGTGCGAGATCATCACAGGTATATCAAGAAGGTTGCCCTCGTAACCGACTCCGCCCTGGGAAATGTTGCCGAGCACCTGGCGTCACACTTTGTTTCCGCCGAGATCAGGCATTTTTCTGCGGCGGAGCTCGAGGCGGCAAAGCGTTGGGTCATGAACAAAGACTCGGCCTGACGCTCGTGAACCTGTGGGGTGCGTAGCGAAGGCCGAGAAGTGATCCTCAGGTAAGACAAGTCGAGCCTTTGTGCTAGCTTGTCCGGCCTACTCGGAGCGACAGCTCAGAATGGAGGAGAAGATGATGTCATCCATTAACACGGGTCGAGTGGTAATCGGCGGCCTGCTGGCCGGCGTTGTGATGAACGCCTGCGACATGTTCTGGAACTTCGTTGTCCTCAAGGACGACATGATCGCCATCTCGCAGCGGCTCGGGATGGATCCGGCGGCCGCGACGTCGTTTTCCACAGCGGTACCGTGGATCGTGGTGGATTTCGTCATCGGCTTGGCGTTGGTGTGGAGCTATGCCGGGTTCCGTTCGCGGTTTGGCCCGGGGCCGAAAACTGCTCTGCTGGCCGCTGTCGCACCGTGGCTAGTGACGAGCGCGGTCGTGTTTGGATTTGCGACGATGGGTCTCATGCCCATCGCGGCGTTTGTGAAAGGCACGCTGGCCGCGGCTGTGACGACGGCCCTGGGCAGCGTCGCCGGGGCGTGGGCGTACAGTGAGGCCTGAGCGAAATAGGCGGTCGTCGGCGACCGCGCTGAACACGGGCAACGCGACAAGTGAACGCAGCGTGCCGATTAAATACTTGCCGTCCGTCGCAATCGAGGGCCATCAGCCTTCCAGCGCCGGAGCTCCGGATCACCCGATGCGGATCGCTACGCGTCGCGCAGCCGGCTTGGACGAAGGCGGCTGGACCGATGAGCTGCGCAGCGAGGTCGAGGAGTACTTTGACAAGCTTGCTTCCGACTGGCACACGCGGACTTCTCCGGGGCGGACGGCGATTGTCGCCGATGCGCTGGATCGGGGGTTGAGTGCGATGAATCCCGAACTCGGACTTGCCGTGGAGGTCGGGAGCGGCACCGGTGCGTATTCACACTTGCTTTCCGGGTATTTCGCGCGGGTGATGGCCGTGGATCTTTCGAGCGAGATGTTGAAGCGAGCTCCAACGGGCCCCGCATATCGCGTACTGGCCGATGGAGCCCGGCTCCCGCTCCGCGATGGGGCAGCGAGCGCGATCGCGTTGATCAATGCGTTCCTGTTCCCTGCCGAAGTGGCACGTGTGCTCTCGGCGCGCGGTGTGCTGCTCTGGGTCAACAGCAGCGGCGAGCAGACGCCGATTCATCTGTCGGTCGATGAGCTCGTGGCTCGGCTAGGTGGCGATTGGACAGGGATGTCGAGCCGCGCAGGCGAGGGTTTGTGGTGTGCAATCAGGAGAAACGAGCGCTAGAATGCGGCACACCATGACGACTCGACGCTCGTTCCTTGTCACGCTGGGCGGCGCGATGCTCGTGCCATCGGGCGTTCGGGCTGCGCAAAAGGCCACGGCATTCGCGCTGATCGGCGACCGGTACCACAACTCCGACTACATTCGCGTCGGCCTCAGTCGTACGATCCAGAGCGGGTTGGGTGTCTCGATCCACTTCTGCGACGAGACGAGCCTGTTGAACGCCGACACGCTCGAGGGCTACAGGCTTCTGATCATCCTGCGCGACGGGATGGTGTGGCCGGACGGCTATCCTGACGAGACCACCAATGCCGGATGGGTCGCCACGGGGCGGCCGCCGCTGGCGTTCGAGCCGCCCACGCCTCGGACGGACGCGAAGCCCCAATTCTGGATGAAGCCCGAGCAGGGCAAGGCGGTTCGGGCCTTCGTCGAAAACGGCGGATCGGCGCTGTTCCTGCATAACGTTACGCACGTCGGCCTCACCGACGCCAATTTCCGTCACGTGCTCGGGGCAGCCTATGCCGGCCACCCGCCCATTCGCACCTTCAAAGTGAGAGTGACGAACCCGAATCATCCGATTACGAAGGGCGTTCGCGATTTCGTGATTACCGACGAGCAGCATTACATGGAGTACGACAAAGACCCGAAGTCTCTCTTTCTCGAGACCGTAAACGAGCAGGGACTGGATTACGCAAAGAGAGGACCGACGGCGCCAGCCGGATGGTCGTACGACTACGGGAAGGGCCGCGTGTGCTACCTCTCGCCGGGACACCTGCTGACGGTCCTCTGGAATCCCGAGTACATCAAACTCCAGCAGAACGCCGTTCGCTGGCTGCTTCGGACGCCCGCTTGAAGCGCGCGTGGGCGCTCGGTTTCGACCCGACCTGAGATTCAGGACAAAGGAGACGTCGCTCTGGTGCGCCATGCGTATACCGCGCCCAGCATGCAGAGGAAGGGTGTTGGAACAAGGCTACTGCGCCATGTGGGAAGTGTCGTTGACAAGCCTATTCTGATTGGGACGTGGGCGGCTGCGTCGTGGGCCATCGACTTCTATCGGCGGAACGGGTTCACCGTCGTGCCGGACAGCGACAAAGGTCACCTGCTCCGGACATATTGGTCGATTCCTGCAAGACAGATCGAAACGTCGTTTGTCCTTGCCGACGAGCGGTGGATGAAGACCCAATAGCGCACGGAGGGCGGAGATGGCAAGCATTTCAAGCAGAAGAACCTTTGTAAAGCAGGCGGGACTTGTCCTCGCCGGAGTCCACACCGCTCCCTTGGTGAATCTCGTCGCGGCGGCCGACACTGATGTGCTCGCGCCAACGTCGGCGGGGAGAGTCCGCGGGACAGTGGTGCAGGGCATCAATGTCTTCAAAGGAATTCCCTATGGGGGGACGACGGCTGGCAAGAATCGTTTCATGCCTCCGACGAAACCGACACCGTGGACAGGCACGCGCGACGCGCTCGCCTGGGGACCCACCGCGCCGCAAACGGTTGGAGAGGTCGCAGGCCGGCCGGACGACCCTCCGGAGCGGGAAGACTGTCTGGTGCTGAACGTGTTCACTCCAGCGCTCGGCGATGGCCGGAAGCGACCCGTTATGGTCTGGCTGCACGGCGGCGGGTTTTCCACCGGCTCGGCCTCGCGGCCGATCGTGGATGGCACGAACCTCGCCCGAAGCGGCGACGCGGTAGTCGTAAGCATCAACCACCGGCTGAACGTTTTCGGATTCACGTACCTCGGCGAAGCGTTGGGCTCGGACTTTGCGCTCTCGGGCGGCGCCGGCATGCTCGACATCGTAGCGGCGCTACAGTGGGTCCGGGACAACATCGATCGCTTCGGCGGCGATCCGAATCTCGTCACGATCTTCGGGCAATCGGGAGGTGGACGAAAGGTCGCCACCTTGATGTCGATGCCGAGTGCCAAGGGTTTGTTCCAACGCGCCATCATCGAAAGTGGAGCCGTCCTGCGATTGACGACCTCCGCCGACGCCTTCAAGTACACGTCGCTCCTGCTGAGCGAACTGGGACTGAAGGCCGGCCAGGTTCGTGAGCTCCAGAACGCACCAGTGGCCCGGCTGCTGCAGGCAAATGCGTCCGTGCTCGACAAGTTGACTGAACGTGCGCCGGGTTGGACCGCGAATTCACCGATGGTTGATGGGAAGGCCGTGCCGAGCCACCCGTGGGATCCTGCCGCACCAGCGCTTTCATCGACGATTCCGCTCCTAATCGGATACGCCCGGACGGAGGAAACACTCTACGATCGGCCCACAGCCGAAAAGCTTGCGCTCGATGAGACCGGGCTGAAGCAGCGAGTCGCCGCTCGGCTGGGTATCGATCCAGGTCGCGTGATCGAGGCCTACCGCAAGGCGCATCCTGAGGCAACCCCGTGGGACCTGCACATCCTGATTGCCACCGATCACCCCAGGGGAACGTACGCTCGGGAGATGGCGAAACGCAAAGCCGATCAGAAAGCGGCGCCCGCGTTCTTCTATCGCTTCGACTGGGAGACTCCCGAGGGCGGCGGACACATGCGGTCGCCGCACACCATCGAGATACAGTTCGCCTTCAATAACATCGAGTTCGGCGGACCCCTCATCTCCAAAAGGTCCGATGCCCATTCCCTCGCCGAGAAAGTGAGCGCAGCGTGGGTGGCTTTCGCCCGCACCGGCAATCCCAACGTTCCCCAGTTGCCACGCTGGCCCGCATACTCGGCCGGGCCTCGGGACACCATGCTGTTCAATAGCGAAAGCCGCGTCGAACAGGATCCCGACAGAGAGCCTCGCCTCGTGATGGAGCACGTGCTCGGGCTGTCGTGATCAACGCGACTTGGCACAAGCAACACCGCATGCCCAAGGGCGCGACACCTCAGCAGCGCCTGCGCTGGCACGTCGCCCATGCCAAAGTCTGCGGCTGCCGAAACCTCACGGCATCAACGCTGCGGAAGCTCCGGCAGAGCGCACAGAAGTATGAAGCCGACCGACGTGGCTGAAGGAGGTCACGGCCTCCACCGCTGTGTTAACCTCTGCCGATTCCCGAGCGCCACTCGGCACGGAGAACAAGTGATGAAGTTTGCGTTAACACTCCTTTCCGGTGTGATTGTCGCCGTGAGTGCGACACAGGCTCAATCAGCCACGAGCGTTCTGTTCATCGGGAATAGCTTCACGTACGGGGCAAACTCACCCGTTCGCTTCTATCGGGCTGATACGGTCACCGACCTCAACAACGAGGGAATCGGGGGCGTGCCTGCGCTCTTCAAGTCGTTCACGCAGCAGGCAGGCCTCGACTACGACGTGTCCCTCGAAACACGGGGCGGCAGCGGGTTGGATTTTCACCTCGAGAGCAAGCTTGGCGTGATTGGCCGGCGTGGATGGGACATGGTCGTGATGCACGGCTACAGTACGCTGGATGCCGACAAGCCACGCGATCCTGCCAAGCTCATTGCCACGAGCAAGAAGATGGCAGATTTTCTTCGTTCGCGTAACCCGAAGGTACAGCTGTATCTGATGGCGACGTGGTCGCGCGCAGACCAGACCTATCCGCCGACAGGCGCCTGGACCGGACAGCCCATCGAGGCAATGGCGCGCGACGTGCGCGCCGCCTACGACACGGCCGCGAAAGCCGCAGTGGTCAAGGCTGTGATTCCGGTCGGCGAAGCGTGGACGCGGGCCATCCAGACTGGTGCGGCTGATGCGAATCCATACGACGGGATCGAGGCTGGCAAGATCAACCTCTGGACGTACGACAACTATCACGCCAGCGCGCACGGATACTACCTTGAGGCGCTCGTCACGTTCGGCAGCGTTACGGGACGCGATCCACGCTCGCTCGGTGACAACGAGTGTTCGGGCTATGAACTAGGTTTCTCTCGTCCACAGGTCAAAGCGCTGCAGCAGATCGCGTTCGACCAGCTTGCGAGCACGGGCGCGGTGGCGCCGGCTCCGTTGGTGCTGCCACAGCCGGTTAATCCCGAACGCTGTGTTCAGCGGTAGCAACCCCATCCATACGAGGAACCGTGTATATCCCGGCACACTTCTCAGTCGAAGACCGGAAGGTCATCATCGCCTTCATGCAGCAATTCGGCTTCGCCGTCGTCGTGTCGCATTCCGATGCGGCGGGGCTCGTAGCGTCCCATGTCCCGGTTCTGATTCGTGAAGCCGGCTCGGAAATTCATATCCTTGGGCATGTCGCTCGTGGAAACCCGCACTGGCGGTTGATGGAGAGCAAGGCAGAGTCGATGGTCATCTTTCAGGGACCGCATGCCTACGTGTCGCCATCCTGGTACGCGACGTCGCCAGCGGTTCCGACGTGGAACTACGCAGTCGTGCACGCGTATGGCGCAGCCCAGGTACGGGAAGACGCCACGTTCATCGCCGGGGTCGTCGAGGATCTGACGCGGCGTTACGAAGACGGGCGAGAGCCCAGTTGGTCGACTCAGGCTTTGCCGGGAGAGTCGTACGGGAAACTCCTCAACGCCATCGTTGGGTTCGAGATCCCCGTCTCCCGGTGCGAAGCGAAGTTCAAGTTGGGTCAGAATCGGTCGGTTGAAGACCGCGCCGGAACGATTGCCGGCCTCGAACGCGAGCCCTCTCCCGCGGCGCTGGAACTCGCGGAGTTCATGAGACTGTACCGGCCATGAAGCGATACGTGCTGGCGGCGATGGTTTTTCTCTTGCCGGCCGTAGTTGCCGCCCAGACAAACCCTGCCGCGCGGTCCGCGCGCCTCTGGCGCCAGCAGCACGAACGCGCAATTGTCGACGAGTTCGTCGCTCTCCTTTCGATCCCGAACATCGCGCGCGATCGTGAAAACATCCAGCGCAACGCGGAAGCCATCGCGGCGATGATGGCACGACGCGGCTTGGCGCCGAAACTCGTGTCAGTGCCCGGAGGCAATCCCGTTGTCTTTGGCGAAATTCGCACGCCGGGCGCTACCCGAACGGTCGCTTTCTACGCGCACTACGATGGTCAGCCGTTCGACCCCAAGGAATGGGCCTCGCCGCCGTTCGAGCCGACACTTCGCGACAAGCCGCTCGAAGACGGCGGACGGGTGATCCCGCTACCGCCGGCGGGCACGGCATTCGACCCCGAGTGGAGGTTGTACGCACGGGGAGCGGCTGATGACAAAGCGCCGATCGTGGCCCTCATGACCGCGATCGACGCGATCCGTGCCGCAGGCCTGGCGTTCAAAGCGAACATCAAGTTTGCGTTCGAAGGCGAGGAAGAAGCCGGGTCGCTGAACCTCGAGCAGACGCTGGCGGCAAACAAAGATCTCTTCGCGGCGGATCTCTGGTTGATGTGCGATGCGCCGCTCTATCAGACGCGGCGGCAGTCGATCATTTTCGGCGCGCGCGGCGTGACGCAAATCGATATCACTGTTTATGGACCGCGTGGCGAGCTGCACAGCGGCCACTACGGCAATTGGGCCCCGAATCCGGCCATGTCGCTCGCGCGGCTTCTGACCTCCATGAAGGACGACACCGGTCGCGTGCTCATCGACCACTTCTACGAAGACGTGGAGCCGCTCGGGCCGGTGGAAAGGCAGGCGCTCGATGAGGCGCCGGCGATTGAGGCCGAACTCATGCGTGAGTTCTGGCTCGGCTCGACCGAGGGAGGGGCGCGGTCGCTCAACGAGCTGATCACGATGCCGTCGTTCAACATCCGCGGCATGGCCAGCTCGCGCACGGGCGCCCAGGCGTCGAACGTGATTCCGGCCTCGGCAACCGCCACCATCGACGTGCGGATGGTGAAGGGCATGGACGGGCGCAAGACGGTGCAGCAGGTGACGGAGCACATCCGCAGGCAGGGCTTCTTCGTCGTCGTCGATCGCGAGCCGACGGCCGACGAACGGCGCACGCACCCGAAGGTCGCCAAGGTCGTCATCGGCCTCACAGGCGTTGGCTCGCGCACTCCGATGGACTTGCCCATTTCCCAGGAAGTCATTGCGACAGTCGAAAGCGTCCGCGGCCGCGCCGTCAAGCTGCCGACGATGGGTGGGGGCCTCCCGCTCCTGGCTGTCGAGCGCCCGCTCGGGACGCGGACGATTGTGATCCCGATTGGGAACCACGACAACCATCAGCACAGCTTCGATGAGAACCTCAGAATCCAGAACCTTTGGGATGGCATCGAGCTGATGGCCGCGTTGCTGACGATGTAGGGACAGCCGCCAGCCGGACAAGGAGAACGAGATGAGGAGATGGGGCGTGGTGGTAACTGCGTTCTATAGCGCCGCGCTCCTGGGTCTTGTTGTGCCAGGAGTGCTGGCCGTCAGCTATCCGGCTGGCTGGATCGAACCCTACAGGGGAGCGATGCACGATTGGACGTTCTGGTTATGGGTGGGAATCCTCGTTGGTGGCCAAGCCATACTGTTGTTCCTGTCGGTCGATGGGGCGGTCAGAAAACTCAAGCCCCGGAGACACCTCCTTCTGTCGATAACGACTATCGCGGCTGCGTTCGGCCTTCTGACAACTGCGGCCATTTATTCCCTACTGGCCGGTTTCTTCGGGGACGACCTCGACCCACACAACTCCTTTGGTGCGATATCGAATCGCTTGTTCGGGGACATCGTCGTCGACCCATCCAGCTCCGCAGTTCCGGTCTTTTTCTATAGCTTTCCGGGAGCGTTCAGCCTCTTGCTTGTGTTCTGGCTGTTCTGGGGAGTTATTTTCGGCCTCTACGCCAATGGCGCGCCAATCGCCGTAAACCGGCTGGTCGGCTGGCTCATGAAGGGCAGCGTCCTGGAGCTTCTGATCGCAGTGCCGTGCCACGTGGCCGTGCGGCGTCGAGAGGATTGCTCGGCGCCTCTTCTGTCAGGCTACGGCATTGCAACCGGCCTGGCGGTGATGCTGATGTCTTTTGGGCCGAGCGGTCTGTTTCTCTACAAGAAGCGGCTCGAACAATACGAGAAGCCTCTGGTTGAAGGCCGACGAGGGCCGGTCTGATGGAGTCATTCGCCTCGAACAACAACGAATTTGCCTTCGC
>JAMQPK010000182.1 GCA_023717525.1 Vicinamibacterales bacterium | reverse complement strand
AGGGCCGGACGTCCGGCCAATTCCCATTCAGCGGTGATGATGGAAGCGACGGCCGTGATCGCGTCGCTGATGCGCTTCTCGAGGATCGGCTTCACCTCGGCGAAAAACGCGTCGTAGTACTGATCGTCGTAGACGGTGCGGTTGCCGATGGCTTTCTTGTCGGCGGCCAGGACAGCGTCCACGAAGGTGTAGCCTTCAATCAAGCTCTCGAAGATGAAGTCGCGCACATTTGGAACGCTCTTGATCGGGCCGGGCTTCAGCGTCAGCTGCTTTCCGTATCGAAGAAACAGATCCTCCTCGAAACGATAGTGAATGCCGTTCTGGCCAGTCAGCTGGCCATCGTAGTTCAGCGCCGAGTGCAGCGGCACGTTGGCGTCCGCGGCGTAGTGCCCGATGATCGCGGAGAAGAACTTGACGTTGTCACGCGCGTACGCCGCCTGCTTCTGCTGGCCCTCGAACGCGCGCCGCAGGTTACCTGCCATGTCGGCGGCGCGCCACGGCAACAGGCCGTTCCGGTTCAGCGTGTCGGCGCCGTATTTTTCGAGAGCCGCATCGTAGTCGCGTGGCAGATCCTTGAATGGATACTTGCCGTACGCGTCGATATCGACGAAATGCCGCGGCGGCTCGTCGGTAAAGCCCGCTGTGCGCCACAGATCGGGGTCGATGGCGTGCTCGACGACAAACACTCGGTTCGCCTCGTAGAACGGCCGGATGGCATCGGGCAGCAGATCGATGGCGCGCGACACGATGAACTTGTGGGTCTCGAATCCCCAGGCGCCGGCGGTCGACGGCATCAGCAGCAGGACGGCCATGAGGCCCGCAATCGGTTTGCGCATACCGTTATTATCGCTGAATGCCTCGTCTCGGTGCCCACATGTCGGTGGCCGGCGGACTTGCGTTTGCCGTCGCGCGCGCCCGCGTGCATAACTGCGAAACACTACAAGTCTTCACGAAGAACGCGAGCCAGTGGCGCGCTCGCCCGCTGCAGGTTGACGAAATTGCGGCGTTCCGCGGGGCCATTGAGCAATCTGACATTCATCCTGTCGTGGCGCATGCGAGCTACCTCATCAATATCGCGACGATGAATCCGGGGCTTCGGGCGCAATCTGTCGCCGCGCTCGAAGACGAGGTCCATCGAGCGGAAGCCCTCGGCTTGCTGGGAGTGGTCTTGCACCCCGGCGCACGACTGACCGCGCCCATCGATGAAGCGATCGGCCTCGTCGGCGACGCCCTTCAGAGAGTGCTCGGATCCCGGCCGAACGGAAAAACCATGATCTTGCTGGAACACACAGCCGGCCAGGGAACCACCCTGGGATCGACGTTCGAGGAAATTGCCGGCATGCTCGACGCCGCCAAGGGCATGCCGCGGATCGGCGTGTGCCTCGACACCTGCCATCTGCTTGCCTCGGGCTACGACCTGTGCTCTCTAGAGGGATACGACGCCACGTTCACAAGGTTCCAGCAACTCGTCGGCCTGGACCGCCTGAAGGTCTTCCACCTGAACGACTCCAGGAAACCGTGCGGCAGTCGCGTCGATCGGCACGAGCACATCGGCAAGGGCTGCATCGGCATCGAGCCGTTCCGCTGGCTGATGAACGACCCGCGCTTTGCCCACTTGCCGATGATTCTCGAAACGGAGAAGACAGCGCGCGACGCTCGCGGCAAGGGGTTGGTGGAGATCGATCCGCTCGACGAGATGAATCTGGGGACGCTTCGCTCGCTGCTGGCGTAGGAGAACGTAGGACAACGTAGGAGAACGTAGGGTTGCCTCCCCCACGCTTTCCCACGTTCTCCCACGCTTTCCTACGTATCGTCCCCAAACACCTCGGCCTCGAACTTGAACAGCGTCGCGCCGGTACGCCATGCGTTCTTCGGTAGCCCGGCTTTCGCGCACGCTTCCGAGGCGAACGCTTCACGATCCCATTCCCATTCGACGGCGACCTGAGGCAGGAGAAGGCCCCGGCGCTTTCCGAGTTCTGCCACGAGGCCGTGGCGTCCGATCTCAATCTCGCTGATGTCCGCAATCCGCTCGATGGGCCCGAGTATGGAAATCTCGAGCTCGACAAATGCCCACTCCGACGCTCGAACGGCCGCAAAACGGGGGTCCGACACCGCAGCGGAGATCGCACAGTGCTCCACGACTTCGGCCAGCAGGCGATCGCCCTCGGGATATCCGATACACCCGCGAAGGTCGCCGCGCACGCGCAGCGTCACGAATGCTCCCGCACGCAGGATGGGCGGCGACCCCCTGTCCCCGGCCACCTCGACTTCGACGCCGATCGTCGACGCAATGGCGGTGCGAGCACACTGCAGAAGGACCTGGCGTGTCGGGTGGTCGAGCGGCGCACGCATCATGAGAACGATCCAAACGCGGCTGCGAGGTAACCAACGACGGCGTCCTTGTCGCCAGACACATCACCCGAGTCGCCATACTTCAAGACGCGGCCCTCCAGCGCGCCGAGCGCTTTCGCGGCCACCATCACCGACACGGTAGGGCCCCCGCCGCATGCATGATCTGGAAATGCTTCCAGCGCCGACATCAGACCATCCGGATCGAATCGAAGCACCTGCTGCAGCACTTTGTTATCGAGCCTGGCCGCCACGACAGCACTCTTGTAATGCGACAGGTCGGTGCTCGCAATCAACACCGCGCGGCGTCCTGTCGCAGCGGTCGCGATGGCCTGCCCCAACTCGTACGCCGTCCGGCGACTCTGGCGGCCCATCACGAGCGGCACGATCTCCGCACCTGGCAGAACCCGCCGGAGAAACGGCAACTGCATCTCCAGCGAGTGCTCGCGGCCGTGCGCCATCGGATGTTCGCGCACCAGAGGTGACGCGGCAACAATCGCGTCCGCGCAGGGCTCGCAGATCGGCACGGGTCCAAGCGGTGTGTCAAAAGCCCCGCGTGGGTAGATCGCGACTCCTTCGAAGTCCACGTAGTGAGAAGGACCGACGATGATCGCAACATCGAGATCGCGGCCAGCGAGGAGCCGGTAGGAGTGCGCGGCCACTGGACCCGAATACATGAGGCCGGCGTGAGGAGCGATGATCGCGAACGGTGTTCCAGATACTGAACGATCCGCTTCGTCGAGATAGCGATCCACCTCGCGCGCGAGCGAGCGCGGGTCTGCCGGATACCAGCTTCCAGCCACCGCCGCCTTCCGCAATAGCGGCAGGCCCATCAGAAGCGCATGGTAGCATTTGCCCATGGCCGAACGCCTGACGCGCAAAGACGTCGACCGCATCGCCACCCTTGCCCGCCTCGAGCTTGGCGATGCCGAGAAGGACCTTTTCGTTCGCCAGCTGACCGAGGTGCTCGAATACGCAGATCAGATTCAAGCCATCGACACGACCAACGTCCCCCCGACCTCGCACGTGCTGTCGAGCACCGTGGTCGATCGCGCTGACGATCCGCAGCCAGGGTTGACCAACGCCGAGGCGCTGGCCAATGCGCCGGATCCGTCACCGCAGACGGGGCTCTTTCGCGTGCCCCGCGTCATCGGCTGATCGATGCCCGGTGCTCCACTCAGAACAGCCCGCGACATTCGCGATGCCGTTTCGTCGGGCCACGCCTCGGCTGTCGAAGTCGTTCAGGCATCCCTCGCGAGAATTGAGGCGACCAACCGGACGCTGAACGCATTCCTGACGGTTGCCGGCGAGCGCGCGCTCGAGCGCGCGAAGGTGGTCGATCGCGAGTATCGGACGGCTCCACTCGCGGGCGTGCCCATCGCGGTCAAAGACAACATCTGCACGCGCGGTATCACGACGACTGCGGCCTCGCGCATGCTCGAGACCTTCGTCCCTCCATACGACGCCACGGTCGTCGGGCGCCTCGAGGCAGCCGGCGCGATCGTTCTCGGCAAGACCAATTGCGACGAGTTTGCGATGGGTTCGTCGACGGAGAACTCGGCGTTCGGTCCCTCACGCAACCCGTGGAATCCGGAGTACATCTCGGGAGGATCGAGTGGAGGATCGGCGGTTGCCGTTGCCGCCGGCATGGCGCCGCTCGCCCTGGGCTCGGATACGGGAGGATCGATTCGGCAACCTGCATCGCTGTGCGGCATCGCCGGGCTGAAGCCCACCTACGGCCGCGTGTCGCGCTACGGCCTGATCGCATTTGCGTCTTCCCTCGATCAGGTCGGCCCGTTTGCCCGCACAGCCTACGATGCAGCGCTCGCGTTGTCTGTGCTCGCGGGGCCCGATCCGCATGATGCCACGGCCGCGCATGAACCCGTGCCGGCATACACAGCCGCGTTGACTGGAGACATCCGCGGCATGCGTCTCGGTGTGCCGCGCACGATGCTCGATCAGGGTGTGGACGATGCCGTGCGGACCTGTTTCTATGTCGCATTGGACGTCCTGCGCTCCCGCGGTGCCGAGTTGATCGACATCGAACTGCCGCATGCGAAGTACGCCATCGCCACCTACTACATCGTGGCCACTGCCGAAGCGAGCTCGAACCTCGCGCGCTTCGACGGTGTGCGCTATGGGTTCAGGGCTCCAGGCACACGCGACTTGAAGGACATGTATGAGAAAACGAGAAGGCTGGGGTTCGGCGCGGAAGTGAAACGGCGAATCATGCTGGGCACGTACGTGCTCAGCGCCGGCTACTACGACGCCTACTACCTGAAGGCACAGCGCGTGCGCACGCTCGTCCGGCGCGACTACGAACAGGCCTTTCAGCAAGTGGACGCGGTCGCAATGCCGACGAGCCCCACCGCTGCCTTCAAGATTGGCGAGCGCGTCGAGGATCCGCTGCAGCTCTATCTGACGGATATTTTTACGGTGAGCGCCAATCTGGCCGGGCTGCCGGCGTTCAGCGTGCCCTGTGGCTTCACACCCGATCGGCTGCCGATCGGTTTGCAGATAACAGGCAGACCCTTTGCCGAGGCGACGTTGTTGAAAATTGGTGATGCGTACGAGCGCGACACGCAGTTTTTCAACGCTCAATCTTCAGCGATTTGAGCCGCTCGAGTTCTTCGTCACTGAATTCCCCGACCCGCATCGGCGTAACCGCCACGTAGCCCTGACTGACGGCCGATACGTCGGTCCCGGCTTCTGCGTTGGCCGGATCCGCGTCTGTATAGACATCCCAGAAGTACCGGCGCCCGTACGGTGTTTTCCGCTCGTCGAAGCGCTCGACGCCGGACAGCGCGCTTTGACGCGTCAGTCGAACACCCTTGAACGACTGCCGCGCGCCGGCAGGAACCGCAACGTTCAGAAATGCGCCTTTCGGCAATCCGTGCGTCTTCACCATGCTCGCGATCTCGAGTGTGATCTGTGCCGCGCCCGTGAAGTCGTCTGCTCCGGTTCGATTCAGCGACACGGAAATCGCGGGCACACCTTGCAGCGCCGCCTCTCTCGCCGCGCCGACCGTACCGGAGATATAGGTCACCATTCCAGTGTTGTACCCGGGATTGATGCCGGAAACGACGAGGTCTGGACGCCGCGGCATCAGTGACTGCAGCGCGAGCTTCACACAGGTCGCCGGCGTCGCGACAACCGCAACGGCCAGAACGGCACCGGGGATCGTGACGTCATCCGCATAGATGGGATCGGCCATCGTCAGGGAGTGGCTTTTCACGTTCTGGTTTTCGGCCGGCGCAACGACGGTGATTTCCCCGAGCGGACCAAGCGCCTTCACGAGCGCGACAAGCCCGGGCGCCCTGACGCCGTCGTCGTTTGTGATGAGGATGCGATAGGGTTGCTGCGGCTGCGACAGCAGCGGCGCGACGAGCAGCAACAGGAGAAATGGGGTCAGACCCCTTTTCATTTTTTGTGTTCGAGAAGCTCCGGCGTCCTCAGCACGTCGATGGGACCATGCGGCGAACTGGCCGGCAGATACTTCGCGAACGCTTCCTGCCCGACCTTTTCTTCAAGGCTCTTAATCGTCATGAACTTCCGCCCGGCAGTGACCCGGAGCTTCGGAAATCCAAGAATGATGCAGAAGCCCAGAAACAGCACCAGGACGAACACCGTGCTCGACCCCAGGGCGATCAACGCTCCGGAAAGGAGATCGAAGAGGTCGGCCGATGTCACAGCCCGGTCTCGATGTTGGCAACCGGCGGCTTGTTTGGGGGCAGGTCGAATTGCACCAGCCGGCGCCGGACTTCTTCCATGGCCACACGCTCGGCCTTGTGCGGCTGCGGATGACCTTCATGCCCAGATGCCGTCAGGCGCGGCAAAGCGCCCCGTCGCAGCTGTTTGGCTCGAAGCGCGGCGATATCGACAAACAAGAATCGATTAGAGACGGGCGGGGCTGGTTCCAGGGGCTCCGCAGTCTGCTGTTCCAAGGGTTTCTGCGTTTCGATTTCCATAACAACCAAGGATACAGGAACTTACGCAGATACTGCAAGGTGCGAAAAGTGCGAGGGGTGCGCGGTGCGGAGACAAGAGGTGCGGTTGCGCCCTGCGCCGCACTGCGGCACCTCCCGCACCTCCCGCACCTCCCGCACCTCCCGCACCCTGATGTTACGCCGCGACGTTGACCTTGATCTGCTTCGGCTTCGCTTCTTCGCGGAGCGGCAGCTTCACCGTCAGGACGCCTTCTTTGTACTCGGCCTGCACCTTGTTCGAGTCGACCGTATGGGGCAGCGCAAACGACCGCGTGAACGTGCCATAGCTGCGCTCGACGCGATGGAACTGCTCGTCCTTGATGGCCTGCTCGGTCTTCTTCTCGCCCCGGATGGTCAGGGTGAAATTCTCCACCGTGATGTCGATGTCGTCCTTGTTCATCCCGGGGATTTCCGCCTTGATCACCAGCTCGTGCTCGCCAGTGCTGTAGATATCGACTGGCGGCATCCACGCCCCACCGAACTCGCGAAATGGATCCCAACGTACGATTGCCATAGTGCCTCCTTTTGTTAGTTGTCAGTTGTCAGTTACGCGTCGACGACTTCGGCGTCGACGACTTCCCCGTCCTTCACCCCGGATCCCCCGCCCTGGCCGCCCGCGGCATTCTGCTTGTACATCTGCTCCGCCATCGCATGCGAGGCATGCTGCAGCGCATCCGTCGCGCTCTTGATAGCCGAAAGATCTTCCCCCTTCAGCGCTTCGCGAACGCTGCTGATGGCCGCCTCGATTTGAGACGCTGTGTCGCCGGACAGCTTCGCGCGGTGTTCGCCCAACGTGCGTTCGACCGAGTAGGCGAGCGCATCGCCCTGATTACGCGCGTCGATCAGCTCGCGGCGCGTCTTGTCGTCGGCCGCATGGCTTTCGGCGTCCTTCACCATGCGCTCGACGTCCTGCTTGCTGAGGCCGGACGAGTTCGAGATGGTGATCTTCTGCTCCTTACTCGTCGCGACGTCCTTCGCGGACACATTCACGATGCCGTTGGCGTCGATGTCGAACGTCACCTCGATCTGCGGCACTCCCCGAGGGGCCGGCGGCATTCCGACCAGCTGGAAGCGTCCAAGGGTCCGGTTGTCGCGCGACAGCGGCCGCTCGCCCTGGAGAACGTGCACTTCCACGTTCGGCTGATTGTCGGTCGCCGTCGAGAACGTCTCGCTCTTCCGGCTCGGAATCGTCGTGTTCCGCGGAATCAGCGTGGTCATGACGCCGCCGAGCGTTTCGATGCCGAGCGATAGCGGCGTCACGTCGAGCAGCAGTAAGTCTTTCACGTCGCCCGCGAGTACGCCGCCCTGGATCGCCGCGCCGACGGCAACGACTTCGTCAGGATTCACGCCCTTGTGCGGCTCCTTGCCGAAGTACTCCTTCACCAGTTGTTGCACCTTCGGCATGCGGGTCGAACCGCCGA
This sequence comes from Vicinamibacterales bacterium, assembly GCA_023717525.1. GTDB lineage: Bacteria > Acidobacteriota > Vicinamibacteria > Vicinamibacterales > JAMQPK01 > JAMQPK01. The sequence continues at coordinate 15,256 of JAMQPK010000182.1, read as the reverse complement.
CGAGCACAACCTCATCGATCTTCGACGGGTCGAGACCCGCGTCGGCCACGGCCTTCTTCACCGGTTCCATCGTGCGCTGCAGCAGGTCGTCGACCAGCTGCTCGAGCTTCGAGCGCGTCAGCTTCATGGCAAGGTGACGGGGGCCGTTCTGATCGGCGGTCACGAACGGCAGATTGATGTCGGTCTCCATCACGGACGACAGCTCGATCTTGGCCTTCTCCGCGGCTTCCTTCAGACGTTGCACGGCCACGCGATCCTTGGTGAGATCGATGCCATCGGTCTTCTTGAATTCCGCCGCAAGCCAGTCGATGATGCGCTGGTCGAGATCGTCACCGCCGAGATGCGTATCGCCGTTGGTGGACTTCACCTCGACCACGCCCTCTCCCACCTCGAGCACCGAAATGTCGAAGGTGCCGCCCCCAAAGTCGTACACGGCGATGGTCTCGTCTTTCTTGCGATCCAGCCCGTAGGCCAGCGCGGCCGCGGTGGGCTCGTTGATGATGCGAAGCACATTCAGCCCCGCAATCTGCCCGGCATCCTTGGTCGCCTGACGCTGCGCATCGTTGAAATAGGCAGGCACGGTGATGACCGCGTCGGTGACCTTCTCACCGAGATAGTCTTCGGCCGCCTGCTTCAGTTTTTGCAGCACCATGGCCGACACTTCAGGCGGCGAGTACTGCTTACCCCGCGCCTCCACCCACACGTCTCCATTCTTCGATTCGACGACGCGATAGGGCACGCGCTTCTGCTCGCTGACGGCTTCGGCGAATTTGTGGCCCATGAATCGCTTGATGGAAAAAATCGTGTTCTCCGGATTGGTCACGGCCTGCCGCTTGGCCACCTGTCCGACCAGGCGCTCGCCGTCCTTGGTGAACGCCACAACGGACGGAGTAATCCGCGAACCTTCCTGATTTACGAGGACGGCGGGTTCTCCGCCCTCCATCACCGACACCACGGAGTTGGTGGTGCCGAGGTCGATCCCAATAACCTTCTTTCCTGTTTTCTGGCTCATAAGTTCGGTCCCCTTTCTTTGAGGATGAAGAGAGTCTACGCAGTGCATGAGTGTTTGTCAAGCATGTAATATGAGTGTTATATACTAATATATTGGCTCTTGGCTTCAGGCTCTTGGCTCTCGGCGAAGCCGAAAGCCCAGAGTCCAAAGTCCAGAGGCTCGCTGTTCTGTGCGATCATCTGAGCCGTGAGCGAGTTACGGCTACTCTTCCTGGGCGATATCGTGGGGAAGCCCGGCAGGGAGCTGGTCAGGCGGGGCCTGCCCCGCCTTATCGAGCACTTCGAGGTCGACCTCGTCGTCGCCAATGCTGAGAACGCCGCAGCAGGCCGGGGCGTTACCAGAGAAATCGGGGATCAACTCCTGAACTGGGGCGTTGATGTCATGACATCCGGCAACCACATCTGGGCCCAACGAGAAGCGATCGACTACATCGGCGCGGAAGCACGTCTCCTCCGCCCGGCGAACTTCCCTGCTGGCGTGCCCGGGCGCGGCAGCTACCTGGCTCGAACGTCGGCAGGCCGGCCCGTCGGCGTCATCAATGTGATGGGGCGGGTCTTCATGCAGGACCTCGATGATCCGTTCACGCGCGTGCTCGAAGAAATTGAAACCCTGCGCGGCCGCACGCGTGTCATTCTTGTGGACTTCCACGCGGAGGCGACGTCAGAGAAGGTTGCGATGGGATGGCACCTCGATGGCAAGGTCACCCTGGTTGTCGGCACTCACACACACGTGCAGACGGCCGATGATCAAATCTTGCCAGGCGGTACCGCGTATCTGACTGATGCAGGGATGACCGGCCCGCACGATGGCGTGATCGGCGTTGAAAAGACGGTCGTGATTGACAAGTTCCTGCGCGGGATGCCGGTCAGAATGGAGACAGCCACTGGCAATCCGCGGCTGAACGGCATCCTGATTTCCGCTGATGAAGCGACGGGCAAGGCCACCTCGGTGCAACGGTTAAGCTTTTCTGCGGAGCAATTGGAGCATGAGCTCGCTGTTTGACCTGCCGCTCGACGAGCCGGAACCTCCGGCCACGACCAAGCGACGTGTCGTCTTCTCGGTCAGTAACCTCACCGCCGGCATCCGCGGACTGCTCGAAACCGAGTACGTCGATATCTGGGTTGAGGGCGAAATCTCGAACTGTCGTCTGTGGAATACCGGACATCTCTACTTCACGTTGAAGGATCCAGGCGCGCAACTGAAGGCTGTGATGTTCAAGTCGCAGGTGCGGTCGTTGAAGTTCAAGCCGGAAGATGGCCTGCACGTGATCGTTCGCGGCCGCATCAGCGTCTACGATCCCAAAGGCGAATACCAGATCGTCTGCGATCAGGTCGAACCACAGGGATTTGGCGCGCTTCAGCTCGCCTTCGATCAACTCAAGCGCCGCCTGCAGGCCGAGGGTCTCTTCGATGCTGCCCGGAAGCGACCATTGCCCTCGTTGCCGCGCAAGATCGGCATCGTCACATCGCTCGATGGCGCGGCTATTCGAGACATCATCAAAGTGCTCGGCCGGCGGTATCCAAACGCGCATATCGTGATTCGGCCCACGCGAGTTCAGGGCGAAGGCGCGGCTGCCGACATTGCCCGAGGATTGAACGACATCGTCACGCTGCCAGGCATCGACGTCGTCATCGTCGGCCGTGGCGGCGGATCGGCTGAAGACCTGTGGGCCTTCAACGACGAGGCCGTGGCGAGAGCCATCGTGGCGTCGCCGGTACCGGTGATTTCCGCTGTCGGCCATGAGATCGACGTCACGATTGCGGACTTCGCCGCCGACGTGCGTGCGCCCACGCCATCGGCCGCCGCCGAGGTGGTGGTCGCGCGCAAGGAAGATTTCTGCACGCACATCGACCGCCTTGGCCAGCGTCTGACCGCTGCAACGCGCGCATCGATCGCGCGACTCGAGTCGCGGGTCCATCTCTTGAATCGCCGGCCCGGCTTCGCGGGATGGTCTGCGCGGTTGGCGCTGCGCGGCCGGCACTGCGCCGAGATGACGCATGCGTTGCGGCATGCCGCGCAGGGCAGCATCAGCCGGAACCTGCGGATCTATCAACATCTCCGGCTGCAGCTCGAGCAATTCGACTTGCGGCGCAGGCTCGGCATGGTACGGGCTCGACTCGCAGGCGTCGACGGGGCGTTGCGCGTGGCGATTCAACACCGGCGCCACTTCGCCGAAAAGCGACTGCAGGGCTGCGCGGCGCGCCTCGATAGTCTCAGCCCTCTCGCCGTCCTCGGTCGTGGCTATGCCCTCGTCTGGGACGAATCACGGACCCGCTTAATCCGCCGCGCGACCGACGTAAAACCCGGCGATCATGTCCGAGTGACGCTCTCTGAGGGAGAGCTCGGCTGCGCCATCACCTCGACTAGCGACTAATTTATGGATTCCACCATCAAGGACTTCGAAGCCGCCATCGCCGAGCTCGAGACCATCGTCAAGAAGCTCGAAGAAGGCGATCTGCCACTGGAGAAATCCCTCGAGCTCTACGAACGCGGTGTACAGCTGTCGCGTTTCTGCCACACTCGCCTCGAGGAAGCCGAGAAGCGGATCGAGATTCTGAACGAGCGCGGCGACCTTCGCCCTGCCGGCGCGATCTTTTCGAAAGACGACGAGCGGAAATGACGCAGGTGGTGTCGCTCGAGGAGTACGTCGGGGCCAGGCGCGCGCAGATTGACGAGGCGCTCGAACGCTACCTTCCCTCTCCGCCAGCCTGCCCGGCTGGCGTCTACGAAGCGATGCGTTACAGCCTGCGTGCCGGCGGCAAGCGTCTTCGTCCCATTCTCACGCTCGCAGCAGCAGAAACAATCGCCGACGCTGCCGGCACCGGCATTCCCGCCCGTGCGATCGACCTGGCGATGCCTGCGGCCTGCGCCATCGAATTTATTCACACTTACTCGCTGATTCACGACGACCTGCCGGCCATGGACGACGACTCGCTGCGGCGGGGGCAGCCGACAAATCACATCGTGCACGGCGAGGGCATGGCGATTCTGGCCGGCGACGGGCTGCTCACCGAAGCGTTCGCCTTAATAGGGTCCGAGCCGCAGGATCCGTCGCTCGCGCCAAGGAAGTTGCGAGCTATCGGAACCGTCGCTGCGGCTGCTGGCGCGACCGGCATGGTGGGTGGCCAGGCCATCGATCTTCTGGCGGTGGGTGCGGCCTCGAGTTTCGGCCCTGAGTCTCTGCGGGATATGCACGCACGCAAGACCGGCGCGCTGATACGCGCCGCGGCAACGAGCGGCGCGATCATGGCGGGTGCCGGGGACGACTTGATTCACGCGGTCGAGGAATACGGCCGGCAGGTCGGTCTGGCTTTTCAGATCGTCGACGATATTCTCGACGTCGAAGGCGAGGCGCGGCACCTCGGAAAGACCGCCGGCAAGGACGCCAAGGCCGGGAAGCCGACGTATCCATCTCTATACGGCCTGGAGGTGTCGAAGCGCCTTGCCGCAGATTGTCATCAACGCGCAGGGACCGCGCTTGAATCAGTCGGTCTGCATCGGGGCCGGCTGACCGACATCGCCGCGTGGGTCATCCAGCGACACAATTGAAGCAGCGGTTGGACCAACTCCTCGTGCAGCGCGGTCTCGCGCCATCCCGGGAACGCGCGCAGTCGCTCATCATGGCCGGCGTGGTGCTGGTGAACGGCTCACCCGCAAGGAAGGCTGGAATGCCCGTTGCCGAGGACGCCGTCCTTGCGCTCCAGCAAGCCGACCATCCCTATGTCGGCCGGGGTGGGGTCAAGCTGGCTCACGCACTCGACGCATTTGGCGTCGCCGTCGACGGACGTGAGGCGCTCGACATTGGCGCATCGACCGGAGGGTTTACCGATGTGCTTCTCCGGCGCGGCGCAGTGCGGGTCGTGGCGTACGACGTCGGCCACGGACAGCTCGACTGGACACTGCGCAACGACAAGCGTGTCGTCGTCATCGAACACGCCAACGCACGGACACTCGAGCCGTCCGATCTCCCTGCCCTCGTGGACATCGTCACCATCGATGTCTCGTTCATCTCGCTGCGGCACATCTTTCCGCGAGTTCCGCCGTTGCTGCTGCCAGGGGCCGACGTGATTGCGCTCGTCAAGCCACAATTCGAAGCAGGTCGTGGTGAGGTCGGCAAGAAAGGGATCGTGCGCGATCCGGATGTGCAGGCGCGGGTCGTCGAAGAAGCCACGCTATCGGCCGCTGAGGTAGGATTGGGCCGCATCGCGATGACCGAATCATCGATTACCGGCGACACCGGCAACCGGGAATACTTCCTTCACCTGCGGAGCACACGATGACCGTCCGCCGTGTCGGCATCGTCGCGAAGACCCGGCTCGAGCGCGCGGCCGAGCACCTGTCAACGATTGCCGAATGGCTGGAAGCACGCTCCGTTCAGCCGGTGTTCGATCCCGATACGGCGCTTCTGGCCCAGGCCGCCGGCGCCAAATCGAGATTTGACGTCGTCGACAAGGACCGCCTGGCGAACGAGGTCGAGATGGTCGTCGTGCTCGGAGGCGACGGCACGCTTCTCGGCATGGCCGGGCGCATCGGGCAATCGGGCTCGCACATTCCGATCCTCGGCGTGAACTTCGGCAGCCTGGGCTTTCTGACGGAAGTGACCTTGCCGGAAATCTTCTCGTCGATTGAGGCCACACTCGATGGCAGAGCGGAGATTGAAGAGCGGATGATGCTGCGCGTCACGGTCGAGCGAGAGGCGGGCGTCGTGGCCGATCGCGTCGTGCTGAACGACGTTGTTGTCACTCAAGGAGCGCTGTCGCGCATCATCGATCTCTCAGTGACGGTGGACGGCGAGTTCATGATGCGCGTGAAGGCAGACGGCCTGATCATCGCGAGCCCCACCGGCTCCACGGCCTATAACCTGTCGGCTGGTGGGCCGATTGTCCATCCGCAGGTAGATGGCCTGACGATTACACCCATTGCACCGCATACGCTCACCAATCGTCCGGTGGTCGTTCCCGGGACGAGCGAGATTCGCATCCGGCCGTTTCTCCGATCGGAGCAGGACGAAATCTTTGCGACCTTCGACGGTCAGTCCTTGCAGCCGCTGAAGAACGAGCATACCGTGTTCGTCAGACGCGCACACCACCCGCTCCGCCTCGTGCGCGCTTCGTCCCGCGGCTACTTCCAGGTGCTGCGGGAAAAGCTGAAGTGGGGAGAAACGTAGAACTCTAGAACTAGGGAACTGGCACAAACTTCTGTACCACTCCGCTCAACTGCGCGAGATACACGTCTCCCGAATCCGCCACGCCCACGCCGTGAGCGCCTGAGCCGTCCGTCAGCCGTCCGACCACGTTACCGCTCAGGTCGCGGAGGACCGCGCCCGTCCAGATGTGGCCGTCCTTGGTGATCCCAAGCCCGGAGATGCCTCCAGTGTCTTTCCACTGGGTTAGGAATCGTCCGTTTCCGTCGAACACTTCGATCCGCTGGTTGTCCCGATCGGTCACGTACACCCGTCCCTGTGCGTCGACGACCACATTATGTGGGAGCCGGAATTCCCCTGGACCATCACCGCGTTTTCCCCACTCCAGCAGAAATTTTCCGTCGCGCGTGAACTTGACGATGCGGGCGCCACCGTAGCCGTCGCTCACATAGAGATCGCCGTTCGGCGCGAAACCGATGTCGGTCGGTAGATTGAAGTTCGTGGGGCTCGCACCCGACACGCCTTTGGTGCCGAGCCGCATGATCTCCTTGCCTTCGCGGTTCAGTTTGTAAAGGGCGTGCGCGGACGCGTCGACGACCCAGACATTTCCCTGTGGATCGACCCGGACGGAGTGCGCCCCGCAAGAGTCGCAACCGGGTGCCCCGTAGACCGCCGAGTAGCGCGACCGGTCGGGAGCCCAGTCGTTCTTCGGGATGCCGGCAACCTTACCCTCGCTGAACGCCGGACCACTCCAGGAACGGATGAACTTGCCACCAGGCTCGAATTCGAGCAGCGGGTGAGCACCGCGATGAAGCACGAGCACGGTCCCCCAGGGCGTCACCGCCGCGCTCGTAGCCTGAATCAGATTCCACGGGGCAGCAAAACCCGCCGCGCTCGTGGCGGGCGTCGGCCACTCCACGACCTTGAACTTGTAGGGAAGCGCCGGCTCCTGGGCGCCGTTGATGGTCTGCGATAAAGTTGCGGCCGAGAGTCCGGCGACGAGCACGCAAACTTTGAAGATTCGCATATAGCCTCCGCACTATACTAGCGCGCCATGCGCACCATTCTGACCTTGTTCTGCCTCAGTTTCCTGACTGTCGCGCTACTCGCTCAGGGGCAGGTCGACTTCGAAGGGCGGCCGGCGCTGCGCCTTTCGAATGGGAAGCTCGAACTGACCGTGTTCCCTGAAGGAGGCGCGATGGCCGAACTCGTGTTCGTCGGCCAGAAAGACCGCTTCAGCCCAATCTGGAATCCGAGCCGCCTGGCTCGGGAAGCGGGGCTCGCCCCGCCCACGAGTTTTTCGCGTGGTCACTTCGTGTGCGTCGATGGATTCGGGCCCGTGTCGGCGGAAGAGCGAGCCGTGGGGCTCCCGATGCATGGAGAGGCACAAGCGCTGCCCTGGAACCTCGATTCATATCAGCAGCAGAGCGGAACAACGAGCGCGACGTTCTCGGTGAAGCTTCCTCTGGCTCAGGAGATCCTGACTCGCACATACCGGGTCGTCCAGGGCGAGAACATCGTCTGGGTCAACAGCGAACTGGAAAATCTGCTGTCCTTCGACCGGCCGGTCTTCTGGGGTGAACACGCCACGATCGGCGCGCCCTTTCTCGAGCCCGGCAAGGTCGCCGTCGACATGCCTGTTCAGCGGGCAAAGACGAAGGCATACCAGATGGAGGGAGTCACCACCAATCGACAGCTACCGTCGTTTGTGGATTTCAGCTGGCCGATGGCTCCCACGCGTGACGGCGGACGTCTCGATCTCCGCTCGGCTCCGCTGAAACCAGGATCGCTCGAGCACTCGACGTCGCTGCTCGACACGTCGCGGCAGCTTGGATTCGTGACAGCCCTGAACACTGAACGAAAGCTGTTGATCGGCTGGGTGTTCCGCCGCGAGGAGTTCCCCTGGGTTCAGACTTGGTTATCGTACCCTGCCGAGAACAGGATGGTCAGAGGCCTCGAGTTCGCGACGCAGCCGTTTGATTTGCCGCGCGCCGATGTCCTGAAGGCCGGCCCGCTGTTCGACACTCCGGTGTTTCGCATGCTGCCCGCGCGATCGCGGATCGCGGCGAGCTTTCTGATGTTCTACACTCAGGTTCCGGAAGGGTTTGGGAAAGTCGACGACGTGCGGCTCGAAAATGGAACGCTCATCATTGAAGACCGGACCGCCGCCAGAACAATCCGGCTCGCGGCTTCGCGCTCTCTAGTTCCCTAGTTCTCTCGTTCACTCGTTCTTATGTTGTGTCCCTCTTCCACGGGAAGCACAAAGATCCGGCCGTCGCCGATGTCGCCGGTGCGCGCTGTCTCCATCACAATGCGAAGCACCTCGCCGACCTGCTGGTCCGGAATCACCATCTCGATCATGGTTTTTGGCAGCAGGCTCACTTCGTACTCGCGCCCTCGATAGATCGCTTTGTGCCCCTTTTGCCGGCCATGCCCACGCACTTCACTGATCGTCATCCCCTGAATTGATGTCTTTTCCAGCGCCGCGCGAACCTCATCGACTTTGTTCGGGCGGATGATGCACTTAATCAGCTTCATGTGAACAATCGAATTCTATTACACTGAAGTGTTTATGTCAGAGCCTTGCACCGTCATTATCGGTGCCCAACAGCACCTGGACTCCCTGAAACAGCGGGCGGACTCGAGTGGGGAAGTACTAACCTTCACCGACGAGGACGCTCTCGCGGCGCTGGCCGCCATTACGGCCAGGCGTCCGCAGGTCATCACGTTGGAGCGCCTCTTCGCCGCCACATCGCGCGGGGCCGCACTCATCAACCGTATCAAGGACGATCCCATGCTCGCGTCTTCCGAGATACGCGTCGTGTCGCACGACGGCTCGTACTCGCGTGTGTCGCCCCGTCGCGCTGTGCAGAATACCGGCGGATCGAAGACGGCCGAACCGCTGCAGACCATACCGGAAGTGGAGGCCGATGCTTCCCTGCCTCCTGCGAAGCCGGCGCCCCAACTCGATTACCGGGGCACTCGCCGTGCGCCCCGCTTTCGAATGATTGAGGGTACTGAAGCGCAGCTCGACGGAGGACTCGCGAAGGTCATCGATCTTTCCGTGTTTGGCGCGCAGGTCCTCTCGCAGCAGGCGTTGAAGCCACAGCAGCGCATCCGCATCGTCCTGGCTGACGATCTCGGCATCGTGAGGCTGAATGCGTCCGTGGCATGGGCGTCGTTCGAGATTCCAAAGGGCGTGACGCGCTATCGTGCCGGAGTCGAGTTCAAGGATCCGGAAGCGAAAGCCGTCGAGGCGTTCTGCATGCGGCACAAGGCGCAGAACTAGGGACGTGTTACGGCATCGAACCACGCGGCTGCCGCCGACTTTTCTCGAATAATCGTGTCACGGCGCCCAGACCCGGTAGAGACAATCGATACGGGCACACCCGTTGCTTCCTCGAGGAACGCCACGTAGCGCTGCGCCTCGCGCGGCAGATCCTCGTAGCGCCTGACGCCGGAGGTCGGCGTGCTCCAGCCGGGTAGCGTCTCGTAGATCGGCTCGGATTTCGCGAGGACATTCAAGTCGGCTGGCCACTCGGTGACGACGTCTTTGCCGAATCGGTAGCCGGTGCAGACGTTGATGGATTCCAGTCCATCGAGCACATCGAGTTTGGTCAGCGCCACGCTGTCGAGCCCGTTGATGCGAGCCGCATAGCGTACGACCACGGCATCGTACCAGCCGCACCGGCGCGGACGTCCCGTCACCGACCCGAATTCCTTTCCACCGTCGCGCAGGCGGTCCCCGCTCGCGCCGTGGAGTTCTGTGGGCATCGGCCCTTCGCCGACGCGCGTGGAATAGGCTTTCACCACGCCCAGCACGCCGCCAATCATCTTCGGGCTGACGCCAAGGCCAGTGCACACGCCGCCAATCGTCGAATTCGAGGAAGTGACAAACGGATACGTGCCGTGGTCGATGTCGAGCAGTGTTCCCTGCGCGCCTTCAAAGAGGATTGGCCGCCCCGCCGCGCTCGTGCGCGCCAGGAACAGCGACACGTCGGCTACCCACGGCTTCAAGCGCTCGCCGTAGGCCAGCATCTGGTCGAACAGCGGGCGCCAGTCCAGCGTCGACTCCTTGATTAACCGGTTCCTCGCCTGCACATTCTCGCGAATCTCGACCTCGAGCGCCGTCCTGTCGGCCAAATCGCACACCCTGATGCCGCGGCGCCCGATCTTGTCCTCGTAGGCAGGCCCGATGCCGCGCGACGTGGTGCCGATCTTGCGCTCGCCCCGCCTCGCTTCCGACAACAAGTCGAGCTCGCGGTGGTACGGAAGAATCAGGTGAGCCTTTTCGCTGATGACCAGACGGCTGCCGACGTCATACCCGAGCCTGCCCAGTTCCTCGATCTCCGCAAAGAGCGCCTGAGGATCGATGACGACACCGTTGCCAATGGCGCAGGTCACATGCGAATGCAAAATGCCGGACGGCAGGAGGCGAAGAATGATTTTGGTCTCGTCGACGTAGACCGTGTGACCAGCATTGTGGCCGCCCTGGTACCGCGCGACGACGGCAAACTGTGGCGTCAGCAGATCGACGACCTTGCCTTTGCCTTCGTCACCCCACTGAGCGCCGAGCACTGCGATGTTCATGGCCGACACATTCTACATTGTCTGCGACACCGGCCGGACACGACAAAGATGAAGATGCGGTAAGGTCGCACGATGTTCGGCGCTCGCTTGTCAAATGAATTTATTTTTTATTTTCAAATTGACAACGCGCGCGCGCGCTCTTACCTTCTATCCTTCGTTTCGCGCGTGCGGTCTCACCTGTGTCAGACATACACGAATCATGACGGCGTCTCGTCCAGCACTCGAGCGGCGTATTCTCGCTGCGATTGACGCAACTCCATCGCGCATTCCGGTGGTGCTCGGCGATTTCCGCACGGGCCGCACTCAGCTGCTCCACCGTCTTCGCGAACGCATTGGCCGCACGCACTGCCAGCAGATTGACATCGAGCGCTGCGCCACGACACCCGAGCGCTTCATGTCTGCCATCGCCGGCGACTCGCCGTTCCGCATACAGGTACGCGGCGAACCGGCCACCGCACGCGAGGCCTTCGACGCGACGCTGGCGTTCTTCGACCAGGCCAGGTCGGCCGGTGGAAGCGCGCCAGCCACGTTCCTGCTCGACGAAGTGCTGGAACTCCGCACATTTGAGAGCTTTCCGGGCCTCCGAACCGCTCTGCGAGAGCTTTTGACGGCGCTCGGCGCCAGCGGCAATCGGTTCATCCTGACCACCCGCTACATATCACGCGCGCATCGCCTGTTGAAGGACGCGACCTCGCGCTTCGAGGTCATTCACGTACCGCCGCTCTCGTCGGCCGAAGTGCGCGATTTGCTGCTGTCGATCGACGGCGGGCAAATGGTGCTGCGCGACGAAGCCGGATCTGAATCGCTCGCGCGGGCGGTGGACACGTTGTCGGACGGCCGCGTCGGCTACGCACAGGCCATCGGCGAAGCTCTGAGCCGCATGGTCGAGGCTCAGGGCGTTGGCGATCCCGTCAGTGCGCTCACCGGCCTGCTGTCCCACGATGGCAAGCTCGCGTCGAGCTGTGCGGCCTGCTACGAGCTGCGGCTCCATCGCGCGCGGGGGTACGGGGCGCTAAAGGCCATCCTCGAAATTCTGGCGCTGGAAGAGCCCCTCACGCTGACCGAAGTGGCGCATCGGCTGAAGCGAACACCGGGCTCGACGAAGGACTACCTTTCGTGGCTCGAGGATGTGGATCTGATCGTCTCGCAGAGCAAGCGCTACAGCTTCAGCGATCCGCTGCTCCGCGTCTGGGTCCGCCTGTATTGCCGTCCCTCGAGCCCGTCAGATGAAGAGGTGGCCCGCGAAGTGCAGACCTACGCGCTCAACCGGCTGCCGCAGCCCGAGCCGGCAATGGTGGTGGCGGGCGGAGGCGAAAGCGACGTCGCCGACGAGGATCGGAAACCCTGGGGCATCATAGAGATCGACTAATTGAAGATTGAAGATTGCTGCATTGCAAAATTACGACAATGCAATGTTCCAATGCTCCAATGTTCCAATCTTCAATTCTGCAAGCGCTCTAGCGCGCGCCGCGCCGCATCCTGTTCAGCTTCCTTCTTGCTCCTGCCCACGGCGTCGGCCAGCGGCTTGCCTCCGACCCGCACCTCGACGTGAAACGTCTTGTGATGATCGGGACCTGCCTCGCCGACCACGACGTACTCCGGTAGCGACTCGCCGTCGGACTGCACCTTCTCCTGTAGCGCCGACTTGAAATCGCGCACGACGCCCGAGGGCTCGCGCGCCTCGTTGATGAGGTCGGCGAATTGGCGCCCGATGAACGCCGTCGCATGATCGACGCCGCCATCCAGATAGATCGCGGCAATCAACGCTTCGTAGCCATCGGCCAGCAGCGCCTGCTTGCGCCGCCCGCCCGTCTTTTCTTCTCCCCGTCCAAGGAGCAAGTGGTCGCCCAGTCCCAGCCGTTCTGCCTGGCGCGCCAGAGACGTCGTCGACACCAGCGACGCCTTGATCTTCGACTTCCAGCCTTCGTCGTGCTCGGGAAACCGCCTAAAGAGGATGTCGGCAATTGCGAACCCCAGCACAGCGTCGCCGAGGAACTCGAGAGACTCGTTGTCGATGACACCGCCGCTGACATCCTCATTCGCGCGCGAGGTGTGCGTCAGCGCGTGCTCCAGCAGTCCGGGATCCCGAAACCGATAACCCACCCTCCGTTCGAGCGCGTTGAACTCGTTGCGAAGGGACACCACGCGGGCGCCCGTTACCTCTGTCCGATGGCTCTCGATGACGCGTGTCGCCTCCTCGGCGTCTTCCGGCCGCACCGAAATCCTGACGTCGCCCAATCCTTCGACCGCCAACGGGAAGATGGACCGCGGCAGATCGGACGACACCAGCGACGCAATGCCGTGCGTCTCGAGCAGGCCCCGCACGACCCGCGCCTCGATTTCCGACGCCGTCCGAAATACGACCTTCAACTCCTCCACTATTCAACCTTCAGGATCATCATCGTAATGTCGTCATGCTGCGGCTGGCCATCTGCAAAGCTGGTGATGGTGGCAAGAACGCCGTCGCGAATGACGTCTGCCGGCTCTGCCGCATTCGCTTCGAGAAATGCAGCCAGGCGGAGGTCGCCAAAACAGTCGCCCGTGCTGTCCATGGCGTCGCTGACGCCGTCGGTGTAGAAGAACAGCAGGTCGCCGCTCCGAAGCGGGACGGTCACTTCCTCGAGGCACCGCGCGAAGCGTTCACCGTTGTCCAGATTCAATCCGAGAACCATGCCGTTCGGCGCCAGCACGGAGGCGTGCCTGCCGCCCTCCGGCCCGGCCGGAATCCTGATGAACGGGGTGTGGCCGGCGCGCGCACACGTCAGCAGGCCCGCCTCCAGATCGATCACGGCGTAAATCGCCGTGATGAAGCTTCCGCTGTCGAGATGCTGCGAGATAATCTCGTTCGCTTCAATCAAGAGCGCGCGTGGAGACGTATGGATGCGGCTCAGCGACAGCATCAATCCCTTCAGCTCCGCCATGTACAGCGCCGCTGACGTGCCCTTCCCGGCCACGTCGGCTATCAGCAGCCCGATGCGGCCGTCGTCGAGCGGCAGCCAGTCGTAGTAGTCGCCCCCGACCTCTCGAGCCGGCGCGCAGAGCGAGCTCACCGACAGGCCGGGCACGTTCAGGCTGCCCTGCGGCAACAACGACATCTGGATGTTGCGCGCGATCCGTAGCTCCTCTTCCATCCTCCGCTTCTCGTTCTGCTCGAGCAACAGTAGATGAATGCGGCCAGTCATGTCATTGAACGACGCGGCCAACTCACCCAGCTGATCGGTCGAACGCACGGCGATCGCGTTGTTGAAGTCTCCACCCTTCACACGAGCGGTGCCCTGAAAAAGGTCGTCGACCGAGGTCGTAATCGATCGCGCGAGCGCCAGGCCGTTGCCAAGCGCCACAATTTCAATCACCAGCAGCAGCGCGCCAATGCCAAGCAGCACGAACAGCAGCACGCGATTGAAGCTGGTGCCGCTTTCCTGCGAGCTGCCCAGCCATTGATACAGACGCCCGACATTCACGCCGATCGAGACCGCCCGCGGTTGCGTGAGCCCGGTGCGCCAGTCCGTCACGGTCAGGAACGTCGCCGTGTTGAAGAGCGAACGCCGCTCCTGGCCCAACTGAATGCCGGCGCCGTCGAGCGCCCCTGCCAGCGAGGCATCTACCGGCACGTCGACGATGACGGCGTATTTCGGATTCGTCGTGCCCGGCAGCGCGGCGGCGCGCGCAAGCATCTGCCCACCGGCATCGATCATGCCGCTGAATCCCCTGCAGCCTACCCACCGCGGCAGCACGCCTTCGGCTGTCCCGGAGGCGTTGCTCGAAAGAGGCACATCGCAAGGCGGATTGCCCGTGGTCGGCACGACCAGGACCACGCTTCCCGGATGACGCGTTCCGATCGCCGCCTCACGGCGGCCAGCAATAATCTGGTGGTCCAGAGCGGGAGCTCGCTCGATCTCATACAGAGTGGTTCGTGCGAACGTGCTGGCTTGCTCTGTGAGATCGACGAAGCGATTCTGAACCAGGTACGCGCTGACGTCGAAGAAGATCAGCAGAAACGCCAGCATTGAGAACGTCGCGAGCAGCAGGATGGGTACGGCGCCAATCAGGATGTACGACAGCAGCAACCTGCGACTGACTTTCCACAGGGCCCCGTCCCGCGCCCGCTGCGTGAGCTGAAACGCCCAAAGGCCGGCGACGATGAGCAGGAAGAAATTAATGGCCCTGTCGAGGAACTCGAGGGCGGGATGGGTCGTGGAGAGCACGGACCCCGCTACGACGAGTATCACTTTGATCGCGACGGCGGCGATGGCGATGCCCCGTCCGAGCGACGACTTCATGCGGTCGAATCCCGGAGCCAGCTCAGGTAGCGCTCACTGCCGTCGACGACCGGGACCACCAGAAACTCCGGTACCTCGTACGCGTGAATCTCATGAAGGCGCGTCCTCAACGCCGCGACCCGCCCAGCGGTGGTCTTGATCAGTACCTGCCGCTCGCGCTCGGTCTCGAGCGCTCCTTTCCAGCGGTAGACCGATTCCATCTCACCGAAGACATTCACACAAGCCGCGAGA
>JAMQPK010000160.1 GCA_023717525.1 Vicinamibacterales bacterium | reverse complement strand
CATCACGACCGAGCAGCGGGGCGGCATCGTCACGATGAACCTGTACGATCCCGACGGGCACCTGCTGGACTACCGCCGCGTGGAGGAACTGGCGGGTGAACGCTCGATCTCGCTGCGCACGGGCTGCTTCTGCAACCCGGGCGCGGGCGAAGCCGCCGAAGGCCTCACGGAAGAGGACGTCCTGGCCGCTATCGAAGAGAGTCCGGACATGACGCTGCCGCGATTTCTACAGGCGATCACGCACCGCGGCGGCAAGAGCGCGGGCGCGATTCGCGCCTCGCTGGGCATCGCGTGCAACTTCGACGATGTTCACCGGTTCGTCCAATTCGTGGCGGGGCTCCGCGATCAGACGCGGATGACGGTCGGCGAAGTCACCTTCGACATCGAGTCGTGCCGGGTGATTCGAGACGGCAGTTGAAGACCGGCCGTGCCGCCGCCTACCGCTTCTTCACCGAGCCCGACCCGGCGATCTTCTTCGTCACCTGCGGGTCGCCGATGTACTCAATCGAACCGGAACCAGCGACGAAGATGTCGAGTCGTTCACTTGCGGCGACGACGCCGCTGCCGCTGCCAGCGATGTTGACCGCGACCGTCTTGCCCTTGAGCTCCGCGCCCTGGTAATCACCCGACCCGCTGAGGTTGATCTCCTGCCGGTCAGCCCTGCCGTTGGCCGAGATGCTGCCGGATCCGTTGAGGGTCATCGTGAGCGAATCCGAGCTGATCCCGCTGGCCGCGACGGTTCCGGTGCCGGAGAGGGTGACCCCGTTCAGATTCTTCACCGACAGGGTATAGACGATCTCTCGCGAGGGTCGGATAGTGGTGCCGTCCTCTGTGCCCAGCACGAGCCGCCCGCCGCGAACCTCGGAGGTGAGATACGGCAACAGGTTGTCGTCCGCCTCGATGGTCAGCGCCTCGGTCCCGTTCTGCTCGATGACGAGCTTGCCGGTACCGCGTAATTCGACCGTCGTAAAATCGCTGACGGCCCGGCGGTCGGTCTTCATCTGGCCCGAGCCAGGGAGGGCGCCAAACCCGCAGCCGGCGACGAGCGACGCCAGCCCCACCGCCAACCACGCGTAAACGTTCGACATGGCTTCTCCTGACGAATCGACCCGGAAGGATAGCGTGAACCACACGGCAGGGCGTGTAGAATACGCCCGGCATCAGAAACGCCTGAACCGGGCCGCGTGCGACTGCCGCCAAATCTGACGTAAAGGCCCGACATGGCGACGGAAGATCGCCAGAGCCGGCAACGAGCGACATTTCCGTACAAGCCTTCGTGAAATGGACAAAACTGTCTCTGCCTCGCGTCGAGAGGTGCGGCCCCCGTGGAAGAGCGACGAGCTAATCGACATTTTTGTGGTCTCTTGGAGGCGGATCGAACAATACTGTTTGCCAACACGCACGGCGGCCAACACGAGAGCCTCGTTTTGCCTAAGAAAGCGGGGCATTCCCGGCGCCTGCGGCGGCTCGGTCTTGGCCCCTTTCTTGGACTGAGGGGTCGTCCGCCTCGTCATGGCGGCGGTTGTCCACTTCTTTATAAATCGGGTATCGCGTAGGCATATTCGTTAACAGCATCGATCGTCGAAGGGAGCACAGCAGTGGGTTCAAAAGTGACCGTGAAAGCCATCCAAGCGATTCGAGACTAC
>JAMQPK010000012.1 GCA_023717525.1 Vicinamibacterales bacterium | reverse complement strand
CTCGACGGCGTCGTCCAGGTGCAGCTTGCCCTCGTCTACGAGGATGCCGATGCACACGGCGGTGATCGGCTTGCTCATGGAGGCGATCCAGAAGATGTCGTCCGTGCGCATCTTACGGTCGGTCGCGAGATCGGCCTTTCCCACGGCCGACAGATGAATCACGCCCGCCGGTGTGGCGATGAGCGTGACAACGCCGGAGATCTCGCCTTTGTCGACGAACTCCTGCATGCGCGGCCGGACGCCATCGAACCTGGCAGCCGACTTCAGGCCGGATGCAGGGATCAGCAACAGGACAGCGAGGAGCACAAGCCTTAGTCGCATCGCGTTCATACCTCCCGAATCACGCCAGTTGCGCAGAACGTATCGACGACCTTCACGACGGCCGGCCATACACCTGGCATCGCCGTTTCGATTGGAGCCATCCTCTTTATCACTTGAGCCCGGTTCAAATCGTGCGTGCGCCAGCTGCCGCCGCCGGAATGGGCATTCTGCAGCAACGGCTGGAAGCGATCGATCGCGTTGGCGAAGCACGCTTCGGGCGTCCTGTGAGCCTCGAACTCTTCCCAGAGCAAACGAAACCGGTCGCGCTGGTCGGAGGGCAACAGGCTGAAAATCCGATCCGCGGCCGCCTGTTCCCTCTCGGCCTTCGTTTCGATACCCGCCGTGTCGTACGCAAACGTGTCGCCCGCATCGATCTCGACGAGATCGTGGACGGTCGCCATCTCGAGCACTCGATACAGATCGAGTGCAGGGTCCGCGTACTCGCGCAGCACGATCGCAACGAGCAGCAGATGCCACGAATGTTCTGCGGAGTTTTCCTGGCGGGAATCATCGATGAGCGGAGTGCGCCGGAGGATGCCCTTCAGCTTGTCGGCTTCGGCGAGAAACGCGATCTGCTGCGCAAGGCGGTCCATGACCTGTTGCATGGCGTAAAATATGACACATGAGCGCAGGTACATTGACAGCCATTTACGTAAAGCGGTCGCACGGCGGACTGATGGACCCGACGCACGCCGCGCAGCTCGAGACGGCGAAAGGGCTCGTCGGCAACGCCGACATCGGCGGGCGCCGGCAAGTGACGATCCTTTCGGAAGAGCGCTGGAACCAGTTGATGACTCACGTCGGCGCGACACTTAGTACCCAGGCACGCCGAGCGAACCTGGTGGTGACGGGTATCGATCTCAAGGATACGCGGGACCGCACGCTGCGCATCGGCTCGTGCGTGCTGAAGATCAACGGCGAGACGCGCCCGTGCGAGCTGATGGAAGAAGCAGCCACAGGGCTGCAGGCTGCCATGCGCGATGGCTGGGGCGGCGGCGCGTTCGCCGAGGTCGTTCAGGGAGGCCCTATCGCTGTCGGCGACGCCGTGATGTGGGAAGCGTAGCCTACGCCTTGCCGAAGATCTTGAGGAGATAGAACGTCGTCGCGCCGATCGCCGCCGACGCGGGAATGGTCAGGACCCACGCCCAGATGATCTGCCTGGCGACACCCCATCGCACGGCTGAAAGCCGCCGGGTGGCGCCGACGCCGACGATGGCGCCCGTAATCGTGTGAGTCGTGCTGATGCCGATGCCGAGATGCGTCGCCGTGAAAATCGCCACCGCGGCGCCGGTCTCGGCCGCGAATCCCCCTTCAGGGTGCAGCTTCGTAATCTTCGAACCCATCGTGTGGATGATGCGCCAGCCGCCGGTGAGCGTACCGAGGCCGATCGCCGTGTGTGCGAGCAGCACGACCCAGAATGGAATCGGCAGCTGGCCGTTCTCCATCTGCAGATAGCCACCGGTCACGAGCGCGCCGGCGATGATGCCCATCGTCTTCTGCGCATCGTTGGCACCGTGCATGAGGCTGAACGCCGCCGCGGATG
The DNA here is from genome assembly GCA_023717525.1 of Vicinamibacterales bacterium. Lineage (GTDB taxonomy): Bacteria > Acidobacteriota > Vicinamibacteria > Vicinamibacterales > JAMQPK01 > JAMQPK01. The sequence goes on along the minus strand of JAMQPK010000012.1, from coordinate 24,627 downwards.
CCAGCTGCATTCGTCGAAACCACCGATCGACCCGGCTCGGCGGCGTCTGGCCGAAAAAGAGATAGATTCCATTCATCACCAGCAGTCCGACGCTCAGGCCGATCAGCGGCGCGATCACGATGAAGATCAGCGTGGACGTCCAGCCAGAGACGATAACGGCGCTGAATCCGGCTTTGGCAACCGCCGCACCTGCATAGCCGCCGAACAGCGCGTGCGACGAGCTCGTGGGCAATCCGAAGTACCACGTCAGCAGGTCCCAGAGGATCGCGCCCGTGAGACCGGCAAAAATCACGGCGAAGGTGACGACGCTCAGATCGACCATGCCGGAGCCGACGGTTTTTGCGACGGCCGTGCCGAAGCCAAAAGCGGCGACGAAATTGAAGAACGCCGCCCACACGACAGCCTTGCCCGGCGTGAGCACGCGCGTCGACACGACGGTGGCGATCGAATTCGCCGCATCGTGAAAGCCGTTGATGTAGTCGAAGATCAGGGCTATCAGAATGATGCCCCCCATGGCGTAGAGCGGTGACATTGAAAAGAGGCGTCTCCGGCTAAGCGTTCTTCACCACGACACCTTCGAGCACGTTGGCGACGTCCTCACAGCGGTCGGTCGCTTCTTCGAGAAAATCCAGAATTTCCTTCCACTTGATGATCATGACCGGGTCACGCTCCTCCTCGAACAATCGCCGAAGGGCCTCTTCGTGGATGCGGTCGGCTTCGTTCTCCAGCCTGTTGATCTCGACGGCGCGCTGCGCCACGCCGGTCTTCTTTTCGAGCGCTTCGAGCGCGTGACCGACCTGATCGACGCTCAGAGACACGACGTGGGCCAACTCGCGAACGCCGTAGCGCACCGCGTCGATCCGATAGCGGCGGATCACCTTCGCCGATGCGTCAACGGCATCCATGACATCGTCGAGGCATTTCGCCATCGCGTGAATATCCTCGCGATCGATCGGCGTGACGAACGTCGCGTTCAGCCGCGAAATGATCTGATGAGTCAGGTCGTCGCAGCTATGCTCCACTTCTTTGATCTCGTCTGCCTTGTCCCAGAGGACGGGATTAACGGCCAGCATCTCCTCGAGCAGGCCCGATCCGACGCGGAGCTGTGCCGCGAGCGCGACGAACTGCGTGTAGAAATCTTCGTTTCTGGGAATGAGCCGAAATCGCATGCGCCGCAATCTTATCAGACTCGTTTACAGCGGAGATACAGCGGCATGATATGTAACGATCCATGCACATGCGGTGGCGGCTGGCGATTGTGGTGCTTGCCGGACTGGCGCTGGCTGTTGTGTCAACACAGAGGGCCGATCGGCAATGGCTCGCCGGCGACTCGCACATCCACAGCCAGTGGAGTCCCGGGTACGACGAGACCAAGAGCCCTCCGGAACCGATCGTGGCCGGCGACGCCCGCTACCCGACGCCGACCAACGCACGAAAGGCGCGAGAGTTTGGCCTGGCCTGGATGGTGACGACCGATCATGGCGGGCCCAATCATGCCAAGTTCAATCTGACGCGGGCGTACGCCGAATTACAGACATCGCGACAGTTGGAGCCCGGTGTGCTGCAGTTCTACGGTATGGAATTGAACATGCCGGGCATGGATCATCACACGCTGATCATTCCCAACAGCAGCGAGGAGTCCTCCGTCCTGTACGAGATCGAGCATCAGTTCGACTCGAAGGAGGCGTGGCCGGCCGATCCATCACGTAACAGCGAGGCCCAGCGGCAACGCGCGCTCGAACACATGAAGGCGCTGCCCCGGCTGCCGCTGCTTTTCGCCAATCATCCGTCGCGCTCGGCCAAGGGCATCGGGCAGTACGGCCTCGACGAGCCCCGTGAATTTCGCGACAACAACGATCTCGCGCCAGAGGTGTATCACGGGATGGAAGGCGCGCCGGGGCATCAAGCGGGCGGGCTCGCCCCGGACGGCGGACCGAAGGTGGGCGCAGATGGGCGACCGCTTGGATTCCGCGGCGCGTACGGAAATCCGGGCGCCTACACGATAGGCGGATTCGATCAGATGACGGCGATCGTCGGCGGCTTGTGGGACTCGCTGCTCGGTGAAGGACGTCGATTCTGGATACTGGCGACGTCCGATTCGCACGTGAACTACGCTGAGTCTGTGCGGCCCGGCTCGGATTTCTGGCCGGGACAGTATCAGAAGACCTACGTACACGCCGTGCGCAGCTACGACGGCGTCCTCGACGGCTTGCGTAGCGGTCGCATTTTCGCAGTGTCCGGTGATCTCATCAGTCTTCTCGATATCGAAGCCGCGAGCGGAAAGCAAACTGCCGGCATCGGGGGCACGCTCACCGCCGCGCGAGGACAGGATGTCAGGCTGACGGTGCGATTCCGCGATCCGGAGACGACGAACGCGCACGGCGATAACCCCCGCGTCGCCCGCGTGGATGTGATTGTCGGAGACGTCGGGGGCGCCGTGCCCGACCGGACGCTCGACAAGAACCCCACCGCACATGTCGTCTCGCGCTTCACCGCGAAGGACTGGAAGCGCGACGCCGACATTTACACGTTCTCGACGACACTGCCGCGTGTCGACCGGAACGTCTATCTGCGTCTGCGGGGCACGAGCACGCAGGACCTCGAACCGGCGATGGATGCCCCCGGCGAGAATCCGTGGCCGGATCTCTGGTTCTACTCGAACCCGATCTTCGTCGAAATCAGCGGTGCCGGACGCGATTAGAGAAACAGGCGCGCCAGCCCGAGGAACAGGAAGAACCCCATCGAATCGGTCATGAACGTCAGCAGTACGCTCGCGCCCTGAGCGGGATCGCGCCCGGCCCGCTGAAGCCCCAGCGGAACAATTACGCCGACGGCCGCCGCAATCACGAGGTTGAGGATGATGGCAGTCGTCATGATGCCTCCCAGCCGGGCGTGTTTGTAGGTGATGCCGGCAAAGACACCCACGAGACCGCCCCACATGACTCCGTTCAGGAGCCCCACGATGATCTCCTTTCGAAGCAGGTGCATCGTGCTGTTCCGGCTGATCTGCTCGAACGCCAGTCCGCGAATGACGAGCGCCACCGTCTGATTCCCTGTGTTGCCGCCGATGCTCGCGACGATCGGCATCAACGTGGCCAGCGCGACGAGTTCCCGAATCGTCGATTCGAACAAACCGATGAACCTTGTCGCGGCGAACGCCGTCACGAGGTTGACGAACAGCCAGAGCGAGCGATTGCGCGCCGACTGCCACACCGACGCGAACAGGTCTTCAGCACCGCGGAGGCCGGCCATGCCCAGCGTGTCCTTGTCGGCGGTGACCCGGATGAAATCGACCACCGCGTCGATCATCAGCCGGCCGACGAGCTTGTAACGATCGTTCACGACCGGCACCGACACGAGGTCGTAGCGCTCGAACACACGCGCCGCCTGCGCGACGCTGTCACCCGGCTTGAAGGCGACCGGATCAATCTCCATCACCGAACTGATCTGCAGCCCCTGCTGACCCAGCGCGAGCGCCTGCAGCGTAATCGAGCCAACCAGAACGTTGCGTGCGTCAACCACGAACACGCGGTCGAGCTGACGCGGCAACTCGCTGCGCCGGCGCAGATCGGCGAGCGCACTGGCGATCGTCTCTGATTCCCGTACTGCAGCGACGTCGGCCGTCATGACGGCGCCCACCGAATTCTCTGGATACTCGACAGTCTCGCGCACAAGCTGGCGGTCGCTCGCGGCGAGCGACCGCATCGCGTCTCGCAGGACCTCCGATGGCAACTCGGACGCGACCCATGCGAGATCGTCGGGGTCGAGACGCGCAGCAATCTCGCGCATCCGCGAGCGCTCGGTGGCGGCAATGAGCGAGGCGCGCACGACGGCGTCGAGTTCGACGACGGCGTCCGCGGCCTGGCGGGCTTCGAGCGACTGCCAGACCATCGCGCGATCGTCGTAAGGCAGGAGCTGGAGGATGGCTGCCAGGTCGGCGGGATGCAACGCCCGGATCCGGCGCTGCAGATCGACGGCATTCTGCCGAAGCTGAAGCTGCTCGACCAGCATCCGCTGTGGGGTGTCCTGGCGGTGCGCCAGCGCTTCCAGCGCCCGGTGGTGCTGCAGCAGGCCCGTGACTTCGTCGAGAGTCGGCTGAAGATCGGCGGTCGTTCTGCGGTCAGGCATGGCCTCTCCTGGCGTCGCAGCAAATTTACATGGCGGATGTGACGCCCGTGCGTCTGGGCGGCCGATACAGCCATAATAGAGAACCCATGCCGGACGCCGAGCCCGTCGTCGATCTCGACGACCCAGCCCTTTATATCAACCGCGAGCTCAGCTGGCTTTCGTTCAATGAACGGGTGCTGGCGCAGGCACAGCGCGATACGCATCCGCTGATCGAACGCGTGAAGTTTCTGGCGATTGCCGCCAACAACCTCGACGAGTTCTTCATGGTGCGCGTGGCCACGATTGCGCGCCAATGTCGCGCCGGCCACAAAGGCCTCACGCCCGACGGCCTCACCGCCCACGAGCAGCTGCCCATGGTGCGCGCACGGGCGGAGGACATGCTGCGCGCCATCGCCTCATGCTGGAACGACACGCTGCGCCCGCTGCTGGCCGCGGAAGACATCCACCTGCTCGAGCCCGGTGATTACACCGCCGGCGTGCACGCCTTCCTGGCCGGTTACTTCAGCGAGCACGTCTGTCCCGTGTTGACGCCGCTGGCATTCGACCCTGGCCACCCCTTTCCCTACATCTCGAATCGCAGCAAGAGCCTGGCGGTCGTCGTCCAAGCCAACGGCCGCACGCGGTTCGCGCGCGTCAAGGTGCCGGACATCCTTCCCCGCTTCATTCCGATTCCGCCACTCGTGGCGGCCAAGCGTGGATCCACGTTCGCGCTGCTCGAAGATGTGATCGGCATGAACATCGAGCAGCTGTTTCCCGGTGTCGAGCTGAACGGCGCGCATCTGTTCAGGGTGATCCGCGAAACGGACATCGTCCTGCAGGAAGAGGAAGCCGAAGATCTGCTGGAGTCGGTGGACCAGGGGCTCCGCGAGGTGCGTCATGGCCCACTTTGCCTGCTGGAAGTGAACGCCGACATGCCGCAGCGCGTGCTCGACATCCTCGTGGAAAATTTCGAGATCGAGCGCAACGTGGTCGTGCGTTCGTCCGCCCGTCTCGCCTTCTCCGACTGGATGGCGCTCACGGCAATTGAACGCCCTGCGCTGAAGGATCCGCCGCTCGTGCCGCGGACGCTCTGGCACGCGCAGGACGCCGACGGAATCTTCGAGCAGATCAAGTATCGCGACACGCTGGTCCATCATCCGTTCGATTCCTTCAGCGCGTTCGAGGCGTTCCTCGACGCCGCCGTGAGTGACGACCAGGTGGTCGCCATCAAGATGACGCTCTATCGGATAGGGAGCAAGTCACCGCTGGTCGAACGGCTGATGGCGGCCGCCAGGGCAGGCAAGCAGGTCGCTGTTCTTGTCGAGCTGAAAGCGCGGTTCGACGAGCGCAGCAATATCGAATGGGCGACGAGGCTGGAAGAATCGGGCGCCCATGTCGTCTACGGCCTGATGAACCTGAAGACGCACTGCAAACTCTGCCTGGTCGTTCGCAAGGAAGACGAGGGGATTCAGCGCTACGTGCACATCGGCACGGGCAACTACAACCGCCTGACCGCGCAGGTGTACACCGACTGCGGTTTGTTCACGGCGAATCCGCGCATTGCCGCCGACACTTCCGAACTGTTCAACTATCTAACCGGCTACTCGCAGCAACGCGTGTATCGGGAACTCATCGTCGCCCCCGTCGCGCTGCGCGAGCAGCTCGAGGACCTGTTCGCGCGCGAAACGGCGCACCATCAGGCAGGCCGCCCCGCCGGGATCATCATCAAGAACAACGCGATCTCCGATTCCGGCATGATCAAGCATCTCTATCGTACGTCGCGTTCGGGCGTGCCCGTGCGGGCTTTGGTGAGGGGCATCTGCTGTCTCAGGCCGGGCATCCCGGGCGTGAGCGACTCGGTCGAAGTGCGGTCGATCGTCGGGCGCTTCCTCGAGCACTCTCGCATCTACTACTTCGAGAATGGCGGACACCCCGCGGTATTCCTCGGCAGCGCAGACCTGATGGAGCGGAATCTGGATCGGCGGGTGGAAGCGCTCTGCCCGGTGCTCGATCCCGATCTCGTTCGATACATCCGCGAGAACATCCTCGAAGCCTATTTGTTCGACACCCAGAGGGCGAACATTCTTCAGCCTGACGGATCGTACGTCGAAGCGTCCTCCTGCCCTTCAGCCCAGCGACTGGATGCCCAGCAGTTGCTGACCGCGCGCGCCGTCGCTCCCTGACGCGGCCCAGAGCCCGTCAACGACACGTTACGTGCATGTTACGTACGTGTTACAAGAGGCCGTTCCGGACGCGTACTTGAGAAATTAACCCGCCCGTTACAACTCCGTCGCAACTCGCTTGTACCCGCTCTCTAATCTCTGCTTGTCTTGAAAAATCAATTTTCCTTCGCAGAGGTGCACATGACATCGAGAAAGGCTTGGTTGCGGCTATCCATCGTGGCGAGTCTGCTGGGACTTCTCCTTCTCCCCACCGCAGCAGTGGCACAGTCGGACACCCGCATTGCCGGCACAGTTCGCGACAGCTCTGGGAGCTCGGTCGCCAACGCGCAGGTCACCATCAAGAACGACAAGACCGGCGAAGTGCGGCAGACGACAACCAATCAGCAGGGATACTTCATCGTTGGCAATCTGAAACCGTCGGCGTACACCATCCGCGTCGAGATGGCGAATTTCGCGCCGCTGGAGTACCCCGAAATGGAGGTGCGCGCTTCGCAGGAGCTCGGCCTTGATTTCGAGCTGAGGCCAGCTGGCGTCTCGGAGACGGTGACCGTGGAGGCGGAAGCCACAGTGGTCGACACGAGCTCGGCGCGCATGGGCACGAACGTGACTCAACTCGAGGTGAACTCCCTTCCGGTAAACGGCAGGCAGATGTCACAGCTTGTGCTCCAGGCCCCGGGCTCGGTGAACATTGGCACGGGCACGTGGCAGGAAGTGCGATTCAGCGGACGGGCCGTCAATCAGAACGTCGTCCGCTACGACGGCATCGAAGGGTCGGCCATCATCGATGCATCGCCGGGCAATTTGAACGGCGAAGTGCCCACTCCCTTCAAGTTGCAGGCAAGCCTGGAGAACGTGCAGGAGTTCCGCGTCGAGTCCAGTAACTTCCCGGCCGAGTACGGCACGGGCACAGGTGGACAGATCAACGTCATCACGAAGTCCGGCGCCAACGCCTTTCACGGTGCACTGTTTGAGTACATCCGCAACGATGCGCTCGATGCGCCGAACTATTTCGACTACACCAGAAACAACGATGGCAGCGTCAAAGAAGAGCTGCCGAAGTCGCTGCTTCGCCAGCATCAGTTCGGCGGCTCGGTGGGTGGGCCCATCGCGCGCGACCGAGCGTTCTTCTTCGGCAGCTTCGAGGCGTACAAGCTGAAGGCAGGAGTCAATTTCGTCGAAGCAGTTCCGAGCGCCATCGCAGCTGCCCGCGCTGTGCCGGCCGTGGCTCCGCTGATTGCGGGCTTCCGGTCGCCAAACGCCGTCCTGCTGCCAGGGGCCTCAACAAATCCTGACTTCGACATCGTTCAATTGCAGGGTCAGCAGGACGTTGATGAGAAGGCCTTCAGCGGCCGCTTCGACTTTCATATCAGCGATACCATGTCGAGCTACATTCGGGTGTTCCACGATCAGGGCCTGAACACTCAACCTGAAGGTGTATCGGGCCGCAATGTGAGAATCACAGACAATCCTACGAACGCAGTGTGGCAACTACAGAGCCTGCTTGGAAACAACGGGTTGAATGAGTTCAAGCTCGGCTACAACGCCGCACCGACGCGCATCAACGGCCTGGCGCCGGTCGTCAATGGCGTCGATTGGTCGCTTATCACGGTCAACATCAGCGGTTCGGTTGCCAACACTGGCATTGCCGGTCAGGGTGCCTCGTCCGGTATCGCCATTCCGGGCGGGCTTGTCCGCTCCAACAGCGCGACCAACGGTCGTGGACAGCCTTACGATCCGTATTCGCTGTCTTTTGTCGACAACATGAGTCGCACCGTGGGCAACCACTATGTGAAGGTGGGCGGTGAGATACGCATGATCCGCATGACGACGGACCGCCTTGGCGGCACGACGTACACCTACCAGAACCTGACAAACTTCCTTTCCAATACGCTCCAACAGGTCCAGTACCTGGGCGACGTCAGCGCACCAAGCGTTTTCAACAACGGCGCAACCGGACCGCGCCACACCGTCCAGAACTACTACATCGGTTACGCACAGGACGAGTGGCGTATGAAACCCCGCCTCACCTTGAGCTACGGCCTGCGCTACGAGTTCTACACACCGATGACCGAGCGCGATGACCTGCTCGTCAAATATAACGTCGACACCGGCGTCATCGACCCCTCGAGCACGTCGCCTTACAAGTCCAAGACGGCCAACTTCCTGCCGCGGCTGGCCATGACATGGTCGGCCAACGACAACACGGTACTGCGAGCGGGCGTCGGCGCATACGTCGGCCCCGGACAACCGGAAGATCAGATTCAGCCGATTGAAAGCGACCGTGTCAGCTCCACGATCACGGGAGGCACGTACCCGCTGGATATCCCGGCAACGGTCGCGTCCTTCCAGACGAACCCGAATAATCGGAACTTCCAGCCGCGCGCGTATACGAACGAATACACGATTCCTGAAAAGATCTACCAGTACACGACCTCGATTCAACAGCAGCTGCCCGCAAAGTTTACGGCGACGGTCGCGTACGTCGGCAGCCAGGGCCGGAACCTGTTCCTTCGAAGCGTTACCAATCAGATCACTCGGCTGATTCAGACCAGCCCCACGTCGAACGCCATCGTTGTGCGGCAATGGGACCTCGTCCAGCCGGACGGCGTCACAGTGCTTCGTCCCTATGCCGAGATCGACATCAAGACCACCGGCGGCCGCGACAGCTACAACGCCATGCAGCTGCAGCTGACTCGCCGGTCCGGCGCCCTGAACATGAACACTCAGTACACCTTCGGTAAGAGCTATGGCAATACTGGTGGGTCGAACGAAGCCCTGACATCGGCGAACAACGCCGTAAGGACGGCGGATTTCGATTACGACATCGGCTACAACAACGCCGATATCCGTCACACGTTCAACTCCAGCTTGATCTGGCAGGTGCCGGCAGGCACCGGTCGCAAGCACGATCTCGGAGGGTGGAACGCCATCGCCGGTGGATGGGACCTCGGCGGAATCTTGAACGCACGCAGCGGTATCCCCATCGATATGCGAGTAACCCGCCCGGACGTCGTCTACGTTGAAAGCGCCACCGGGCTGGTCTACACGGGCCCAGCCGCTGGTCGCGTCGCGGTTATCAACACACCGGGTGGCGGCTCGTCGAGGAACGTGCGCCGACCCGATCTCATCCCCGGCGTCGACCCCTTCATCAAGGACGGCGGGCTGATCTTTCTGAACCCGGCGGCTTTCGCGATTCCCAAGCCCGGCATGTTCGGCAACCTCAAGCGCGGAGAGTTGCACGGTCCCGGTTTCGTGCAGCTCGACATGGTGGCATCCAAGCACTGGGGCCTTGGATCTGCAGGTCGCGACTTCGAGTTCCGGATGGAGTTCTTCAACATCCTGAATCAGAACAACTTTTCGAACCCTGTGGGTACTCTACCCAGCGCTCTGCCAGCCAATCCCGGCGTAGCCAACACGATTCAGCCCGGTGAACCGTTCACCTCAGCGGCGGCGGGAACGTTCGGTAGATTGACGAGCACGGTGGGCCGCACAGTCGGATTGGGCACGAACCGTCAGGTGCAGTTCGCTTTCAGAGTGAACTTCTAGTCACGGCAGTCTCGAGGCCTGGCAAAGGGTATGGGCCTCGTTTTCGGTGGGGGCGGTCATCCTATTAATGGCCGCCCCTTTTTTGTGCGGGATCCATGGGCGCGGAGACAAGGACAATGGGCACCTTCCGTGGGGTTGTATGCTTCGTGACTCTCGCCGCGGGCGTTCTGGCGGGCTGTGGAGGACGCACCGCGCCCTCTTCGGAGGGCGGCAAAGTCAAACTCAATGGCGCCGGTGCAACGTTTCCCTACCCCATCTACTCGAAATGGTTCTCCGAGTACAACAAGCTGCATCCTGAGGTTGAAATCAACTACCAGTCGATCGGATCCGGCGGCGGCGTACGTCAACTGATCGCAGAAACAGTGTCTTTCGGGGCCAGCGACTTCCCAATGACCGACGAACAGATGACTCAGGCGGCCGGGAAAGTTCTGCACTTTCCTGCCGTGCTCGGCGCGGTCGTACCGGTCTACAACGTCGCCGGTACTTCGACTGGACTGAGATTCACCGGCCCCTTGCTCGCTGATATCTTCCTCGGGAAGATCACGAAGTGGAATGACCCGGCGATCGCGAAAGTGAACCCGGGGCTGACGCCTCCAGCAGGCGACATCACTGTCGTGCATCGCTCCGACGGATCCGGCACGAGTTTCATCTGGGTCGATTACCTGGCGAAGGTCTCTCCCGAATGGAAGCAGAAGGTAGGCGTCAGCTCCTCGGTCAACTGGCCGGTTGGTGTCGGTGGCAAAGGCAATGAAGGCGTCGCCGGTCTGGTGACGCAGACTCCCGGATCGATCGGGTATATCGAGCTCGTCTATGCCCTGCAGAACAAGATTGCTACGGGGGCCGTGCAGAACGCGGCCGGCGAGTTCATCACGCCGAATATCGAATCAGTCACAGCTGCGGCGGCCGGTGCCGCGACGAGCATGCCCAAGGATTTCCGGGTGTCCATCACCGACGCTCCAGGCCCTGGCGCCTATCCCGTGTCGTCCTTCACCTGGATTCTGTTATACGAAGATCCGAGCGACAAGCGTCTTGCGAAGGTGCTGACCGACTTCATGAAATGGGCGCTGACCGACGGCCAGAAAATGGCGGCCACTCTCGGCTATGCTCCACTCCCGGCCAATGTGGTCCAAACGGAGCTGGAACAGCTGAACCAGGTGAAGGTGCGGCAGTGAAGGGCTCGCGCACCGGCGGCGATGGCGGGTTTCGCCTGTTCGTCGGCGCTTTTGCGGTGCTCGTGCTGGCGGTCGTCGCGGCGATCGGCATCGAGCTCGCCCGCGAGTCGACCCTCTCGATTCAGAAGTTCGGCTTCGGATTCTGGTTGACCGATGTCTGGGACCCGGTCTCCGGCGAGTTCGGGGCACGGCCGTTCATCTGGGGAACGTTGTACTCGTCGGTTCTCGCGCTGCTCATCGCAGCCCCTATCTCGCTGGGCATCGCCACATACATCTCCGAGCTCTGCCCGCCGGCGCTGCGTCAGCCCCTCATCTTTCTGACGGAATTGCTCGCCGCCATTCCGTCGATCGTCTACGGCCTGTGGGGGCTCTTCGTCCTCGTCCCGCTCGTGCGACAACTCGAGGCCAGCATGCCGGCGGCCTTGCGTCAGCTCCCGCTCTTCAGCGGTCCCCCCATCGGCCTGGGCATGTTCTCCGCGGCGCTCATTCTGGCCGTGATGGTGGTTCCGTTCATTTCCTCTCTGGCGAGGGAGGTCTTGAAGGCGGTGCCGCGCACCCAGCGCGAGGGTGCGTACGCCCTCGGCGCGACGCAATGGGAGGCCATTCGCGTGGCGCTGACCTACGGACGAACGGGCATCATCGGCGCCATCATGCTCGGTTTCGGCCGAGCACTCGGCGAGACGATGGCCGTGACGATGGTGATCGGCAATAACCCGACGATATCGTGGTCGCTGTTTGCCCCTCAGTACACAATGGCGGCGGTCATCGCCAACGAATTTACAGAAGCCGCCGACGAGCTGCACCTTCACGCGCTGATTGAAATCGGCCTCGTGCTGTTCGTCATCACGCTCTTCGTGAACGCGCTGTCGCGGCTGCTCATCTGGAGCATGAACCGGCAGGCGGTCTCCCGCCCGGCGACGAAAATCGAGCCCGCAAAGATCGGGAGCGCGGCATGAGTCGAACGTGGCGACGCCGGGCCACATCTCACATCGCGGTCGGCCTCTGTGCGTGTTCCGTGCTTGTCGCAGTGATCCCACTGGCCGCGATTCTCTTCTTCGTCGTCTCGCAGGGCATTCAGGCGCTCAACTGGGATTTCTTCACGAAAACGCCCGTGCCGGTCGGCGAGACGGGTGGCGGCATGTCCAACGCCATCATCGGGTCGCTGATGCTCTCGGGTCTTGGCGCCTTGATGGCCGTGCCCATCGGGATCTTCAGCGGCATCTATATGTCGGAGTATGCCGGCAGCCGGCTGGCCTCGGCGGTTCGATTTGCCGCCGACACGCTGAACGGCGTCCCGTCCATCGTCATCGGTGTCTTCGCGTACGGCATCGTGGTGCTGCCCTTCAAACAGTTTTCGATGATCGCCGGCGGCGTCGCCCTGGGCACGATGATGATTCCGATCATCGCGCGAAACACCGAGGAACTGTTGAAGCTCGTCCCCCACACGCTGCGTGAAGGCGCGTTGGCCCTCGGCGCCACACGGGGGCGGGCGATCATGACGGTTGTGCTGCCCGCCGCGCTGCCCGGCATCATCACGGGCGTGGTGCTGGCGCTGGCGCGCATCGCGGGCGAAACCGCGCCTCTGCTCTTCACCTCGTTCAACAACCGCTTCTGGAACGTCGACCCGACTCAGCCAACGGCATCTCTGACCGTGCAGATCTTCACTTACGCCACGTCTCCGTACGAAGACTGGCACCGCCAGGCCTGGGCCGGCGCGTTGGTTCTCGTGTCGATTGTGTTGATTTGCTCGATCCTCGCGCGCGTTGCGACCCGCCGCCTCGAGAAGATGTCGATCGGCGGCTAAGACGCAGCCGCGATGCCGACGGGGCATGTGACGCCGGTGCCGCCGTGGCCACAGTAGCCGCGGGGGTTCTTGGCGAGATACTGCTGGTGATAGTGCTCGGCGAAGTAGTAGTCGGGGGCAGGAGCAATTTCCGTCGTGATTGCGCCGAAGCCGGCGGCTGTCAACCGCTGCTGGTAGGCGTCGCGCGACTGTTCGGCCGCACGCTGCTGCGCGCCCGAATAGCAATAAATCGCCGATCGATACTGCGTGCCTGCGTCCGCGCCCTGCCGCATGCCCTGCGTGGGATCGTGGCCTTCCCAGAACTGCTTCAGCATCGCCTCGTAGGATGTCTTTGACGGGTCGAAGACGACGCGCACGACCTCGGTGTGGCCGGTCTGTCCGGAGCACACTTCTTCGTACGATGCGTTCGGCGTGTAGCCGCCGGCGTATCCCACGGATGTGGAGTAAACGCCCGGCAGCAACCAGAAGCCTTTTTCGGCGCCCCAGAAACAACCCATGCCGAAGAGCGCCATCTCCATCCCAGGAAACGGATCTTCCAGGGGCGTACCGTGGATCGCGTGGCGGTCGGCCACGATCAATTTTGCGGCGCGTCCGCGCAGCGCCTTCTCGGGCACGACCATCGTGAGTTTTCGGGGATTGAACATCGAAGACACGGGCGGCTGGGCTGGTCTAGTTCTTATGAACCTCGATCCAACCCGCACTGCGCAGTTGCATGGTCGCCACCGTGAAAGACATCATCGCGTTTTCGACGCGATGCCAATCGTGCAGCCACTCGCGTTTCACGATGCGGTCGTCCTGCTCTACCCGCACTTCCCAACCGCGCGCGTCTGCTTCGCCCACGACGAACACACGTGTGTGGTTCTGGTTCTGGCTGCGCAACTGCTTCGAGAAGATCATTTTGGCCTCCACGTCAGGCAGGCATTCTCTCAGTACCAGGTTGCTTGTTAATGTAAACACTGTGTAACGCATAGTGGTGTTCCTGGTAATGCCCTGTTCACACAACGGGTTACGTGAGGTTACCCAGAATTAACAACACAGCAATACCGCGGAAATACGCCGTCTGTAATGTGCAATGTAGATGACCAAACCAGCCCGAACGAAGGTCCTGATTGTTGAAGATGAACCCGACATCGCCGGCCTGATGAAGCATGCTCTGGAGCGCAGCGGCGACCTTGACGTGGAGATTGTCGGCACGGGCGCTGCGGCGTTGAAATCGGTGATGGAAGACCCTCCTGGACTCGTCCTGCTCGACCTGAATCTGCCCTTCATCGACGGGATCGAAGTATGCCGCCTGTTGCGCGGCCGGGCCGTAAGCGCAGCCATTCCCATCATCATGGTGAGCGCACGCAGCGGCGAATCTGAACGGATCTCTGGACTCGAACTGGGCGCCGACGACTACGTGACCAAGCCCTTCAGCCTGCGCGAGCTCGTCGCGCGTGTTCGAGCCGTGCTCAGACGTCCTTCACAGGTTGCTGTGCCGGAGCGGATAACCGCCTACAAGCGAGGCTCGCTGACGATCGATTTCGACGCCGTATCGGTGACGGTCAGCGGCGCGTCGGTGAAGTTGACCAAACGCGAGTTCGAGCTGTTGTGTTTTCTGGTCGAGAACCGCAACCGGGTCATCTCGCGCGATCGGCTGCTCGAGCGCGTGTGGGGGTTCGACCGGCAGGTCGAGACCCGCTCGGTCGACGTTCACGTTGGCCGCCTGCGAGGCAAGCTGGGCTCGGCCGGACGCCAGATCGAAACAGTGATCGGCATGGGCTACCGGTTCGTGGAAGAGCCGGAATCGGCCGCGGCGTTGGACTAGAACGTTCTAAGGTTCGAAGGTTCTAGAGTTCTAGAGTTCTAAGGTTTGGCTGTTCTATAGTTCGAACCTTGGAACCTTAGAACCTTGGAACTCTAGAACCCTTATGATTGACGTTCTCGGAATAATCCTCGGTGGGGGTCAGGGCTCCCGCCTCTTTCCTCTCACACAGACACGCTCGAAGCCGGCCGTGCCTATCGGCGGCAAGTACCGTCTGATCGATGTGCCGATCAGCAACTGCCTGCACGCGGACCTGCGCCGCATTTTCGTCCTGACGCAGTTCAACTCCATGTCGCTCAACCGCCATATCGCGCAGAGCTACCACATGGATCCGTTCTCGCGGGGATTCGTCGATATTCTCGCTGCCGAACAGACACCCGACAACCCGCACTGGTTTCAGGGTACCGCCGATGCTGTGCGTCAGGCGGCGCGTCATTTCGTCGGGTACGACGCAGACTACTACCTGATCCTGGCCGGGGATCACCTCTACCGTATGGACTACGGCCTGCTGCTCGAGGCACACGTGGACCAGGATGCCGACATCACCATCGCCGCCCAGCCGGTGTCGCCTGATGACGCCACGTCGATGGGTCTGTTTCTTTTCGATCGTGATGGTCAGATCGTCGGGTTCGAGGAAAAGCCGAATGCCGAACGGCTGGCGCAGATCGGCAGCAGCGTGCCGCCGGGATCGCTGTTCCATTCGCGCGTGCACAAAGTCGAGAAGCCGTTCATCGCCTCGATGGGCATCTACGTGTTTTCACGAGAAGTGCTTCTGCAAATCCTGGCCGGTACCGAGGGCGCCGATTTCGGCCGCGAAATTATTCCGGCGTCGCTGAGCAACTATCGTGTCAAGTCGTACCTCTTCGACGGGTACTGGGCCGATGTCGGAACGATCGAGTCGTTCTACGACGCCAACATCCTGCTCACCCAGCCGCACGCCCCGTTCAGGTTTTTCGATGCCAAGCGGCCGGTGTTCACGCACGAACGCTTTCTGCCGCCCTCGCACATGCGGGCATGCACCATGCGCGAGTCGCTCATCGGCGACGGCTGCTTCCTCGACGCGTGCACGATCGAGCAGTCGGTGGTCGGCATCCGGACGCTGGTTGGGAAAGACACGACCATCACACGGTCAGTTCTGCTGGGCGCCGACGACTACGACGCCGACTCGGAGAGGGGCGCTGTGGGCATCGGTCGCAACGTGATGCTGGACCGTGTGATCGTCGACAAGAACGCGTCAATCGGCGACGGGGCGCGCCTCGTCAACGAGGCCGGCGTGCAGCACGCCGACGGCGAGGGCTATTACATCCGGAACGGGATCATCATCGTCCCCAAGTTCGGCCGCATTGCCGCGGGTACGGTTATCTAGGACAGGCGAAGGAAGGTGCCGTCTTCGGCGCGCCGGAGGAAGCCGCGGCTCGCAAGCCGGTCGAGTGCGGCTTCTGAAAGAGCACGCGAGAGACCACAGAGACGGGCAATCTGTGCAGGGGTCATTTTCAGGCCGGGCATTTCGAGGAATTCCACCTGGATTCGGATGAAGGCGTTGATCGGAATGAAATCGGCGTCCATGTCGTCTCCTGCGTGCACGCCCAACAATGACAGCCCCGATCGACGACGAGGTGTCGTTCCGGCCAATTTCGCGTAAATTCGCGGCGGCTCAGGCAGCCGTACAGGAAGTCTTTCGGAAGAGCGTAATCGCGATATCGACGTTGGCTTTCAACGCGGCTTTGACGGCAGGCCAGGTCTTCGCCGACCGGACGAGGGTTTTCCACGAATACAGATGCTTCTCTTTGTGGAAGTCGCTGTTTGCCACGTAGGGATAGTGTTTCAGGCTGGTCACTGAAAATAGATCGTCGCGGTTTGCCGCCTCCCACACGTCTACCAGGTGCGCCAGATCCTTCCGGTGATCCCACAGATAGCAGGTCGCAATTTCCATGCGGCTCGTCGTTCGATGATGCGGATGGCACGCAACGCTGATCGCTCCTTGATCGCGAATCTCCTCGAGGATGAGCTTCGCGTTCAGATCCGCGCTGATGAATTCCTTGATACCTAGCGCAACGATGTGCGAGTTGTGCTTGGCGCGAAGGTGGTTCTGCGTGATCTCTGCGCCTGGAATCACCAGCAGGCCGTACTCGCGCCTGGCGCGATCGGCCTCCTTCGCGATGTCTCCCATATAGTCGTCGAACGTTTCCGGAGTAATCGAGAAACGGTGCCGGCCGAGCGTCGCCAGACGCCCGAGGCGGCCGAGCAGGTCTTTCTTGCTCAGGATGTGATCGGTGATTGCGAGCACGTCGAATTTTTCTGTCTGGCCGTAGAGATCGACGACCTCGCGCAGGGACAGGCGCCCGTCGCTCCATGTCGTGTGTACATGGAAATCGCACAGCAGAAAGGGCTCGTACCCAGGCATGCTCAGGCTCTGACGTCCTCGTGCGTTTTGTCCGAGGGGCGGTGGAAGAAAATTTCGGCGCAGAAATTCCGCAGGTAGAGACCGAACACCCGTCCGCGACCCATCACTTTGTAGCGGCGGGCAGAGGTGAAGACAAAGCAGCGTGGCATCAATCGCACGCGCCCCACCTTGGCGAGGCGTCTCGCGAGGTTCGTATCTTCGCCGTGAAACTCGATCGATGTGTCGAAGCCGCCGATCGCACGCAGCCCCTCTGCCCTCACAGCAAAATTGCCGCCATAGAGGATGGCCCCGACACCCAGCACGTACTGGGCGAGAAAATGGGTGGCTGGCGCCAGGCTCCAGTCGTACATCCGAATGAGGACGCGGCCGGTGACGTCCCAATCGTAGAATCGGTACGGCCCTGTGACGGCGACGGGCGGGTTGTCTCCATCGAAGGCGGAGGCCATCCGCTCGAGCCAGTCGCGCGGCGCCCGGCAGTCGGCATCGACATATGCGAGCACGTCTCCGAGCGCCGCGCACCGCGCTGTCTCGCGGGCAATCACGAGGCCCTTGCGCGGTTCATCAATCACCACGACACCGGCCGCCCTGGCGATATCGCCCGTACGGTCGGTGCTGGCGTTGTTCACGACGATGATCTGTTCCGGCGGCCGCGATTGATTCAGCAGCGATGCGAGGCAGGCACCGAGAAAGCGCTCTTCGTTGTAAGCGCAGACTATGACGCTGAAGGTCAACGGCCACAATATGCAGTGACCCGATGACGAACCGGTACCGCCGGCCTAACAGCGGCGTAAAAACATCAGTCGCAGGCGCATCAGGCCGTTTGCCTGTGCCCCGCGAGGGCGACGGGAGGCGCGCCCACCGCCGGACCTTTTCGCGAGGCGAGCGAGATCGCCAGGCCGTATGCCTGACAGATGTCGTGAAAGATACGATCCCAGGACGACTGCTGAAGAGCCCGCGACCGGGCAGCGACGCCGAGGGCTTCACGCTTCCCCCGGTTCTTCACAAGGTCCCGCACGGCATCGACGAACGTCTGCTGATCGGACGCGACCAGGCCCGTGCGGCCGTTCTCGACGAGAAACTTCGGCCCGCCTCTGTCCATCGCCACAACGGGAACGCCCGACGCCATCGCCTCGAGGACGACGTTCCCGACCGTGTCGGTCTCCGATGGAAACGCAAAAATGTCCATTTCCGCGTAGGCCGTCGCGAGCTCTCCGCCGCGGAGAACTCCCATGAAATCGGCGCGCTGCATGTGCTTCTCGAGCCACCCGCGTTCGCCGCCGTCGCCGACGATCGTAAAGCGCACGTCGAAGCCTTCCGCATCGAGCTGCTCTTCGATGGCGCGCAACGCCCGAACGTTCTTCTCCGACGACAAACGACCGACATAGCCAATGTTCACCATCCAGTTCGGGAAACGCCGCCTGGCCGGCGTGAACAGCTCCGTATCGACACCGCGCGGCATGAGCACGGTCGGCTTTCCGGTTTCGCGTTCGAGTAGCGACCTCAGCTCGTCGTTGGGCGCGAGGATGACGCGCGGGATCCGGTAGAACTGCATCAACGCCCTTAGCGCCGGCTGCTCCACCGACTTCAGTCCGGTTCGGCGCGATGCATATTGATGGAGGTTGGTGTGCCACGACGCGACCATCGGAATGCCGAGCCGATGGCCGAGATAGGCACCCAGCTGTCCGACGTCGCTCGGGCCTGTGAAATGCAGAACATCCGGGGCAAACCAGTGGAGGATTGCCCTGACACGCGAGATGTATCGCCACATTGCCAAATCGAACCGCAGATCATTCTCGAGTCTGAAGGACGCCGTTCTCGACCGCCTGAGATCGAGATGAGTAATCGATCCGTCGTGCACAAGCTGGGTCTCTTCCCCTGCGCGGACAGACAGCAACGACATCCCACGACGCTTCGCGCACGCTTCGATGGCCTTCGACGTGCGCGCGACCCCGTTGGCCTCGTGGTAGGAATCGGTGAAAATCGCGACGCGTGGCATTCTCATCATTGTCTGCCTCCCCTAGAAGCTCACTTTCAACCCCAACTGCAGCTGACGTGGATCGTAGGTCGTCGTGATCGTGCCGAAGGCGCCCGAGCTGCGGTTGCCGTTCGGCGGACGGAAGTTCGTGCGATTGAACAGATTGAATGCTTCGAGCCGGAACTCCATATCAGTCGATCCCGCGAGGTCGAAGTGCTTGCTCAGCGCGAAATCCACCTGCCAGAACAGCGGACCTCGAACGATGTTGCGCTGCGCATTGCCGAACGGCTGGCTGATGTCGGTCGGCACAACGATCGTGTCTTTGTTGAACCAGTTCGTAATCGTCTGCTGACCATCGGGAGCGTACGGATCGCCAGTCACGTTTGGACGGAAGATGTTTTGCCCTCGAAAATCCTGCTGAATGCCGGAAACCAGCGCCGATGCGGGTGGCGTGTAGGTGAACGTCACCGGCTCCCCCGAATAGAGGCTGCTGATCCCCGATAGCTGCCACCCGCCCACGAGCGCGTCCATTGCCGTCGAGGCGTCGCCCATCCACCGGCGTCCCCGGCCAATCGGAAGAGACCAGACGAAACTCGTGGTGTTGTTGTACGGCTGGTGATACGCGGAGTAGCTGTAGTCGGCCTCGATGTTGTAGAAGTCCTGCGGAGCCGGCGCATTCCCATTGGGATTCTCGAGCGATCCCGCGCCATTGTCTTTCGCTTCCGATAGGGTGAGCGCATTCAGTAGCGACACGCCACCCCGCATCCGCCAGTCGAACTTCATCTGCAGCGCACGGTAGCGCGACTTCCCGCCATTGAAAGCGTAGGTGATATCGGCCATGTCCTGGATGGGCCGCCTCGCCTGCAGTGTCAACGACCCCGCGGCGTTGTTCGGCGCTGCCTGGTTGTAGTTGGCGAACAGGAGCAGCCCGTCCGCCTTGTTGCCGACGTAAGCCACATCCAGCAGCATGTTCGCGCCAAGCTCCCGCTGCACGCCGACGTGCCAGCTCTGCACCTGGCTCGAGTGGTAGTCCCTGGGCATGTACGTCACGTTCGCCGCCAGGGGATCGAACTTCGAAGGATCGGTGAGGCCGGTCGGATATCCCTGCTCGGTCGTGCGGAACGCAGGATCGGTCGCGCTTGCCTGCACGACCACGGCATTGATCACCTGGGGGCCGTTGATTGGCAGGAGGTTGCCGCCGCCTGCGCGATTGAAGTGAACGTAGCTGACGCCCCAGCCGCCGCGGATGACCGTTCTCGGCGTGATCGAGTACGCGAAGCCCAGGCGGGGCCCAAAATTGTTGCGGTCGGGATCGACGAGCGCGCGATCGGCGACCGATCCTTCGCCCGCCCTGACCATCTTGTGCGTCGCGGGATCCCAGTTGGAAAGAGTGTTATCGGCCTCCCACTGCGGCGAGGCATATTCGTACCGCAGGCCCAGATTCAACGTCAGCTTGCTGGTCGCGCGAACGTCGTCCTGCAGATAGACGAACTGCATATTCTGGCGGAGTTTGGCTACCAGAACGTTGCTGAGCGCATATGTCGAACGCAGACCGAGCATAAAATCCGCAAGGTTGAACAGGTTGCTGGCTGCTGCGCCGGTGGGGCGCGTGAACGAGCTGGCGTAGGTATCTGATCCGTAAAGAGGATTCACGTCCTGCACCTCGGTGTTGATCCTCTGGAACTCGTACCCGGCTTTGATCGATTGCCGGCCAATCAGCCGTGTGTAGTTCAGTTTTGGGTCGAACACCGTCGGGTACTGCCACTGCGGGTTCGTCGACTGGCGTCCGAGCGCGGTGTACCCAGTGATGCTCTGTGTGGGCAACCCGCCGGAGATGCGCGGATCGGCCGGAAGCCCCGAGATGCCGAACGCCTCGAGTGCGGAGGTTGATCCCAGCGCTGGTGGATTCTTGCCGGCCTGCGTCTGCGACCAGCCGAAGCGGACCTCCAGGAGCGAGCTGTCGCTCGGGATGTACGTCATGCCAAGCGCAAGCTGCTTGCTCTTCGCATAGATATTGCCGTTGCCGCCGCCGCCGCTCGGCAGCGGAATCGGTGGCTGGTCCTCGGTGTCGAGCTTGCGCCAGCCGAACCGCCCGAACACCGTCGCACGGCTGCTGAGCCTGGCGTCGAGCTTGCCGTTCGTCTTGTCGCTGTGGTTGGTGAACTCCTGCAGAATGGCGTAGTTGTTCGCTCCGGCGGCGTTTGGATCCGGCAACTGCGAGAGCACTCTCTGGGCGAAGGCCGTCATCGGGATGTTCGTCCCTGCGGGATAGACGACTCCGGTGCGCGGATCGCGAACGTCGACGCTAAGCACGCCCTGGCGCTGCGCCGCTGTCGGAATCACCGAGAACGCCGTCACCTTGCGATCCTGCCGGAACCCCTCGAAGTCGCCGAAGAAGAACGCCTTGTTCTTCACGACCGGACCGCCAAGGGTGAAACCGTACTGATTCCGCGACAGCGTCGGCTTGCCTGTCGCCGGCTTGAAGAAGCCGACGGCATTCATCCGCGTATCGCGGTTGAACTCCCACGCGGCGCCGTGCAGCTGGTTCGTACCGCTACGGTAGGCGACGTTGATGGTCGCGCCGGCGGCGCGGCCGTACTCGGCGCTCATGTTGTTGGTGACCACCTGAAACTCCTGCACGGCGTCGGGTGGCGGCTGCATCACCTGGTTGGAAAAGCCCTGATTGCTGGTGCCGTACGCATTGTTGTCGACACCGTCGATCAGAAAATTGTTGAAGGTGCTCCGAAGCCCGTTCACATTGAATGACCCTTCCCGCGGCGTGCCCGAGCTGCCGTTGTTGAAGCCCGACAACCGCACACCCGTCGTCAGCAGTGCAAGCGACGAATACTCACGCCCGTTCAGCGGCAGGGCCCTGGTCTGATCGCCTGTGATGATCTGGCCGCGCGCGCTTGTGTCTGTTTCAATCAGCGGGGCCGTCGCCGTGACGGAGACTTTCTCCGTGACCTGGCCGACGTTCATCTGCGCATCGACGCGCAGACGCGACCCCACCTGCACGCTGACGTTCTCGACCATCGCCATCGCGAAGCCAGATTTCTCGACGGTCAGCAGGTAGATGCCTGACGGGACCGTAAAGAACTCGTACCCTCCCTCGGGATTGGTGGCCTTCGCAAGAGACACGCCCGTCGCAGTGTTCGTCAGCGTGACGGTCGCCTCAGGCACCACGGCGCCAGACGCGTCACGGACCGTCCCCAGGACGGTTGAGGTTTCAAACTGCGCGTGCGCCGGAGCGGCCACGCTGCAGCACATCACGACAAGCCACAGCAACTTTCTGATCATGTACGTGTCCCCCTGAGATCGTTTTTACCAGCGGGACGTGAACGCGAGGTGAAGCGCGCACGATCGCGCCGTAACGTGTCCAGAACGCCACCTGCGTGTTACCGCGAGTTTGTACGGTGCTGCTATGGTCGAGACGTGGAGGCCCGATGACGGACAGAACCAGGCGGTTGACGATCGGCATCACACTGGCGACATTTCTGTCCGGAATGTCGGCGGTGTTGACCAGCGCCGGCGCCAAGCAGCTCGTGGCGCATCGCGGTGCGTCAGGATATGCGCCCGAGCACACGCGGGCTGCGTATCTCCTGGCTATTCAGCAGGGCGCCGACTTCGTCGAGCAGGATCTCGGCCTTACGAAGGATGGGCAGCTCGTGTGCCTGCACGACGCCACGCTCGAGCGCACGACAAACGTCGAGGAAGTCTTTCCGGATCGTTTCGTCGAGACACCAGGGCCCGGCGGCCCTGTCAAGCATTGGCTGCTGCATGACTTCACGCTCGCCGAGGTGAAGACGCTGGATGCCGGCGGCTGGTTCGATGCGCGCTTTGCTGGCGAGCGCGTGCTGACCTGGCAGGAAGCCATCGACCTTATCGGGAATCGTGCAGGCCTGTACCCGGAATTGAAGTCGCCCGAGGTCTATCGCGGCCGGGGACTCGAGATGGAGCCGCTCGTGGTCGAATCGATTCGTCGAAATGGGCTCGATCGGCCCACCCGTCAGACTCCGGTGATTTTCCAGTCGTTCGACGAATCGAGCCTTCGTCAGCTCGCCCGCGACCTCCCGAACATACCGCGGGTGTTTCTGATGGAAGGGTCACTCGCCCAGTCCTGGGGCACTCCGGACCGGGTGAAAGAAGCGGCGGGGTTCGTCACGGGCCTCGGCCCCGCAAAGCAGATCCTCGAACACCGGCCGGAGCTGGTGCAGTGGGCGCACGCCAATCACCTGACAGTAACGCCTTACACCTTCCGCGCCGCCGACCATGGCCGTTTCGCGACCGTCCGCGATGAGATGAAGTTCTTTCTCTACGAGCTCGGCGTCGATTCACTCTTTACGGACAATCCTGACGAGTTTCCGCGCTTACCCTAGGCCAAGCGTCCCATTTCGCGCAGAATCTTCGGCGGCAAAAACCAGCGCAGCCGGCCACAGGGGTCTCCCGGCTCGATATCGATGCAGCAGGCGGCGGCCTTCTTGAACGAAAAGGGATGGCGAGCGCCGATGAGACGAGACGCAACGATCCCGACGATCGGCTCGCATCCGACCGCGGCGATCCGGATATCCGACTTCGCATCCCACAGTTCCTTCAGCGCGTCCTCCGCGTTGCCTTCCGGCCCGAAGGCCGGGCTGTCGACCACGGGAGGACGCGGCAACAGACCGTCGGCGAGTGCCGTGGCCGTGTCGCGCGACACGGGGTCGTTGCCGGCCAGCACCAGGTCGAACCTCACTCCCATCCACGCAAGCCCGCGTGCCTGCCTTCGGACGCGCGCCACCCCTTGCGCGCTCAGCCCCGGAGGATCCGGAGGTTGCGACTCGATGCCGTGTCTGAAGAGATAGATCTCGAGTGCCACAAACGGAGAATTCTGCTGCAGGGAGAAGGAGATCCGGCCGACGTTACAGAAACTTTACAAGTATCCCGACTTGCCGGCGACCAGGCACGACGATTAGGCTGGGGGTCGATGGAGGTCATCCGGGCGGGACAGATCTTCGCCCTCTACTTGTTCGACGTCGCCGAAGCAGCCGATCTGACTGCCGCTGAGGGGCTTGTGGGAGGCACGACCCGTGCGCGACTCGAGCCAAAAGCTCCGACGCCGGCCTACTTTCAGTATCAACAGCCGCCGCTGACCTTCGACGGCGGCGCCGTGGACATTGCGGCGATCGACGACTTCAAGGTCACCTTCAGAATCTTCGACTACGGCGTCGTATCGCTCCGCCTCTCGAAGCCTTTTTCTGGCACCTGGGCCGACCTCTCCCGGGTCGCACAGACACTTGTCGAAAACGAGGCGCTCGAGCGGAAAAGCGAGCACGCGTGCAGGGCCGTTTCGCAGCGGCTCGCACCGGCACTGAAAAAGCCGCGGCAGACGTTGTTGTCGGAAGACTATCTGGTGTTCGCGATCAACGATCTCGATCGACATCACACGTCGGACGAAATCGTGGCAGAGCACGGGAGCGTCATCGCCGGGCTGCTCCGCGGCGAGTCGGCACCTTTGAGCCGCCAGGAGCGCGACGAGGTCTTGAATCACCGCATCTCGTACCTCGCCGATGACCTCGTCATTCCCACCTGGAATGCGGCGTTCGTCTACGACAGCCCCGTTGGCACCCTCGCCGCCGTCGAAATCTGCGAGTTC